>NZ_JAEMQX010000093.1 GCF_016463645.1 Sphingopyxis sp. | reverse complement strand
ACAGCCTGCGCGATATCGGCGACCCGGAACTGCGCACCGTGCTCGAACGCATGGCCGCGGGTCTGGCGACACCGCCCAAGCTTCCCCGTATCAGCTAGGACCCGTATCATGTCCGCTTTCGACGACCCGCTTCTCGATCGCCGCGCAGCGGTGCTGGCCCTTTCGGGCGCCGCGCTCACGCTGATCGCCGCGACGCCGGCCAAACCGACGCTATGGTCGCAGACCGTCACGACGAGCCCGATCGGCGCCTTCGTCGTCGGCAACCCCGACGCCAGGGTAAGGCTCGTCGAATATTTCAGCTACACCTGCCACATCTGCGCCGATTTCGCGAAGGCGGGCTCGCTGCCGCTCAAGACGGGCTATGTCGATCGCGGGTTGGTGCTGTTCGAATATCGCAATCTCGTCCGCGACCCCGTCGACATGACCGCCGCGCTGCTCGCGCGCTGCGGCGGACCCCGGGCGTTCGCGGGCAATCATCAGGCGCTCTTCAATAATTTTCCGGCGCTGATCGCCAAAATCCGGAACGCTACCGAAGCCCAGAAAAAGAGCTGGTTCGAAGGCACCACCGGCGAACGCGCGCGCAAGATCGCCGCCGGCACGGGGCTCACCGCGCTGATGCGCGCGCGCGGCTATACGCAGGCGCAGATCGACGCCGCGCTCGACAGCGAGGTCGCGCAGGCCGAGCTCACCGGCATGACCAATATCGGCCTCAACGCCGATCGCGTCGAGGGCACGCCGAGCTTCTTCGTCAACGGCCGCAACGCCGGCGTCACCGCATGGCCCGCGCTCAAATCGAAACTCGACCTCGCGCTCAAGGCCGCCTAAAAGCCCCGCATTCCCGCCTTTGTGGAGAAAGAAAAAGATGAACGCATCGCTTCGTATCGCCCTCCTGTCCTCGTTCGGCGCGCTCGCGCTTGCCGGCTGTGGCGGCGGCGCCGATGATCCGACCAAGGAACAGGACGTCGTCGCGAAGGTCGCGCCGCCCGCCGGCAAGACCTGGTCGCAGGTCGTGCGCGTCGATGGCGACGGCGTGGTGATGGGCAACCCCGACGCGCCGATCAAACTGGAAGAATTCGGCGCTTTCACCTGCGGCCACTGCGCGAAGTTCGCGCAGGATTCACATGAGGAGCTGAAACGCGACTTCGTCGACACCGGCCGCGTCTCGTACAAGCTGACCCCGTTCATGCTCCATCCGGTCGATGCGATCGCGGGTGCAATCGTCAAATGCACCACCCCCGACCGCTTCTTCCCCCTCGCCGACGCGACCTTCATCGAACATGAGGCGTTCGTCGCCGGTGCGTCGAAGCCGCAGCCGGGGATCGAGGAGGCGATGAAGCTGCCGCCGGCGCAGCGCTTCGGCGCGCTCGCCAAGGGCTGGGGCATCGACCAGTTCTACCAGCAGCGCGGCGTCCCCGCCGCGACGATCCAGCAGTGCCTCGCCAAGGTCGAAAATGTCGAGGCGATCGAAAAGGGCACCAACGCGGGGGTCGAGAAATACCAGATCACCGGCACCCCGACCTTCGTCATCAACGGCCAGGTCGCCGAGGGCATCGCCGCGTGGGGCCCGCTGCGCGATCGCCTGCGCACAATGGGCGCGCGCTGATCTGAAACATCAAGGGGCAGGCAAATCCTGCCCCTTGCGACTCCCCCCGCCACACGGCATGACGGCTGCATGGGGGATATGTGACGACAAGGTTGCAACAGCTCCGATTCGATGAGCTGCACGGGGGCGTTCCGTGCAGATAAAGCGGCTGCGCCTGACCGGTTTCAAATCTTTCGTCGAACCCACCGAACTGCGCATCGAGCCGGGGCTGACCGGCGTCGTCGGTCCCAACGGCTGCGGCAAGTCGAATCTGCTCGAAGCGATCCGCTGGGTGATGGGCGAATCCTCGCCCAAATCGATGCGCGGCGGCGGGATGGAGGATGTGATCTTCGCCGGGACCTCGTCGCGCCCCGCGCGCGACTTCGCCGAGGTCGCGCTCCATTGCGATACCGAGGGCGCGCTCGTTGCGGGGCTTTCGGATTCGAGCGACGGCGACGATCTCGAGGTCATCCGGCGTATCGAACGCGGCGCGGGCAGCGCCTATCGCGCCAACGGCCGCGACGTCCGTGCCAAGGATGTCGCGCTGATCTTCGCCGACGCCGCGACCGGTGCGCACAGCCCGGCGCTCGTCAGCCAGGGCAAGATCGCGAACGTCATCGCCGCCAAGCCGACCGACCGCCGCGCGATGCTCGAGGAGGCCGCGGGCATCGCCGGGCTGCACGTCCGCCGCAAGGATGCCGAACAGAAGCTGCGCGCGACCGAAACCAACCTCGCGCGCCTGTCGGAGATCGTCGCCGACATGGAGGTGCGCGCCAACGCGCTGCGCCGGCAGGCGCGCGCGGCGGAGAAATACAAGAAACTCAGCGACGATATCCGCATCGCCGAGGGGCGGCTGATCTATGCGCGCTGGCGCGACGCCGCCGCCGCCGCCGATCAGGCGCGCCGCGACGCCGACGCCGCCGAGGCGGCGGTGAAGACCGCGCAGGACGAACTCGAAACCATCTCGAAGGCGCAGACCGAGGTCGCGACGCACGTCGCGGCGGCGCGGAGCGATGCGCAGGTGCAGCGCGACGCGCTCGCCGAAGCCACCGCGACGCAGGTCCGCCTGCAGGGCGAGGAGCGCGCCGCGCTCCAGCGGCTCGAGGATCTGGCGACGCAGCAACGGCGCATCGCCGACGACCGCGCGCACGAAGGCGAACTCGCGCGCGAAGCGCATGCCGCGCTGACCGCGCTCGACGCCGAAACGAAATCGCTGGCGCAGGACATCGCCGGACACGACGCGGGCAAGGCCGCGCTCGCCGAAGCCAATCTCGCCGCGCAGGCGCGCCTCCGCGATGCCGAGGTCGCGCTGGCGCAGGCGCGCGCCAAGGCCGCGAGCGAGGCCGCCGACCGCCGCATCGCAGTATCCGCGCGCGATAGCGCCGAGGCAGCCGTGCGCCGCGTCGCAAACGACAAGGCACGCGTCGATGCCGAGGTTGCCGCGCTCGGCGACAGCGCCGCGCTCGCCGCGACGCACGCCGAAAGCGTGAAAGCGGCCGAAGCCGCCGAGGCTGCGATCGGCGCCGCCGAAACCGCGCTGCAGGACGCCGAGGCCGACCGCGAAGCGACCGCCGCGGACCTCGCGGGGATCGAAACGGCGCTCGCCGAAGCGCGCGCCGCGCTCGCGGCGCTCGAAGGCGAGGCGTCGACGCTCGAACGCGCGCTCGCCGCGGCGCGCAGCGACGAGGGCCGCGTCCTCGACCAGCTTCGCGTGAAACCGGGCCATGAAGCCGCGCTCGCCGCCGCGCTCGGCGACGATCTCGATGCGGGGACCGACCGGCAGGCCGCGCGCAGCTGGGGCGGCGCCGATGCGGCGAAGGACGATCCGCCGCTGCCCGCCGGTACCAGGGCGCTCGCCGAATATGTAAAGGCGCCGGCCGCGCTCGCGCGCCGACTCGCGCAGGTCGCGGTGGCCGACACCGATACCGGCCAGCCCCTCGTGGTCGGCCAGCGCCTCGTCACATTGGGGGGCGTGATGCGCCGGTGGGACGGTTTCGTCACGCGCGGCGACGGCGCGACCGCGACCGAGCGGCTGCAACGCCAGAACCGTCTCGACGAACTCGCGGCGCAGCGCCCGCAGGTCGAACTCGGCGTACAGGAGTTTCGCGACCGGCGCGATGCGGCCGCCGCGCGGGCCGCGCAATTGACCGAAGCGGCGGCGACCGCGCGCAAGGCGCTGGCCGCCGCCGACGAAAGCCGCCGCGCGGCCCTCCGCGCCGCCGACAAGGCGCAGGCCGCGCTCGATCGCCACCGCGATGCCGCCGCGCTGTTCGACCGCCGCCTCGCCGAAATCGCCGAGGCCGCGAAGGAAGCCGCCGACACGCTCGCGGCGCAGGAAGCCGCGCTCGCCGCGCTTCCCGACGACAGCATCGCCCGCGCCGCGCTCGACGCCGAGGAGCAGGCGACCGAACGCGCCCGCACCGACGCCACGGCCGCGCGCGATGCGCTGGCGGCGCACGAACGCACGCTCGCGTCGCTCAGCGAACGACAGGCGGTGGTCAGCGCCGAGATCAAGAGCTGGAAAGCCCGCGCGGGCGAGGCCGCACGCCGCGTGACCGAGATGGACAAGCGCGCCGGGACGCTCGCCGACGAAGCCGCGAAGCTCGCCGACGTCCCCGCCAGGCTCGCCGCACAGCGCGCCGCCGCCGAGGCGGAGCAGGCGGCGCTCCGCGACAGGGTCGCCGCCGCCGAGGCGCAGGAACGCGCCGCCGAAGCCGCACTGCGCGAAGCCGAAACCGCGCTGAACGCGATCCGCGAGCGCGTCACCGCGGCGCGCGAAACGCGCGCGGGCGCCGCCGCCCGCTCCGAGAACGCCGAACTCCGCCGCATCGAGATGGGCCGCCTGTCGGGCGAGCGCTTCGAATGCCCGCCGCCGCTGCTGCCGCAAAAGGCCGGCTTCGACGGCGAGAGCGTCGGCGATCCCGATGCCGAATCGGCCGGGCACGACCGGCTGGTTTCCGACCGCGAGCGGCTCGGCCCGGTCAATCTCGTCGCCGCCGACGAGCTCGTCGAACTCGATACCGAGCGCGCGAGGAATGCCGCCGAGATCGAAGAGCTGACGCAGGCCGTGAACCGCCTCCGCGGCTCGATCGGCAGTCTCAACCGCGAGGGTCGCGCGCGACTGCTCGCGGCGTTCGAGGCGGTCAACGCCCATTTCCAGCGGCTGTTCACGACGCTGTTCAACGGCGGGCAGGCGCATCTTGAGCTCGTCGATTCGGACGATCCGCTCGAAGCCGGGCTCGAGATCATGGCGCAGCCGCCGGGCAAGCGCCTCGGCACGCTCACCCTGCTCTCGGGCGGCGAGCAGGCCCTTACGGCAGTGGCGCTGATCTTCGGCCTCTTCCTCACCAATCCCGCGCCGATCTGCGTCCTCGACGAGGTCGACGCGCCCTTGGACGACGCCAATATCGAACGTTTCTGCGACCTGCTCGACCGCATGGCGCGCGAGACGAACACGCGTTACCTGATCGTCACGCACAACGCCGTGACGATGGCGCGCATGCACCGGCTCTTCGGGGTGACGATGATCGAGCGCGGCGTCTCGCGCCTCGTCTCGGTCGACCTCGGCGGCGCCGAGGAACTGCTCGCGGCCGAATAGGCGCTAGGGCGCGCTGCCCACGACCAGCATCGCCGCGAAGACCAGCAGCCCCGCGAAACGGTTGCTGCGGAACTTCGCCAGCGCATCCTCGCCGTTCGCCGGGTCGAGCGTCACCACCTGTCCGGTCAGGTGCACCGCCGCGGGTAACAGCGCGACGAGCGCCAGCGGATCGGGACGCACCGCCCACAGCGCGCCGCCCCAGCCGGCAAGCGCAAGGGCATAACATAGCGCGACCCCGCCCTTCACATGCCGCCCCATCGCGCGCGCGCTCGACTTCACGCCGATCAGCATATCGTCCTCGATGTCCTGCAGCGCATAGATGGTGTCGTAACCGATCACCCACGCGATGCAGCCGGCATAAAGCAGCGGCAGCGCGAGACCTTCCTGCCCGCCGACGGCGACCCAGGCGACGAGCGCCCCCCAGCTGAACACCAGCCCCAACCACGCCTGCGGCCACCAGGTGATGCGCTTCATGAAGGGATAGCCCGCAACGAGGACCAGACTGGTGAGCGCGACGATCTGCGCCGGGCGCGGCAGTTGCAGCAGCACGAGCAGGCCGACGAGCGACAGGAGCAGCGTCCATAGCAGCGCGTTACGCACCGACACCGCCCCGCTCGCGACGGGCCGCGACGCGGTGCGCGCCACCTTCGCATCGAGGTCGCGGTCGACGATATCATTATAGACGCAGCCCGCGCCGCGCATCGCGATCGCCCCGAGCAGCAACCAGAGGAAGAGCGGCCAGTGGCCGACCGCGCCGCCGCCGAGCGCCACCGCCCAGGCGCAAGGCCAGTAAAGCAGCCACCAGCCGATCGGCCGGTCCAACCGCGCGAGCAGCGCATAGGGGCGCGCCGCGGCGGGCAGCAACGCCACGAATCCGTGTAGCTGGCTATCGGGAGGATGGGTGGCAGTCATCGCTGCGCGGGCGATAGCAGGCGCGGCGCGCGCAATAAATGGCTGATTGGATTTTCACGGGCCGGATCGCCCGCCAGCCAGTTTTTTTCGCGGCGAGGCGGCCGCATGGTCACGCCCGAAATCAATGACCTGACCCCGGACCCGTCCCGTTCGGGGACGGACCGATCTTCGCGATCGACCGGCCCGCGCCCCGGAAATCCGTCCATTTACCAAATATGAACGCTGATCGTGGAAAACACCCATAAAGGGGGACCCCATGGCGATTTTGCGCGCTATTGTTCGTGCCCGGAGGGCTGTCGGCTCATTCGGCAAGAATCTGTGGAAAAACCGTGCTGGCACGGCTGCCATGGAGTTCGCCATCGTCGGACCGGCCTTCATCGCGTTCCTGCTCGCGATCCTGTACACGATGCTGATCTACCTCGCACAACAGATGCTTGAGACGACGGCCGAGGGCGCGGGACGCCTGCTCCTGACCGGCTTCGCCCAAACGACGCAGGCCCCCAACGGAACCGTCGGCCTGTCGGCGAGCGACTTCAAGAACGCCATCTGCCATGGCCTTTCCGGCACCAATCCCAGCGGCGAGGCGGTCAGTACGCCCGCGCTGTTGCCGCCGTTGCTCTCATGCTCGCGGCTCACGGTGAATGTTACCACCGCGAGCAGCTACAACGTCGCGAGCGCCACGGCGCCGACGTTCACCTATGACAGCGACGGTGTATTGGTCTCGACCGGCACGGGCTACAATTACCAGTCGAGCGGCAGCGGCAAGAACCGCATCGTCGTCCTGCAACTGATCTATCTGTGGCCGACGGGCAAGGGACCGCTGGGCCTGAACCTGATCAACGAACCCAACGCCAATCGCAAACTCGTGGCCACCTCCGTGTTCACGACGGAGGACTACGCATGCAACGCATCGCAGGCCTCATGCTGAGGCGCTTCACCCGGAACACACGCGGCGCGGTGATAGTCGAATTCGCTTTCGCCTTTCCGGTGCTCGTGCTCATGTACCTCGGCGGGGTTTACCTGTCGGACAGGGTCAGCTGCAGCCGCAAGGTTACCGTCGCGACCCGTTCGCTGGTCGACCTCGTCAGCCGGAGCATGTCTCCCACGATCATTTACAACGACCCGACAAGCGCTGACGCGAAATCGCACATGAGCGCCAGTGCGGTCGTCCTGTCCCCCTATAAACTCGACAACGCGACCGAACAGATTTCGCTGCTCAGGGTCTGCGATGCCACGCGCGCCTATGTCGTCTGGACCCAGGCGCAGACGCAGAATGTCGACGGCAGCGTCGTGACCGCGACGATCCCGAGCCAGACGGCCGGCACGCTCCCCCGGAACCTGGCGCAGTCGACCGGCAATATCGTCCCGATTCCCCGCGACATGATCACCTCCACGATGATCCCGGCTTCGCCGGACGGCTCGAACGTGTGCGAAAACCTTGCTCCGGGTACCAGCACGAAGACCCAGGTCGGGACCGCCGGCGGCTGGTTGTTCATGGGCCAGATCACTTATGATTACATGCCGTTCGTCAGCTATCTCCCGATCGCGGGCACAACGATGACCGACACGATCTACATGGTTCCCCGGCTCTACTAGGTGGATATATTATGACCAGAATATTTCCTCAGCCCGGCTCCGCGGCCGCATGGGTCCGTTTCCTTGGCCGACTGAAATCCGATCAGAAGGGCGGGGTCTTCATGATCCTGGGATTTGCGATCATCCCGCTGACCTTCATCCTCGGCTTCGGGATCGACTACGCGCGGGCCATGAGCCTCCAGACGAAGCTGAACGCCGCGGCCGATGCCGCCGCGCTGGCCGCCGTCGCCCCCTCGATGATCCTGCAGTCGAACAGCCAGTCGACCTCCGCCGCGACCAACATGTTCAATGCGCAGGCTTCGCTGGAGACCGGTTACCGGGATCTGCAGATCACCCCCGTGGTTACGGACGGCACGCCCGGGAGCGGCGGGGCCCTGGGCTATCTGCGCAAGGCGACCGTGAGCTACAGGGCCAAGTCGATCAACATGTTCGGCGGGATTCTGGGGATCGATACCCTGACCGTGAGCGGCACCTCCTCGGCAAGCGCCGCACAGCCGCCCAACGTCGATTTCTATCTGGCGATGGACAATTCGCCCTCGATGCTGCTGCCCTCGACTTCGGATGGCATCACCAAGATTCTCGCGGCGACCAAGCCGGCGAAGCCCGATGGCTGTGCCTTTGCCTGTCATGCGATGATTCCCCGAAGCGACGGAATCAACATCAAGGACACGAACGGCCGCGAGGTGCTGCTCTCGACCGGATATTATACCGCCGGTTCCGGCAAACAGAATGTCTGGTACCGTTACAAAAGAAATTCGCCCGCCGAGCTCTTCGACAGCACAGGCAACACCATGCACGCGTCATCGACGGTGACTGGGCCAACGACGACGAACGGAAAGAACGGAGACAAGCGCGTCGATCAGTATACCCAAACCGTGACGGCCACCAAATATACGATCACGAACGACGACAATACCGGCCCGGTCACGATCAACAAGGTCGTGACGAAGACGCCCACCACCTATACGATCACGTACAAGGCCGATGGCTCGATAAACAAGACGACGGGTACTCAGGGCACTGTCGCTACGGACACCACCACCCATGATACCGGATATTGGGCCGATGGCTATTGGATCACCCACAACTACGGGCTGATCTATGGCAGCCCCGCGAAAATTGTCCTGCGCAAGGACGACGTCGTTTCGGCGGCATCGCAGCTTATCCCGTTCGCTTCCAATCAGGCCAGCCAATATCATGTGACCTACCGGGCGCAGATGTTTTCGTTCGACTGGACGCGAGCTGGCAAGTCTTCGCCCGTCACGCAGCTCAATGATCTGATAAACGTCAATTCTTACGGCGGCGGCTTTTCGGCAGCCACCATATTCCCGGCAGACGATTATTGGTGGAAGAATTCGCAGCCCGCCAAGGGCACCAACAATGATGACAAGGCCACGGATATGGGCGGCATGCTCACGGAGATGAACAATATCATTCCCACCGCGGGAACGGGGGCGCCCGGGGCGCCGCCGCAGAAAATCCTGTTCATCATCACCGACGGCATGCTCGACCAGCCGAACGGGAGCGGCGGCCGCTATTTCGGGCCGATGCGGGATGCCGCGAACCAGGAAAACGCCAAATGCACGGCGATCAAGGCCAAGGGCATCAAGATAGCGATCCTCTATACGCAATATCTGCCCGAATCGCTTGTCGGCGACAGCTGGTCCCAATCGAATATCGCCCCGTTCCTGCCCGCACCGCCCTCCACCTATCCGCGCGGCAATGCGGGGAATTCCGATCAGGTCCTCACGGCGCTGGAGAGATGCGCGTCGGTCGGCACCAACGGCGCGCCGCTGGTCCAGACCGTGACCGCCGACGACAATATTACCACGGCGCTTCAGCAGCTGTTCTCCACGGCGCTTCAGACCGCCAGACTGGTCCAGTAATATTGCCGGGCGCGCCCGGTGCCGGCTTCGATCATGACGCGATATCGTCATCACGGATATGATCGGAGAGGCACCGGGCGGGCGGGCAAGGGATGCACAGGATAGCGCCTTCTGCTATCGACCCCGCATGCCCGCGACTCCTGCCTGGCCACCTGCCAGTACGCCCCGCCTGTTCCTCGACCTGCCGCTGGGAACCGATGCGACGCCCGTGATCGACGGCGGCGCGGCGCACTATCTGCTCGGCGTCATGCGGATGAAGGCGGGCGACCCGGTACTGCTGTTCGACAACCGGAGCGGTGAATGGCTGGCGGTGGTCGCCGGGACCGCGAAGCGTTCGCTGACGCTGCGCGTCGAGCGACAGACGCGCGAACTCGAACAGGTTCCCGATCTCTGGCTCTGCTTCGCACCGGTCAAGAAGGCGCGGCTCGACTGGATCATCGAAAAGGCGACCGAACTCGGCGTCGCGCGGCTCCAGCCGGTGATCACCGAACGCACGATCGTCGAGCGCGTCAAAAGCGAGCGGCTCGAAGCGCAGATCATCGAGGCGTGCGAGCAGTGCGGGCGCACCGCGCTCCCGACGCTCGCCCAGCCGGTGAAGCTGCCCCGATTGCTGGAGGACTGGCCGGCGGAGCGCGCGCTGCTGTTCGCCGACGAAGCGGGCGGCGTGCCGCTCTCCCGTGTCGATGCGCCGGCGCCCGCCGCGATCCTGACCGGCCCCGAAGGCGGCTTCACCGACCGCGAACGCGAAATGCTGGTCGCACATGCCGCCGTTCGCCGCATCGCGCTCGGCCCGCGCATCCTGCGCGCCGAAACCGCCGCGATCGCGGCCACCGGCCTGTGGATGGCGCAGCATGGCGACTGGTCGGCCGACTAGCCGATTCTGTCCCGTCACCGCACAGAATCTCCGCAGGATCGCCGGTTTTAACCCGATATTAGCCATGCACCTTTCATAGAGGTGCCATGCAACGGCGGGACCAGAGCCGATACCGCTGGCGTGGGGGCCAGTGTCTGCAGTCCATGCGAGCATGTCTCATGCTCGTCTGGCTGGCATTGACGCTTGCCGGCAATCCCGCCGCCGCGCAGACCAGCTACAGCAACACGACCACCGGCACGATCAGCGAAAGCGCGACGGCATGCACCGGCCCGATGGTGCGAAATTTCACCGTCGCCGCCAATGCGCAGGTCACCGACGTGAATATCGGCGTCCAGTTCACGCACACATACCGCGGCGACGTCCGCGCGACCCTGGTGTCGCCGGGCGGCACGGTGGTCAATCTGATCACCAATGTCGGCGCGTCGGCGAACAATCTGAACGTCCTGTTCGACGACAGCGCGGCGGCGAGCATCTCGACGCACACGGCGAACGACAACACCGCCGCGGCGCCGCCCTATCAGCGCAGCTTCCGCCCCGAAGGATCGCTCGCCGGCTTCAACGGCCAGGGGAGCGCCGGAACGTGGCAACTCACGATCTGCGATTCGCTGAACGGCGACAGCGGCAGTTTCGCGCGAGCGCATCTCTATCTGACGACGGTACCGCTCTCGCCCCATGCCGACCTGTCGCTGACCAAGTCGGTCAGCAACGCCGCGCCCGCGTCCGGCGCGAGCATCGCCTATGTGCTGAGCGTCACCAACGCGAGCGGATCGACGCTCACCGCGACCGGCGTCACGGTGCAGGACACGCTGCCCGCGGGTTTCAGCTTTACCGGCGCCTCGGGTTTCGGCAGCTACGACAGCGCGACCGGCGTCTGGACCGTCGGGAGCATTCCGGCGGGAACGACGCGGACGCTGACGATCAGCGGCACCGTCGCCGCGACCGCGGGCGCAAGCGTGACCAATATTGCGCAGATCGGCGCATCCTCGGCCTTCGATCCCGATTCGACGCCCGGAAACGACGCGGCGGGCGAGGATGATCAGGACAGCGCGACCTTCACCGTGTCGGGCACGCGCGTCGCGGGCACCCCGCCGGCCCTCGTCTGCCCGGTCGGGATCACCGTGCACGACTGGGACGGCGTGAGCTGGCCCGCAGGCACCACCAGCGGCAGTCACGTGCTGACCGCGATCGGCACCGCGAGCGTCGGCATCGCCGTCAGCGGCGGCAGCTTCCTCGGCAACGCGACCTACGGCGGCCAGTCGCCGACGCGGCAGAATGTCGTGACCGGCGGCCTGTCCCCCGCGCAATTTTCGATCTTCGAACTCGTCGACTTCACCAGCCAGGCGGGCGTCGTCACCTCGACGATCACCCTGCCGACCGCGGTTCCGGGGGCGCAGTTCCGGCTGTTCGACGTCGATTACAACGCCGGGCAATTCGCCGACCGCGTGACCGTCACGGGAAGCTACAACGGCACCACCGTCTATCCGGTCCTTACCAACGGCGTCGCCAACCATGTGATCGGCAACAGCGCCTATGGCGATGCGCTGTCGGCCGACACCAGCGCCGACGGCACCGTCACCGTCACCTTCAACACGCCGGTCGACCGCATCGTCATCGAATATGGCAGCCATGGCCTCGCTCCCGCCAATCCGGGGCAGCAGGGCATGGCGATCCACGACATCAGCTTCTGCCGCCCGACCGCCAATCTCGCCATCGCCAAGACGGGCAGCGTCGTGAGCGACCCGGTTAACGGCACCGCCGATCCGAAGGCGATCCCCGGCGCGACGATGCGTTATTGCATCCTCGTCACGAACAATGGCAGCGGTACAGCGACCGGCATCGCCATCGCCGATCCGCTGCCCCCCGCCACGACCTTCATTCCCGGATCGCTCCGCAGCGGGACGAGCTGCGCGGGCGCGACGACGGTCGAGGACGACGATGCCGGCGGCGCCGACGAAAGCGACCCCTTCGGCGCGTCGATCGCCGGCTCGACCGTCGCCGCGACGACCCCCGCGCTCACGCCGGCCAGCGCCATGGCGATCGCGTTCGACGTGACGGTCAACTGATACGCGAACGCGCCGGCCAGCGTCTGCCCGCGCGCCGCGGACAGGCCATCGCCAACAGCCGATTGCATTCTGTACCGAACCGTCTAAATGCGCGAAATGAGCACGCGCACCGCCTCGGACAGCAACGATCCCATCGTCGAAAGCCGCGATCAGCTCGCGGCCCCCATGATCAAGGGCGAAAAGCCGAAGGACCGCTGGCGGATCGGCACCGAGCACGAGAAATTCGTCTATCGCACCGCCGATCATCGCGCGCCCTCCTATGACGAACCCGGCGGCATCCACGACCTGTTGATGGCGCTCACCCGCTTCGGCTGGGAACCCGTGATCGAGGGCGGCAAGGTGATCGCGCTCGCGGGCGGCGACGGCACCGTCAGCCTCGAACCCGCGGGCCAGCTCGAACTCTCGGGCGCGCCGCTCGAAAATCTCCACCAGACCTGCGCCGAGACCGGCCGCCACCTCAAACAGGTGAAGGAGGTCGGCGCCGAACTCGGGCTCGGATTCCTCGGCCTCGGCATGTGGCCGGACAAGACGCGCGCCGAACTGCCGATCATGCCCAAGGGCCGCTACAGGATCATGCTCGACCACATGCCGCGCGTCGGCAGCATGGGGCTCGACATGATGCTGCGCACCTGCACGATCCAGACCAACCTCGACTATTCGAGCGAGGCCGACATGGTGCAGAAATTCCGCGTTTCACTCGCACTGCAGCCGCTCGCGACCGCGCTCTTCGCCAGCTCGCCCTTCACCGAGGGCAAGCCCAACGGCTATATGTCGTACCGCAGCCATATCTGGACCGACACCGACCCCGCGCGCACCGGCATGCTGCCCTTCGTGTTCGAGCAGGGCTTCGGCTACGAACGCTACGTCGATTACATGCTCGACGTGCCGATGTATTTCGTCTTCCGCGACGGCAAATATATCGACGCCGCGGGGCAGAGCTTCCGCGACTTCCTCAAGGGCGAGCTGCCCGCATTGCCCGGCGAGAAACCGCATCTCTCCGACTGGAACGACCATCTCTCCACCGCCTTCCCCGAAGTGCGTCTGAAGAGTTTCCTCGAAATGCGCGGCGCCGACGGCGGGCCGTGGAACCGCATCTGCGCGCTTCCCGCCCTGTGGGTCGGCCTCCTCTACGATCAGGGCGCACTCGATGCCGCCTGGGATCTGGTCAAGGGCTGGAGCATCGAGGAGCAGCAGGCGCTCCGCGACGCGGTCCCGAGCGAGGGGCTCGACGCCCCCGCGCCCGGCGGCGGCACCGTGGGGCAGCTCGCGCACCGCGTCCTCGACATCGCCGCCGCGGGCCTCGCGGCGCGCGGCCAGGTCAATTCGATGGGCGACAACGAGGTCGGCTTCCTCGAACCGCTCCGCCGCATCGCGCAGAGCGGCAAGTCGCCCGCGCACGACCTGCTCGACCGCTACGAAGGCCCGTGGGGCGGCGATCTGTCGAAGATTTACGACGAACTCAGCTTTTAGGCATGGCGTCGGTTTAGGGGTGGGAAGCCGCCTTCGCCGCCTTCGCCTCCTTCCCCTTCGTCATCCCGGACTTGATCCGGGATCCACCGCAGCGCTGAATTCATGGACCCCGGATCAAGTCCGGGGTGACGATGATGGCCAGGTCAGCTTCCGGTCGAAATAGGGCGCCCGCCCTCTTTCCTACAATTCACCCATATGGTTTGTTATTTTGATTTCTCTAAACCAAAAGGATGAATCGATGGATGACTCCCCGCACGATCCCGCGCATATCCCCGCCCCCGGCAGCTATCACTGGACACCGACGCTCCAGCGCGAGTTTCTCGAGCATCTGGCCGCGACGGGGTCGGTGAAGATCGCCGCGGTGCGGGTGAGCATGTCGCCGTCCGCGGTCTATCAGCTTCGCCAGCGGCCCGAGGGCGCGGCGTTCCGGCTCGGCTGCGCCGCCGCGGTGCTGATCG
>NZ_JAEMQX010000092.1 GCF_016463645.1 Sphingopyxis sp. | reverse complement strand
CTCCAGCCGAGCGACGTCACCGGCACGATGGACGACGAAGCCAAGGCACTGGTGTAAACTCATGAAAATCAAGACCGAAGCCGGCGAGCGCCATGTGCTCGCCATCACCGTCGACAACGAGGCCGGCGTGCTCGCCAAGATCACCGGCCTGTTCACCGCGCGCGGCTATAATATCGAAAGCCTGACCGTGGCCGACATCACCGCCGACCACGCGCTGTCGCGTATCACCATCGTCACCTCGGGCCCGCCGCCGGTCATCGACCAGATCATCGCGCAGCTCGACCGGCTCGTTCCCGTGCACAAGGTCATCGACCTCAACGACGCGGGCGAGGCGCATGTCGAACGCGAGATCGCGCTCGTCAAGGTCGCGGGCACCGGCGACAAGCGCATCGAGGCGCTGCGCATGGCCGACGTCTTCCGCGCCAAGGTCGTCGACACCACGCTCACCAGCTTCATCTTCGAAATCACCGGGACGAGCGACAAGGTCGACCGCTTCATCGCGCTGATGCGCGAATGCGGGCTGGTCGAGGTCGGCCGCACCGGCGTCGTCGCCATCGCCCGCGGGTCGGAGGCGCTCTGAGTTTTAACGGGAATAACGGTCCAACCTTCGTCACCCCGGACTTGATCCGGGGTCCATGGATGCCGGATCAAGTCCGGCATGACGAAAGAAAATAAGGGAAGAATGACATGCAGGTTTATTACGATCGCGACGCCGACCAGGATCTGATCAAGGGCAAGAAGGTCGCCGTCGTCGGCTACGGCAGCCAAGGCCACGCCCACGCGCAGAACATGCGCGACAGCGGCGTCAAGGAAGTCGCGATCGCGCTCCGCCCCGGCTCGGCGACCGCCAAAAAGGCCGAGGCCGCGGGCTTCAAGGTGCTTTCGAACAAGGAAGCCGCCGAATGGGCCGACGTGATCATGATCGCCGCTCCCGACGAGCATCAGGCCAAGATCTACGCCGACGACATCGGCCCGAACATGAAGCCCGGCGCCGCGCTCGCCTTCGCGCACGGCCTCAACATCCACTTCGGGCTGATCGACGCGCGCCCCGACATCGACGTCTTCATGGTCGCGCCCAAGGGCCCCGGCCACACGGTGCGCAGCGAATATCAGAAGGGCGGCGGCGTCCCGTGCCTGATCGCGGTCGCGCAGGAAGCACAGGGCGCGGGTTCGTCGGGCAACGGCTATGCCAAGGCGCTCGCCCTCTCCTACGCCTCGGCGGTCGGCGGCGGCCGCAGCGGCATCATCGAGACGACGTTCAAGGAAGAGTGCGAAACCGACCTTTTCGGCGAACAGGCGGTGCTCTGCGGCGGCATCACCCACCTGATCCAGGCGGGTTTCGAAACGCTCGTCGAGGCGGGCTATGCCCCCGAAATGGCCTATTTCGAATGCCTCCACGAAACCAAGCTGATCGTCGACCTCCTCTATGAAGGCGGCATCGCGAACATGCGCTACTCGATCTCGAACACCGCCGAATATGGCGACATCAAGACCGGCCCGCGCATCATCACCGACGAAACGAAGAAGGAAATGAAGCGCGTCCTCGCCGACATCCAGTCGGGCCGCTTCGTCAAGGACTTCGTGCTCGACAATCAGGCCGGCCAGCCCGAACTGAAGGCGAGCCGCAAGGCGGCCGCCGCGCATCAGCTCGAAAAGACCGGCGCCGAGCTGCGCGCGATGATGCCGTGGATCGCCAAGAACCAGCTCGTCGACAAGTCGAAGAACTGATCGCTTCCCCAGTCGCGGGCGAGGAGCTAGGGCCGGATCATGGCATCCGACCTCTCCTTCGCCTGCGACTGCGGAACCGTCACCGGCGCGATGCGCGTCGTTCCGGGCGAGGGCGATCATGTCGTCTGCCACTGCACCGATTGCCAGAATCTCACGCATCATCTCGGCCACGCGCATCTGCTCGACGCGCACGGCGGCACGCCGCTCTACCAGACACGCTGCGCACGGATGCGGATCGACTCCGGCCGCGAGCGGCTCGCCTGCCTTCACCTGACCGACGCGCCGACACTGCGCTGGTACGCGGCCTGCTGCCGCACGCCACTGTTCAACACGTTCAGGAACGGCAAGCTGCCCTTCATCACGATCCTGACCGCCGCCTGCGATCCGGCAAGGCGCGCAGAAGCGTTCGGCCAACCGCGCGGCCATCTCTTCACGCAGGACGCGATCGGCGACGCCGGCCATCTGCCAAAAATGGGCACGCCGACGCTGATGCGTCGCTTTTTCGTCCGCGCGATCAGGGATATCGTTTCGGGTGACCGCCGCCGATCGGCGCTTTTCGACGCCAAGACCCTCGAACCGATCGCGACGCCGCACCGGCTGACCGGCGAAGAGCGGAAGACGCTCAATAATATCCGCACCGGCGCAGACCCGACGCCCTGAACCGAAAAGACACCATGGCGAACTCTCCCTTCACCGCCCACCGCGCCGATCTCGCGGCGCTCGCGCACGACAGCCGGCGCCGCGCCCTCGCGCCGCGCGCCGGCCGCGATTTCGCGTCGAACGACTATCTCGGCCTCGCCGATAGCGAGACGCTCCGCGCCGCGCTCGCCGCGGGCATCGAACGCGGCCTTCCCGCGGGTTCGGGCGGTTCGCGTCTGCTGCGCGGCAATCATCCCGAACATGAAGCGCTCGAAGCGCACGCCGCCCGCCATTACGGCAGCGAGGCCGCGCTCTTCTTCGCGACCGGCTTCGCCGCCAACGCCGCGCTCTTCGCGACGCTGCCGCAGCGCGGCGACCTCGTCGTCCATGACGAGCTCATCCACGCGAGCGCGCACGACGGGATGAAGCTCGGCCGCGCCGGCCATGTCGCCGCCGCGCACAACGACGCGCAGGCCTTCGCCGACATCATCGCGCGCTGGCGCGCCGGCGGCGGCGCCGGAACGCCATGGATCGCGGTCGAAAGCCTCTACAGCATGGACGGCGACCGCGCCCCGCTCGCCGATCTCGCCGCGGTCGCCGACCGCCACGACGCCGTGCTGATCGTCGACGAGGCGCACGCGACCGGCGTCTTCGGCCCCGGCGGCGGCGGCCTCGCGCACGGCCTCGCGCGCCGCGACAACCTCGTCACCCTCCACACCTGCGGCAAGGCGCTCGGCGCGGAGGGCGCGCTGCTCTGCGGTCCCGCGGTGGCTTGCGACTTCCTCATCAACCGCGGCCGCCCCTTCATCTTCTCGACCGCGCCGTCGCCCTTGATGGCGTGGCTCGTCCGGCAGGCGATCGAGATCGTCGCGAACGAGCCCGAGCGGCAGGCGCGCCTCCACAGCCTCGTCCGCCACGCCGCCGAGTGCCTCGTCCCGCTCGGCATCCCCGCCAGCGGCACGCAGATCCTGCCCGTGATCATCGGCGACAACGACCGCACGATGCGCATTGCCGGCAGCCTCCGCGAGACGGGCTTTGACATTCGCGGCATTCGCCCGCCGACAGTGGCCGAAGGAACCGCCCGCCTGCGCATCGCGATCACGCTCAATGTTGACGAAGACAACATCGACGATATGGCCGACGCGCTCGCCGAAGCCATGGCCGCGGCATGACGCGCTTCGTCGTCACCGGCACCGACACCGGCATCGGGAAAACCGTCTTTTCCGCCGCTTTGGCGCAGGCGACACGCGCGCCCTACTGGAAACCGATCCAGTCCGGCCTCGAAGAAGCGAGTGACAGCGAGGTCGTCGCGCGCCTCGCCGGCGTGTCGATCCGAACCGAGGCCTATCGCCTCGTCACGCCCGCCTCGCCGCATGTCGCCGCCGAAATTGACGGCGTTAACATTGATGTCGAAACCCTCACGCCGCCACCCGGCGACATCATCGTCGAAGGCGCCGGCGGCGCGCTCGTCCCCGTGACGCGCACCACGCTCTACACCGACCTTTTCGCGAAATGGCAGATCCCGGTGATCGTCTGCGCGCGGACCAGCCTCGGCACGATCAACCACAGCCTGCTGACGATCGAGGCGCTGAAATCGCGCGGCGTCCCGATCCACGGCCTCGCCTTCCTCGGCGACGCGGCGGAGGACAGCGAGGCAACGATAGCTGAGATCAGCGGCGTCCGCCGGTTGGGCCGCCTGCCGATCATCGCCCCGCTGAACGGCGAAACCCTCGCGCACGCCTTCGCCGCCAACTTCCACTTGGCGGATTTCGCATGACCTCCCCCGTCTGGCATCCCTTTACCCAGCACGGCCTCGGGGACCCCATCCCGCTGATAAGCCACGCCAAAGACGCGAAACTCCATGCCGCCGACGGCCGAAGCTGGATCGACGCCATCTCGAGCTGGTGGGTCACCACGCACGGCCACGCGCACCCGCGCATCATGGCGGCGATCCGCGCCCAGTCCGAGAAGCTCGACCAGCTCATCTTCGCCGGCTGGACGCACGAGCCCGCCGAGAGGCTTGCCACCGAACTGATCCGCATCACCCCCGATCCGCTCACCCGCGTCTTCTTCTCGGACTCGGGCTCGACCAGCGTCGAGGTCGCGCTCAAGATGGCGCTCGGCTACTGGTACAACATCGGCGAGCCGCGTAGCCGCATCCTCGTCCTCGAACACAGCTATCATGGCGACACGATCGGCACGATGTCGGTCGGCGAGCGCGGCGTCTACAACCGCGCCTGGCAGCCTTTGCTCTTCGATGTCGACACCATCCCCTTCCCCCATGAAGGCATGGAGCAGGCCGCGCTCGACGCGCTCGAAGCCGCCTGCGTTCAAAAACCCGCCGCCTTCATCGTCGAACCGCTCATTCTCGGCGCCGGCGGCATGCTCATCTACCCCGCGTGGGTGCTCGCCGAGATGCGCGCCATTTGCGCGCGCCACGGCGTCCTCTTCATCGCCGACGAGGTGATGACCGGCTGGGGCCGCACCGGCACGCGCTTCGCCTGCGATTCTGCGGGCGTCATCCCCGACATCGTCTGCCTGTCGAAGGGCCTCACCGGCGGCGCGATCCCGCTCGCCGTCACCCTCTGCATCGAACCGATCTTTCAGGCGCATTTCTCGACCGACCGCGCGAAGACCTTTTACCATTCGAGCAGCTACACCGCGAACCCGATCGCCTGCGCCGCCGCGAACGCCAATCTCGAAATCTGGCGCGACGAGCCGGTGCAGCAGCGGATCGACGCGCTCGCCGACGCGCAGGCGGCGCACCTCTCGCTGCTTTCGCACGACCCGCGCATCGCCAACCCCCGCCGCCTCGGCACCATCGCCGCGCTCGATATGGTCGTGCCGGACTCAGGCTATCTCTCGAACCTCGCTCCGCGCCTGATCGCTTTTTATCGCGACCACGGCATCCTCCTTCGTCCGCTCGGCAACACGCTCTATCTGATGCCGCCCTATTGCATCACGCCCGCCGAACTGGCGCAGGTCTGGGAAGCGATCGGCGCGTCACTGGACGTGATTTAGAAACGGCCGCTAGCGACCGGTTGCGGACATCGGCGCACAGCGGCAAGATGGGTGGCGAACGGATAGAGAATGCGCCAACGCCAACGATTTTATTCCCTGCGGTTCCTGCTGGAACTGGCGATCATCCCGATCAGCCTAATCGCGGCTTATGCACTGTTCGTCGGGGTGACGTTCGGATTTAATCTTTGGCGTGCGGAGGCACCCTTCGTCACCGTCGTATGGCTGATGATCGTGACCTCTCCGCTATGGTTCTACCTTCTTCTCAAATGGTCTCAAACATCCGCAACAAGAACGGCATTCCTCGCCGCAGGAGTGGCCATCCCTGCGAGCTATTTTGCATTTCAAGTGTTCGCCTGAACATGCGCGGACAACGTCCGCTCACCACCCCGTTTCGGTCAATGTCTGTAGTCCGGAACGCAGTGGCCGATTTCGAGCGGTTGCGGACATCCATTCCTTCATGGATAAACGTGGGCAAGCCGAAATTCGGGGTAAAATCTGATGCAGCGCAGGTTAACGACTCAGCTCGCAAACCAGAGCGGACTGGAGGTGATCTCGTTTCAGCACTGTGACTGCTTGGTTTTTTCGCGCGGCGAAACCTTGAAAATGTTCGCACCACATTCGAAGCGAGTGCTGGGAGGAACGGCTCAGGATCGCATCGTCACTGGCGACCTTCTGGTGATCTTTGATGCCGACCTCGAACCGCTTCGCTCTCCTTCAAAGAGATTCAAATTTGCCAACTTCGCAACCTACGCACCCATCGCGAACTTTCCGTCTACCGCTGAATCGTCGATGATCATCGAGGGCGTCGTCGATGAGCATTTTTTCAGGCAAATTCACGATCTCCTGGCAGCCCTTCCCGTTAGCAAATCAGAATGGAACGCCAAGTTCGGACCAGACTTTTTCACTCGTACCATGATTGATCGCTGCGTTGAGACGGTGAAGTACCTGAGGAAAGGAGACTGATTCTTGCAATGTCTCCTTCCCACCCCAAAACAGACGCTCGCCCTCACCCCCCGAATTTCGCATCGTCCGGCATCGTCGCCCAATTCTTCTCGGCCGCCGCGATATAGCCCGCGCGGTCCTCATCCCACTTCGCCTTCACCTCCTGATTGAAGTTCAGGTACAGCTTTCCGTCGACGATCGCGTAAGCCAGCGGATCGCCGGGCGCGAGATAGCCCCGCGACATCGCCCAGGCGCAATGGCCGCCATAGCGCGGCATGAACGCCTCGGGATTGGCCTGAAAACGCGCCGCATTGGCGGCGTTGGCAAAACGATAGACGGCCCCGCCATGCTCGACCGCAAAGGCCGCGTCACCCTTCACCGGCACGCCGTCGCCATCGAAATAACTCACCGTATCATAACCGCTGACGGCGATATTGTCGCCATCGACGCCGACATAGACCGGCTTGGCATAGGCGTGCGGCGTAAATGCCGCGACCGAAAGCGGTGCGAGTACCGCGGCGAGCAGCGCGAACAGGGCTTGGTTTCTCATGATCAATCTCCATCTGACAGGGATCGGTCCCGTGCCGCATCCCCTTCGCCGCCCGGTTCGCGCCAAAAGCGCAATGGGTTACGCAGGTAATTCGGCTTAGGTTCATCTCCGCCGCCGCATCTGGCGTGGAGGGGATTCGGGGACCGGGAAGTTGATCTGAATGACAAAGACCGCCGCCCTCCTCCTCCCGCTCCTCGCGCCGCTTGCCTTCGCCGCGCCGGCGCTCGCACAGGACGATGGCTCGCTTGCCCAGTCGGGGCAGCCGCCGCAGCGGACCTCGGTTCTCTACACCTATGGCGACGAGCCCTGCCCCGAACCGCAGGGCGACGAGATCGTCGTCTGCGCGCAGCAGCCCGAATCCGAACGCTACCGCGTCCCCAAGGAACTCCGCGAGGAGCTGAAGGAGGATGAGGTGGTCGGCGGCGGCAGCTGGGCCTCGGCGGTCGAGGGCTACGACAATGTCGCGCGTGCCACCCGCCCGAACAGCTGCTCGCCGGTCGGCAGCTACGGCTTCACCGGCTGCGCCGCCGCCGCGATGCGCCAATGGTTCGAAGCACGCCGCGCGCCCTGACAAAGCGACGGGCCGTTCGCATCATACCCCCGACGGGGTATGCCGCTTTCCTAAATCGCTGATATCGCGCCGCTGCAGAGGGGATTGATTGCGTGGGGGCAATCGAAAACCGGACGCAATCATCCTTGCGATATCGGCGTCCGGCTGGGGGATATCGGCGGTCGCGACCCACCGTCGATATCCTTTCCCGCGCATGCCCGGGTCCCTGTCCGTCAGCGCAGCAACCGGTTGACCAGGGCCGTCAGCTCGGCTTCGCGCCCGACCTCGCTCTTGCGCAGGATCGACTTGATCTGCGTGGCCAGCGTCTGCGCGCTCGTCCCGCGGCCGGCCGCGATGTCTTCGCGCACTTCGCCGTTCGCCAGCCGCAGCGCGATCTCGGCCTCGGCATGCGTCAGCCCCAGCGCCGCACGCAGCGGCGCCGCGCGCATCGCGGGAATGTCGGCGGCGCGGCGCGCCACGACCAGCACGCGGGGCTCGAAACCGAAATCCCATTCGCGCTGGGGCATGCGGAACAGCTCGCACAGCACGCCCCCGCTGTCGCCATCCTGCGGCGGCCCGATCCAGTATTGCTGCATTGCCTGACCGCCGAGCGCGCGCCCCAGCGCCGTCTGCAACAGCGTATCGGCATCGCGCCGCACCGCGCCCAGCCGGCCTCGGCGGAGGCGCAGCGCGCCGCCCGCGGGATCGCCGGTGATCGCCTCGGCCGCCGCCGATTGCGCGACGACCGTGCCGTGGCGGTCGATCAGAAACGCCGCGACGCCGATCGCATCGAACGCGCCCGCGGTCATTTGCGCGCCGCGCTGTGCCATCGCCCGCTGCATCCGCACCGCCGCCAGCGCATGCCTTGCCCCCGCGGCGAACAGCTTGCGGTCGCGCTCGCTGGTCCGGCCGTCGCGCTCGGACCGGAGCACCGCCATGCCGACGAGCAGCCCGTCGCCCTCGATCAGCGCGGTCTGGCATCCGTTGACGCCGCCCCAGCGCCGAACATGCTCTTCATATTCGGCCGTCCCGCTATGCGTTCGCGCGATCTCGTAATGCGCCTCGTGCCGTATCTCGAGCGACGGACCGCTCGCCGCGACGCGCCAGTTGACCTCGGGCCGCCACCCCTCGATCTCGATGAATTCGCGCTGATAGGACGCGTCGATATCGGGCATGAAGTTGAACAGCGCCGCCTGCTCGCCGATGCCGAGCAACTGAGCGTGCGTCGCACCCGTCCGGCGCGCGAACAGGCGCAGCGCCGCGTTCCAGCCGTCCGTCTCGAACGGCGCCGCCAGAAAGGCGTTTTCGACCTCCACCGCTTCGCGGGCAAACAGACCATCCATCACGCAAGGCCCCCCAGCCTTCGCAGTTGCGGCATAGCAGCAGGAAAGACCGCGTAACACAAGCGGGCTTGCGACAACATGCATTGCGCGCCCGAACCGAAACGCTGCGTTTCGCCGGCGCTTGTTGACGCCGCGCCGCGGCTTCGCCTAGCTTCCACCTCCCCAACAGGAGATTGTCCATGCGTCGCATCCTCCCCTATGCCGCCCTCGCACTCGTCGCGGTCGTCGCAACCCCCATCGTCGTCGCACAGGGCGGCTCCGCCCCCGGCGCGCCCGACAGGTCGCGCGTCACCGGCGGCACCTACGTCGCCGATCCCGGCCACACGATGGTCGTCTGGGAAGTCGACCACCTCGGCTTCAGCAAATATACCGGTATCTTCGGCGACGTGACCGGCACGCTCGTCATCGATCCGAAGAACCCCGCCGCGGCCAGGGTCGACGTCACGATCCCCGTGTCGAAGGTCACCACCGCCAGCGCCGGCCTGACGAGCCACCTCCTCCGCGCGGGCAAGGACGGCGGCAAGCCCGACTTCTTCGGCGCCAACCCCGCCGACGCCAAATTCGTCTCCACCTCGGTCGTCGTCGATGCCGAGGGCGACGAGGCGAAGGTCACCGGCAATCTGACGCTCAACGGCGTGACGAAACCCGTGACGCTCGACGTCGATTTCCACGGCGCCGGCATCGGCATGACCAAAAAGGAAACCGTCGGCTTCCAGGCCGAAACGACGATCAGGCGCAGCGATTTCGGCGTGTCGATGGGCATTCCGATGGTCAGCGACGAGGTCGAACTCGAAATCCACGCCGCCTTCGAAAAGCAGTAAGCGCACCCAATCTGTCACACGCGCCGCGTACAAGGGGGCGGGACCGCATGCCGGTCCCGCCTCTTTTCGTACAAGGAGCCGTGTGATGAGCGAACTGGTACGCGAAATTGTCGAAGTGAACGCGTCGGTCGACGGCGACGAGGAAAATCCGGTGCTGGTCGTCGAGGTCGAGGGCCTCGCCCCCACCGCAGGCTGGACCAACGTCCGGCTCGAACCGCATGTCACCATCACCCCGCCCGACGACGGCGTGCAGGACTTCGACCTCGTCGGCGACCGCCCGGCAGATGCCGCCGAGGCCCTCTCCGAAGTCGAGGCCGCATGGGAAGGCCCGCTCGAGGACTGGTGCATCGGCGTGCGCGTGCACGGCATCGACAACCTCATCGAGGACGAGATCTTCGAGCCGTGGGACGAGGACGACGAGAGCGAAGCCGCCTGACGCTCGCGCCTCGACAGTCCCCTGCACTGCGCCGGGCCGCCGCAGACGCGCGGCCCGGCGACATTTTCGGTTCATCGCAGGGCCAGCAAGCGCGGCGTAGCTTCCCGTCATTCAAGGGAGGATCCCATGCGCACCCTGCTTCTCGCTCTCGCCCTCACCGCCGCGCCCGCCTTCGCCCAGAACGCCGCAGCGCCGAACCCGCAAATCGACTATCCCGGCTTCGAGGCGCTCACCGCCAGCGTCGCCCCCGAACGCGCCACCCGCCTGATCGCCTTCGACGCGTTCAAGGCCGAGGCCGCGAAGCCCGGCACCCTCCTCCTCGACGCGCGCTCGAAGGACGCCTTCCAGCGCGGCCATATCAGGGGCGCGGTCAACCTCCCGCTCACCGATTTCACCGCCGAAAGCCTCGCCGCGGTGATCGGCGCCGACTCCGGCCGCCCCATCCTCATCTATTGCAACAATAATTTCTCGAACCACCGCAGCCCCGTGCCGCTCAAATCGGCGGCGCTCGCGCTCAATATCCAGACCTTCATCAACCTCGTCGGCTACGGCTATCCCAACGTCCGCGAACTCGCCGACGTCGTCGATTTCACCGATCCCGGGGTCGAGTGGGTGACCGGTTGAGCCCGCGCCCCGCGTAATTTTCGCACTCCCCCCTTGCCAAGCGCGACATTTTGCATCATTGCGCAGGCCATGCGCGGCAACGCCCTTCTTCTTCTGCGACTTACACGCCCTTGGGCGTGACACTGGCTGCGCGCTAGTCGCGGCCACCCGCTCAAGGGTCCGATCGACAAAGCACCGCAACCGACAGCAGAAGAAGTACCCCACCATGACCATGCTCCGCGACCCCTCGGTCAAGTACAGCGCCTTCCCGCAGGTTCCGCTCACGAACCGCGAATGGCCCGGCCGCGTCACCACACAGGCGCCGATCTGGCTCTCCACCGACATGCGCGACGGCAACCAGTCGCTGATCGACCCGATGGATGCCGAGAAAAAGGCGCGCTTCTTCGACCTGCTCGTCCGCTGCGGGTTCAAGGAGATCGAGGTCGGCTTCCCCAGCGCGGGCGCGACCGAATTCGACTTCATCTCGGGCCTCGTCAAGAACGGCCGCATCCCCGACGACGTCACCCCGCAGGTGCTGACGCAAAGCCGCGCCGACCTCATCCGCACCAGCTTCGACAGCCTCGAAGGCGCGAAGACCGCGATCGTCCACGTCTATAACGCGGTCAGCCCCGCGTGGCGCAAGATCGTCTTCGGCATGGAGATGGACGAGATCAGGGGCATCGCGATCGAGGGCGCGAAGCAGCTCCGCGACAATGCCGCGCGCCTGCCCGGCACCGACTGGCGTTTCGAATACAGCCCCGAAACCTTCTCGACCGCCGAGCTCGATTTCAGCATCGCCTGCTGCGAGGCGGTGATGGACATCCTCCAGCCGACGGCGGACAAGCCGATCATCCTCAACCTCCCCGCGACGGTCGAGGCGTCGACGGCGAACATCTACGCCGACCAGATCGAATATTTCTGCAAGAACCTCCCCAATCGCGACCGCGCGATCATATCGCTGCACACCCACAACGACCGCGGCACCGGCGTCGCGGCGGCCGAGCTCGGCCTGCTCGCGGGCGCCGACCGCGTCGAGGGCTGCCTGTTCGGCAATGGCGAGCGCACCGGCAACACCTGCCTCGTCACCGTCGCGCTCAACATGTACACGCAGGGCGTCGACCCCCAGCTCGACTTCTCGAACATCGACGAGGTCATCGCGACGGTCGAATATTGCAACAACCTGCCCGTCCACCCGCGCCACCCCTATGGCGGCGAGCTCGTCTACACCGCCTTTTCGGGCAGCCATCAGGATGCGATCAAGAAAGGCTTCGCCGCGCGCGAGCGCCAGAATGACGAAAAATGGGAAGTCCCCTACCTCCCCATCGACCCCGCCGACCTCGGCCGCAGCTACGAAGCGGTGATCCGCGTCAACAGCCAGTCGGGCAAGGGCGGCGTCGCATGGGTGCTCGAACAGGACAAGGGCCTGAAATTGCCCAAGAAGATGCAGGCGAGCTTCAGCCATGTCGTACAGGCACTCGCCGACAGCACGAGCCGCGAGCTCGGCGCCGACGACATCTGGCACGCGTTCGAGCGCCAGTATCTGGCGACCGAAGCCAAGCGCTTCCAGCTCGTCGACTGGTCGGAGACGCACTCGGGCGCCGACCGCATCTTCGCCGGCAAGCTCACCATCGACGGCACCCCGCGCAGCGTCAGCGGCCGCGGCAACGGCCTGATGTCGAGCGTCATCGCCGCGCTCGCCGAGTCCGGCGGCCCGATCATGGACATCGTCGATTACAGCGAACATGCGATCGGTCAGGGCAGCAATGTGCAGGCCGCGGCTTATGTCGAATGCCGCACGGCGGACGGGAAAAGCCTGTTTGGGTGCGGGCTCGATACGGACGTCGCAACGGCGAGTGTGCGGGCGATTTTGTCGGCGGCTAATGGGGCTTAGGAAGGCACCCCTCGCCGCTTTGCGGCGGCGGGACTGTGTCGAAACTAATGGAGTAGGTTTCCATCTCTAGGCGTTTCCGCAGTCAAGACTCGGCGCCCGATCTCCGCCACCGTCGTATATGCTTCCAACCGCAGCTCTTCTTGATCTGCTTGGGTTTCAAGAGCCTTGCGCGCAACTTCGAGGTGCTCGAATTGACGCTCGCTAACCTGCGGATCGTTTGCCGAAGGCATTTGAATCAGCATTTCGTGCTGACGACTGAATGCGTTCGCCGTCTCGGAATCACGGTCGACCTTCAAGTCCCAGAGTCGACGCTTAATGAGGTCCACCGACCTAGAAATCTGCCCGACACTAAGAGTCCCAAAGTTCGCTACCAATTGAGAACCCGAGAAATCGATTGAAACTTCGTGGCTGCGTCGCCGCCGTTGCTGCTGAGTAGCCAAATCCGATCGGAAAAATCCCGCCAAGCCACTCCGCGCTTCGACGACATAGTCGAGAACCAACCTTGGAAGCCTGTCGCCTCCTGCAAACGCTTCGAATTTATCCTCGTAACTGATGTCATCGAGCGCCGCCAATCCAGCGTTTAGACCTGCCGCCTCGGCATCGTACAACGAAGACAGTGCACTCATCCATGAGACGCCTATCGCTTGCAAAGACAAGCCATCAGCCACACGAATTTCTCCGATACTTACCCCAGTAATCGATGGCCTGAAATCGGTCACAGCCGCCGCCGAGCGCGCGGCCAAATCTGCCTGCAGTTCATCAAGCGTGATGCCCGCGACTTGAATGACAATATCCGATTGCGCGCCGTACAGGCACTGTAACCTGTTAAGCGCATTCGCGGCTTCGATATGAAAACCGGTGTCGTTGAATACCGCTACACCGATGATCAACCGTTCTTGCGACCCTCGGATCGGCGACAGGAAAATCGGGACCCAGTTCCCTCGAACCGGGTTTTCGAGAGACGGAAAAGAGTCGCTATTTAGGTTCACGATCATCAGATAAGTACCGGCGAATTGAGCGCTGCGCTAGCTATGCGCGTCACCTCGTTGACTCGCTTTTTCAGGAAGCCCCTAAGGGCCTCAACGTCGTCGGACGCAAGCAATATATCTGCTCTGCTTGCCACAATTGCTGCGTCCACATCGATCAAACGAAGGTCCGCCTCCAACACGCCCGCTTGGCGCGACGTCGCGTCCCTACCATCTTCCGTAAGATGAGGGGTAAGCCAATCTGCTAGACGATGTGGGTAGCTGCCGACCGGATCAAGCGCATCCTTCGACCAATTAGGTCCAGTAAACGCCCAGCCGTGATCTATTAGCCACGCCTCAGCACCCGCGCCGAATAATAGATTGCCTGCGTGCCGATCAATGTTCGCGATCCAGCCGTCAAATCCATATAGTCGCCCCAATGACGGCCAAGCCGTTATGGCTCCAAGCAAACGGGCACGCCCGGACAGATCGGCTGTTCGATAGCGAAATTGCACATTGGGTACACCGACATCCACGCTCGCCAGCATCAGACGCCGACCATCGTTGATAAGCGGACCCTTCGTCGTCGCCAAATCGGACGGGTCGACTTGCGCCAATAACGCATCCGGCGTGGGCAACGACAACAAGCGAGCCAGCACAAACGCGATAAGCTCGTTTGCTAGCTCCTTGCTTCCCACATCCTTTAAAACGGCGCTTACGATAGCTCCATCCGCCCGAAGGACCTGCCCCCGATACGTGTCGTTTATGTTTCCTTCTTTGAAGCCCTCTGCTCCGGCAAGAACGGTGGCAAGTTCTACCGTTGGCATTACTGCCATACATCTTCCCTCCCCTAAGTTCATTGAGGCTATATGCTACCGGGATAGAGGGCAAGGCCAAGATCCGAACAACCAATCTCCAAAACCTCTTTCCTACATTTCACCCATATGGTTCATTCTGTCGGTTTCACCCAACCGAAAGGACGAATCGATGGACGACTCCCCGCACGATCCCGCGCATATCCCCGCCCCCGGCAGCTATCACTGGACGCCGCGGCTCCAGCGCGAGTTTCTGGAGGCTTTCGCGACCAACGGGTCGGTGAAGATTTCGGCGGCAAAGGTCTGCATGTCGCCCGCCGCTGTCTATCAGCTCAAACAGCGGCCCGAGGGCGCGGCGTTCCGGCTCGGCTGCGCCGCCGCGGTGCTGATCG
>NZ_JAEMQX010000091.1 GCF_016463645.1 Sphingopyxis sp. | reverse complement strand
GCGGGGTGCGGCCGATCGGCGACTGGTCGATGTCGATCACCTTGTCGCAATGTTCGAGCCCTCTCAGCGAGTCGTGCGGCCCCGCGACGAGGCGCGCGCCGTTGAGCACGCGCGCGGCGCTGGCATAGAGCGTGTCGATGATCAGGCTCGACTTGCCGCTGCCCGACAGGCCGGTGACGCAGGTGAAGGTGCCGAGCGGGATCTTCGCGGTGACATTGTTGAGGTTGTTCGCGCGCGCGCCCTTGAGCACGAGGTCGAAGCCGTTGCCGGGGCGGCGATGCTTCGGCACCTCGATCTTCTTTGCGCCGGTCAGATAGGCCGCGGTCAGGCTCTTCTTGTTCGCGAGCACCTCGTCGAGCGTGCCCTCGGCGACGATCTCGCCGCCGTGGAGGCCCGCGCCGGGGCCCATGTCGACGACATAGTCGGCGTGGCGGATCGCATCCTCGTCATGCTCGACGACGATCACCGTGTTGCCGAGGTCGCGGAGCCGCTTCAGCGTCGCGAGCAGCCGGTCGTTGTCGCGCTGGTGCAGGCCGATGCTCGGCTCGTCGAGCACGTATAGCACGCCCGACAGCCCGCTGCCGATCTGGCTGGCGAGGCGGATGCGCTGGCTCTCGCCGCCGCTGAGCGTGCCGCTGGTGCGGTTGAGGTTGAGGTAATCGAGCCCGACATTGTTGAGGAAGCCGAGCCGCTCGTTGATTTCCTTCAGTATCGCTTTCGCGATCTGCTTTTGCGTGTCGTTGAGCTTGTCCTCGAGCGTGCTGAACCAGCCCAGCGCATCGGCGACCGAGCGCTGCGCCGACATGCTGATATTCTCGCCCGCGATCTTCACCGCGAGCGGTTCGGGGCGCAGGCGCGCGCCGTGGCACGTTTCGCACGGATGCGGCGCCTGATATTTGCTCAGTTCCTCGCGCATCCACGCGCTTTCGGTCTGCAGCATGCGGCGGTTGAGGTTGCCGATGACACCTTCGAACGCCTTGTGCGTCGTATAGGTGCGCTTGCCGTCCCTGAACGTCAGCTCGACGGGCTTGCCGCCGCTGCCGTAGAGGATGACGAGCTGGACCTCGCCGGGCAGGTCCTGCCACGGCGTCGCGAGGTCGAAACCATAGGCTTTGCCGAGGCTTTCGAGCACCTGCATATAATAAGGCGAGGGCGGGTTCGATTTCGCCCACGGCACGATCGCGCCCTTTTTCAGGCTCAGCGCATGGTTCGGGACGACGAGGTCGGGGTCGAATTCCTGCCGTTCGCCAAGCCCGTCGCACGCGGGGCACGCACCCTGCGGCGCGTTGAAGCTGAACAATCGCGGCTCGATCTCGGCGATCGTGAATCCCGACACGGGGCAGGAGAATTTCTCACTGAAAATCAGGCGGTTGGCCGGTATTCCGGCGCCCTTCATCGCGCCCCCGGCATCCTCCTCCTCGCGCCCCGGAACATTGCCGTCGGCCATGTCGACATACGCGACACCTTCGGCAAGTTTCAGCGCCGTCTCGAAACTGTCGGCAAGCCGCGTCTCCAGCCCTTCGCGCACCGCCACACGGTCGACGACGACCTCGATGTCATGCTTGTACTTCTTGTCGAGCGCGGGCGCGTCGCCGATCTCGTGGAATTCGCCGTCGATGCGGACGCGCGTGAAGCCGTCCTTCTGCCACTGCGCGAGCTCCTTCTTATATTCACCCTTGCGGCCGCGTACGACCGGCGCGAGCAGATAGGCGCGCGTCCCTTCGGGCAGTTCCATCACGCGGTCGACCATCTGACTGACCGTCTGCGCGCTGATCGGCTCCCCGGTCGCGGGCGAATAGGGGATGCCGACGCGCGCCCAGAGCAGGCGCATATAGTCGTAGATCTCGGTTACCGTCGCCACGGTCGAGCGGGGGTTGCGGCTCGTCGTCTTCTGCTCGATGCTGATCGCCGGCGATAGCCCGTCGATATGCTCGACGTCAGGCTTTTGCATCATCTCGAGGAACTGGCGCGCGTAGGCGGAGAGCGACTCCACATAGCGGCGCTGCCCCTCGGCATAGATGGTGTCGAAGGCGAGCGACGATTTTCCGCTGCCCGACAGGCCGGTAATGACGATTAGCGCATCGCGCGGCAGGTCGATGTCGACGCCCTTGAGATTATGCTCGCGCGCACCGCGCACTTTAATGTGGGTGAGACTCATGGGAGGGGTTTGTTCCAGATTTGTTCCCGCCATGCAAGGCGGGATCGATTATTCTCCCAAGCTAGGAACTATCGGGCCGAAGGACAAGGGAGCCCGCCGAAACGGCGGGCATTCCGGACCACCGACTGTCACTCAATCTCGCTTGGCGCCGAAGCTTCCGTCGATTTCGATCGCTTCTGCGGCGCTCGCGGGATTGCCGAAATTCGAACTGAATGTTCCACCAACTTCGGGCGCGTCCGGCCCGAAGAAGGCGCCGCTCATGCTACGCAGCCAGTCGCCTTGCTGCGCCGATCCACCGAAGGTCGATCCGGTGATCGCGCCATCGAGTGTGAAGCCCGTGAATATGCGGTTCGACGGATTGCCGGACCCATCGGAGCGAAACAGCGTTGCGGCCATATCGGCAAAGGTCGCGCTGAGTGTTCCATTCGCGAAATTGGCCGTAAGTCCCATCGCGCCGAGAAACGAATATATCGAATAATCGGTCGCCGTTCCGTTGTGATAGACGCTGGCGAAACCTGTCGTCGCGCCGGTGTAGGAAGCGCTGCCCGTCGTCGGCATGGCGGTCGACTGCACCCCGCCGGCGAACAGGTGATAATCCCATGCGCCGCGATTGACTACGCCACGATCGGCCGTGAAGACACGTCCGAAGTTCATATAGCTCAGCTCGACCGCCGGGCTGGTCCCGTCGATGTTGTTCACCAACGCGGTCCAGTCCGTGAAGCTGCCGCCCGCGTTGCTGATGGGGCCGGAAAAATTGTTGAACGCATTTCCGGGCGAATTGTGCATGTCGGCCGATGTCGGGCCGATTGCGAGTGTGACGCCGCCGGTGTCGAATCCCAGGGCGTATGATTTGTCGGCGGGGTCATAGGTGATCGATGCGATGCCGCCGTCGGGAGAAGCACGGGTGTCGCCAATGGTTGCGAGCGCGGTCGGCCCTGTCAGCGCCGCCAGCGAACCGGGCGGAGGCGGCAGGCTCCCCTGATCGACGATCCCTCTGAAAACTCCGATCGCCTGGCCATCGGGACCTCGGCCGACGTTGAAGAGTCCCCCCAGTTCGCTTGAGTCGGGTCCATAGAATTTGCCAGATCCCGAACCGCTATAATCGCCCAGCCCGGTCATGGTCACTTCGCCGGAAAAGTCGTTCGCGCCTCCTGATATCCGGCCGGCGTAGGTCCATTCTCCCGATCGCGATTCGGGAAACAGGCCCGAAGCGCCACTGCGCTCGTTATAGTCCAGAGGAACGGCACCGCCGATCGTGCCGCCGGCGAAATCGACTGCCAGCGCGCCCTGCCCATTGAATCCCATGGGATTGCGGAAGGCGTTGTCGAGTGCGATTCCCTCGACCCGGACGTTGTAGCTGGCTGATCCGGCGCGCGGCAGATCAACTGCGGCGGTCGGAAAGCCGAAGACAAAGGCGTTGGTCCGATACAGGTTATCGATGCGACTGCGCACCGTGATGAAGTTGCTGCGGACATATTTCGGGTCGAATCCCGGCATATGCAGGCCGCCTTCGGATTCGAAACCCACCTCCTCGGTCGGTCCAATGTTCAGGAAACGCAGGGTCGCCGGGTCAAAAATTTCGTGAAATCCGGTGCCATTATAAATGTAATAGCCGGTGTCTGCATCGTAGCGGACCGAAAATGGCCCGCCCGCATAGGCGATATTGCGGAAATCACCTCTTTCGAAGTTAAAGCCAACGCGCTCGTCGAATCCGAAGTTTAGCGTTGCTTCGGTCGTCTTGAAGGTCTCGCTGTTGTTAACCCCCCCTGCAAACGTACCGTTCGAAACGTCGGGCGTTCCCTGGCGGCCCATGATCGATCCGACTGCGATGCGGCCGTCGGGCGAGTTCACCGCCCAGGCGGCGCCAATCTCCTCGACGGCGGGCCCGAACAACTGTCCCTTGATGGTGCCGTTGAATTGCTGAAATTGCGTGAAGGTGAAAGTGCCGGTGAAGCTGTTTCCCGAAGCTGCGACTTTGGCGTTCCCCGAAAAGCCGAACGGTGATCCGGAAGCGCCCGCCGTGGTGACGTCCATCGAGCCGAGAATGATGATATTGCCAGAACCGAAGTCGACGGATGCGGTTCCTTCGCCCGCTAGGCCCGATACGCTATCGAACTCGGTCACGGCGCCGACGAGATCGATGTCGTAATTTGCCGATCCCATGCGCGGAATGGCCGTATCGGGCGTCGGCACTCCGTAGACAATCGTGTCGATCGATCCGGTCGCGGAATTCGTTCCCGCCACCGTCTTTTGCCAGAAGGCACTGCCGACATAGCGATAGGTGATGGGCCCGGACGTGCCGGGGCGGGTCAACGTCAGCGAATTGGTCGTGTTGCCCGACGACTTGATATAAACGACCGCACCAGCGCTGGACTGACTGTTGTCGATATCGCTGGCGGCAAAGGTGATCGATCCCGTGGGCGTCGTCAGGGTATAGCTGTTGTCCACCGTGTTGAATGAAATGGTGGCGGTGGTTTCGGTCGCGGTCCCGGATGTTCCCGACGCTCCGAAGCTTGCCGCACCACGGGTCGCGACGTTGCGGAAGGTCTCGCTTTCCAGTGGTCCCAGTAAATCCGCATTCACGCCGGTCGGAGGAGGCGTCGGTGTTGGCGTCGGGGTCGGAGTAGGAGTAGGCGTCGGTGTAGGTGCTGGAGTGGGGGTAGGGGGCGGGGGCGTGCCGTTGACGCCGCCGCCGCCGCCGCATGCGGACAGCGCAAAGGCCAACGCCAGCGACGACGCCGCGGCCACAAAACGATTCTTCATTAGATCAGGCCCCCCTGTTCTTGGTGGAATCTGCTTTAAAAAGCAGACGTTATGCCAAATTCCGCACTGATACGGGAATAATCCCAAATCTCAACGGTCGATTTATTCCGTTCCCAGCCCATTTTGACTGTGGGCGCGAAGCTGCCGATCTTTAGAAAGCGGAACTGGCCGCCAATTGATGCTTGCAGTCGGTCGTCGAACCGGCGGCGCGGATAGAGAAAGAGCCGCTGATCGGATTCGAGCCTGCTGTAGCCCGCGCTGGCAGTCAGCGTTGTTTGCCCGATCTCGCGGAAAAGATAGGCCGTCAAACCGCCCGATGTCGTCGAATACCCCGCGTCGCGAGCAGATTCGCGGTTCCCGCTGAGTTGAAGGCCCCCGCCAAATTTCTCCGAAAAAGCCCGATCGTAGGATGCCGCGAGCAAGACGGTAGTCGCATCCTGCAGGCGATTGCGGCGGTTGTTCACGTCGGCGATGCGGCCGTCGACGCGCAATTGTGATCTTCGACCCATGGGATGTTGCCAGGTCGCTCCGATACCCGCGGAAAAACTGTAGGGATCGAGCCCGTACCAGCGCCAGGTGGCTTCGCCCGATATATTGATCCGGTCCTTGCCCGAAGCATATTCGGGACCCGCCTGGATCGAGAGCGCGAGGTCATCGAACTGTTTGGCGCGGTATAGGTTGGCATAGGTCGACGCACGGACGAGCAATTGCGAGCGCTTGTCGATCCCGGTGCGGAAATAGGCCTGGCCGCGGAGCGCCAGTCCCAGCCCGGAGCGCGCCTTCGCATCGTCGTCGAGAGTGAAGTCGCCGATGATCGTGCCGAGCGTGTCCGAACGCGTCGCGCGGTTGATATTATTGTCCGGAGCGAAGGCGATCGAAACCGATCCGCCAAAGGGTTTGCGTGCGCTGAGCGCGGCGGCATAAAAACGGACAAGCTGTTCAACCTCGGGCGGCAATCCGGCGGCTTGGGCCGAGCGAAGTTCGCGCTCGGCCGAGCCGAGATCGCCGAGCATGGCCTGCATGCGCGCAAGTTCGATACGGACACGTGCCGCGCTCGGCTTTTCGTCAAGGATTTCGCGAAGAAGCACCGCCGCTTCGCGATGTTTGCCGAGCTCGTCGGCGAGCATCATCGCGAGTCGGAAACGCGCTTCGGTCCGCAGTTCGATATCGGGGTCGCCCGAAAGTGCGCGGTAGGCCGTTTCCGCCGCGGCGAAATCGCGGGCCAGCCTTGCCCGATCCGCGATCGCGAACAATTGCTCCGCCGAAACCCGGGTGGACTGCGGAGTAATATCGGTCAGATTTTCCTGAGCTTGAACAGGCAGGCTTTGGAAAGCCGCGGCTGCCAACGCCGCTGACGTCAATATTCTTATCGTCTTGCCCCCCAGCGATACGGCGTCGCCGTCTATTCGACATGCCATATAAATGTTCGGGGTCAATATCTTCTCGCTCTCAGGACCGACAAATCTACCAAAGCCGGATTCCGGTCGACCAGTGCTCCGCCGCTCGCTTGACCGCCTCACGTCACGAGCGGACTATCGGCTCCATGACCATCGCCCCGCAGGGGCGGTGCGGGGAACATGAGGAGACTGGGGAATGAAGCTGTTTTTCACTGGAGCGGCGAGCCTTGCGATTGCCATGTCGTTGACGAGCGCCTCGGCCTTGGCGAAGGATATGAAGCCTCGGATATTGCTGACTGCGGCCGCCGATGAAGCGACAGGCGACGCCGACAGCGGGTCGTTAAAGGCGCTGACCTTCGGCAAGTGGGGCGTCGATCTCGACGCACGCGATCCGTCGGTCAGGCCCGGCGACGATTTTGATCGCTACGCCAATGGCGCTTGGTCCACACGCACCGAGATCCCGTCGGATCAGGCTTCGGCGGGTGTAGATTACGACGTTTACAACCTGACCCAGCGCCAGCTGCGCGCGGTGGTCGCCGGCGCACCGGCGACCAGCCAGGTCGGCGGCCTCTATCAGAGTTTCATGGACGAGGCTCGCGTCGAGGCGCTCGCGGCCGAGCCGTTGCTGGCCGACATTGCCGCGGTTGCCGCGATCAAGGACAAAGGCGCGATGGCGCGCTTCATGGGCGGCACGCAGGGCACCTTCGGATCGACGGTCGTCAGCGGCGGTCCTTATGCCGACACTGCCGATCCGAGCGTCAATGTGTTGTGGCTGGGGCAGGCCGGGATCGGTCTGCCCGAACGCGACTATTATCTCAATGACAGCTTCAAGCCGCAGCGCGACGCCTATCGGGCCTACGTCGCGCGGACGATGAGGATGGCAGGCAATACCAACCCCGAAAAGGCGGCCGATGCGGTCATGGCTTTCGAAACCGAGATTGCGAAGGTGAGCTGGGCGATCGCAGACCGCCGCGACATCGGCAAGATCAACAATCCGATGTCATCGGAAGAACTCGCAGCCTATGCGCCGGGGCTCGACTGGAAGGCGTGGTTCGAAGGCGCGGGCATCGCGCCGCAGAAGCGCATTATCGTCAACGAGAAGACTGCGGTGCGCGACATAGCCGCGCTCTATGCCAAGACTCCGCTCGATACGATCAAGCTGTGGCAGCAATTCCATGTCGCCGACAATGCCGCACCCTATCTGTCGAAGGCGTTCGTCGACAGCCGCTTCGAATATACCAAGGCGCTGAGCGGGGTGGGCGAACTGCGTCCGCGCTGGAAACGCGGGCTGACATTGGTCGACGGCAGCCTCGGCGAACTTGTCGGGGAAACCTATTCGAAGCAATATTTCCCGGCGAGCGCGAAAGCGAAGATGGAGGTGCTCGTCACCAACCTGAAGCTCGCGATGGGTGATCGCATCCGGAACAATGGCTGGATGGCGCCGGCGACCAGGGATGCCGCGCTCGCGAAGCTCGCGAAGATGGACGTGATGGTCGGCTATCCCGACAAATGGCGCGACTATTCGGGGTTGAGGATCGATCCTGCTGATCTCTACGGCAATGTGAAGCGCAGCGCGGCCTTCGAATATGCCTATGCGCTGTCGGACCTGAACAAGCCGGTCGATCGCAAGAAGTGGTCGATGAACCCGCAGGAAGTGAATGCCTATAATGGCGGACTCGAGAACAAGATCGTGTTCCCGGCCGGCATCCTGCAGGCGCCTTATTTCAGCGAGAATGTCGACGACGCGGTCAATTATGGCGCGATCGGCGCTGTGATCGGTCACGAGATCACCCACGGCTTCGACGATCAGGGGCGCAAGATCGACGCCGAAGGCGCAGTGCGCGACTGGTGGACACCCGAGGACGCCGCGCGTTTCGATGCGCAGGCCAAGGCGTTTGGCGCGCAATATGCGACCTATGAGGCGGCGCCGGGATCCTTCATCAATCCCGATCTGACGATGGGCGAGAATATCGCCGACCTCGCAGGGCTGGAGGTCGCCTATGACGCCTATCAGCGCTCGCTCGGTGGCAAGCCGGCGCCGGCGATCGACGGTCTGACAGGGGACCAGCGCTTCTTCCTCGCCTTCGCACAGGCGTGGCGGACCAAACAGCGCGAGGACGCCGTCAAGCAACAGGTCGCGAGCGATCCGCACAGCCCTGCGCGCTGGCGCATCATCGGGCCTGTGCGCAACGTCGATGCGTGGTATAAGGCGTTCAATGTTCCCGCGGGCGCCAAATATTATCTGAAGCCCGAAGAACGCACGCGGATCTGGTAGTCCTGAGACCCCTTTCTCAGGATCGGGCGGGGGCGGCTTCGTGCCGTCCCCGTACCGCCATCACGGCAAGGGACAGCGCCGCGCCGACGATGACGAAAAGGGCAGGGAAACCGCCGAGCACCGACATCATGCGAATGCCGTCGATGCCGCCGCCGGCGACGAGCACCAGCGCGACCAATCCCACGGTCACGCCCCACACTGCCTGGACGCCGAGCGGTGCTTCCGGCGCGTCGGGCGAGATGCCGCGTGTCGACAGCGCGCTCATCGCCGAGACATTGGCATCGGCACCGGCGACGTAGGACAGGAAGATCGCGAACAATACGATCGCGGCAACACCCGATCCGCCGCCCAATGCGCTGAACAGGCGGAACAACACCGGATCGGGGCCCTGCGCGGTCAGAATGGCATAGAGGCTGGCGCCGCTCTGCTGGTCTAGGGCGATCGTCGCGCCGGCGATCGCGGTCATCCATACCGCGCCGAAGAGCGACGGGAGGATGAGATTATACATGATGAAGGCGCGGACGCTGTAGCCGACCGCGAGCCGGCCGAGGAACAGCGCGGTGACCGGCGCCCATGCGAACCAGTTGGCCCAGTTGAAGATCGTCCATTGCCGGTGCCAGTCGGTGTCGACGTCGAGGCCGAGGTTGCGGGGGAGGAAGGTCTGGAAGTAGTCGAAGGTGCCGCGCAGCGCGAGGTCGAACATCGCGACGGTGGGGCCGGCGAGCAGGACGAAGGCGATAATTGCAAAGAAAATCCAGGTATTTAGCACCGACAGGCCGGCGATGCCCTTTTGCAGCCCGGTCGCCGCGGAGATGAGGAAGCTGGCGACGATCGTCGTCGCGATCGCCCAGCGCAGCGCGGCGCCGCCGTCGAAGCCGCCGATCCCCTCGATCCCGCCCGCGAGCGCGAGCAGGCCGGCGCCGAGCGATGCCGCCATGCCCGCGACGAGCGCGTAGAGGCAGATGATGTCGATGCCGGTACCGACCGGGCCATGCGCGCGCCGGCCAAGCAGGGGAACGAACAGCGACGACAGGCTGAACGGTTCGCGGCGGTTGTAATAGACGAGCGCGAAGGCGAGCCCGGCGACGGTGTAGATGGCGTAAGGCGTCAGCGTCCAGTGGAGGAACATCGTCGACATGGCGAAGGTCGCCGCGGCGTCGCTGCCCGGCCGCAGCCCGAGCATCGCGGGCGGATCGTTGAGGTGGAACAGCGGCTCGGCCGCGCCCCAGAAGAGGATCCCGGTCGCGATCGTCGTGCAAAGCGTGACCGCGAACCAGCGCCAGCGCGAAAGGATGGGGCGGGCCCCGGGGCCGCCGATGATGCGCCCTCCGAACGGCGAGAGCGCGATCGCCGCGAGCAGCGCGAGAAAGGCGATGCCCGCCCAGGCGAACAACGGCGAGAAGTTGCGCAGGATCCAGTCGTTGATCGCGGTTTCGGCGGCGACGACGGCCGGCCCCTGCCAGAGGCTGAGGATCACCGCGGCGAGCAGGACGAAGAGCGGGGTGAAAAACACCGGTCGATTGAGAGGGTGCTGCGCTGCTGCTGGCAAATGGGCCGCCGATCGGACAGAGTGGAGCGGCCCAGCATGGCGGCTGCCACGCGCGAGGTCAATTCGGGCGGGGAACGCGACATTCGGGCGAAGCGTTGGACCGGCAGACGAGTGGATTTGAAGGAGAAGCTTCGATGACCAGGAAGATTTTGGCGGTCGCGGCGGCATTCGCGCTGATCGGATCGGGGCAGGCTGCGGCCTTGCAGCCACCCGCCGATACGGCCCCCGCCGCAAAGCCCGCGAAGGACGGGACAACCCCCGAAGAACGCGCGAACACCGCACGGCTGAACGCCGAGCAGGCATCGCGTGCCAGGGCCGACAACACGACCTATGCCGAAGAGGTGTCGGCCGCGCAGCAGCAGGTCGCGCACGATCAGCAGGTCTTTACCGAAGAGACCGCCGCCTATGAGGCCGAAAAGGCGCGTGTGGCGGCGATGTCGGCCGAGGAACGGATGAAGTGGGAGGCCGACGCGGCCGCGTGCAAGGCCGGCGATCGCACCCGCTGCGCACCGCCCGCGCCGGTGCCGCCGCGCTGATCGCTCAATAGTCGCCCGACGGCGTCGCGGCCTCTTCGGCCGCGACGTCGGCACCCGTTCCGGGATCGTCCTGCGGGGCGGGATCCTCGACGCGCGGCGGCGGATCGGGAAAGCGCCCGCCGTAGCGATAGCCGTCGTCGGCGGGCTCCGGCGAGACGTGCGCTTCGATATCGACCGCGCCCAGCGCGCGGAATCCCTCACTCATCCGGTCTTCGCGATCAGCGCGAAGCCGTGCCGCGGCGCCATAGCTGTCGGCGCAGCCCGGACAGGGCGCCGCGCTTTCGCCGACCGCGACGAGCGCATCGGGATTGGCGCTGAGATGCGAATAGGAAGCGGGCCCGCCGGTTTCGGCGCCGGGCCGCGTCCCGGCCGCCATGTCGCCCAGCATCGTCCCGCCGGCGATTCCGGCCAGCAGCAGCGCGAGCCAGCGAACGGCGCGGGGGCCGCCGTCGCGAATCGCGGAGAAAGATAATTTCCTCGGCACGCGGCAATCTGGTCATGATGATGTCATTGTTGCAACCGTCATGTCACGAAGTTGCTCACCCGTCGGCCGTTCGTCGATCCGCGAAGGTCTTTCGTCCGCAAATCGAGCCGGTGTTCGCGTCAATCGATCCAAACGCGATTCTTATGACGTCCAGGGGGTATCACCCCTTTGCGGGATATCGGCGAACGGTCTCCCCGGTCCGCCAACCGGTATCCCGCATCCCTTGCAAGAGAGGACTCCCCCATGGCGAAATTTTCCTTCATCCTGCTCGCGGCACCGCTGGCAACCGCCGGCGTCATCGCGCCTGCCGCAGCCTCGGCCCCCGGCGACGAACAGCAGAGCGTCACCATTCGTTACGACGATCTCAACCTGTCCAGCGAAAGCGGCCGCGACCGGTTGACGAACCGCGTCAAAATGGCGATCCGCCAGGTCTGCAACTCGAACAGCCGCCGGACGCTCGCCGAACGCGCCGAGACGCGCCGCTGCGAAGTCCAGGCCAGCCGCGATGCGGACACCCAGCTCGCGAGCCTGTTCAACGGAAGCAATGCCCGGCTGGCCGATCGCGGACCTTTGGTGGTCGCCGCGCCCTGAGCAAGCCGACCGATATGTCGATCCCGAAAGGCGGTCATGCCCCGGCGGCATGGCCGCCTTTTTTCAGACGTGCATGATCGCCTTTACGTCGTGGAGATAGGTACGGCCGATACGGTGCACGCCGCCTTCGCCGAGGTCGACGCTCCACGCGCCATCGCCATGATGTTTGAGCCCGACGATTCCTTCGCGGCGGATCATCTTCGAGCGGTGGATGCGCATGAACTGATCGGGGTTCATCCGCGCCTCGAGCGATTTGATCGTCTGGTGAATGAGCCAGCTTCGGCCGCCGACATGCAGCCGCATATAGTCGCGTTCGGCTTCGATCAGATCGACCTGTCCCGCATCGATCCGCAGCATTTCACCGCGGTTCTGGACCCAGAATTCGTTGATCCACCTGCTCTTTTGCGCAGGTGCCCGCTCGGTCGAACGCCATTCGCGAACGCGCGACAGCGCGCGGGCGAGGCGATCGGGCGACACCGGTTTGAGCAGATAGTCGACCGCCGCGACGTCGAACGCGGCGACGGCATAGCGATCGAAGGCAGTGACGAAGACGATCGCCGGCGGGTTGTCGAGCCCTTCGAGCGCGGCGGCGACCTCGAGCCCGTTGAGGTCGGGCATCGCGATGTCGCAGAGTATGAGGTCCGGCGCGAGCGCGTCGACCATGCGGAGCGCCGACGCGCCGTCGCTGGCGGTGCCGACGAGCGAAATGCCGTCCTGTTGCCCGGCGAGGATCTGAAGGCGTTCGATCGCCAGCGGTTCGTCGTCGACGATCAGGGTGCGCAGCGTCTGTAGCATAAGGGTCAGCAAGCCTCCCGTGCCAGCGGCAGCCAAAGCGAAACGAAAAAGCCGCCATTGTCCGATTTGCCCCATTCGCAGCCGGCGGCGGGCCCGTAGCGCGTCAACAGGCGCTCGCGGACGTTGCCGAGGCCGAGGCCGGTGCCCGAGGCGGGGACGGGTGCCTTCGGGTCGATGTCGTTTTCGATGCGCAGCACGAGCATGCCATGTTCGGCGCTGGCCTGCAGCCGGATGGCAATCCGGCCCTTGCTGGGCGACACGCCGTATTTGATCGCATTTTCGATGATCGGTTGCAGGATCAGTACCGGGACGCAGGCGTGCTTGAGTTGGTCGGGTATCATCACCTCGACCTGCAAGCGATCGGGAAAGCGCGCCTGTTCGATGTCGAGATATAGCCGCTGGAGCGCGATTTCCTCGTCGAGGCTGACAAGTTGTTGCGGGTCGATCGCAAGGCTCGACCGGAGGAAGGAGGAGAGGTTCATGATCATCGTCTCGGCCTCGGCCTTCGATCCCCTGAGCACGAGCGTGGACAGCGAATTGAGCGTATTGAACAGGAAGTGGGGATTGACCTGATAGTGGAGCGCGCGAAGCTGCGCGGTTTGCGCCTCGATCCGGAAATGGTTCGCGCGCCGTTCGACCGCGCGCATTTCATTGGCGTAGCCGAAGGCGACGTAGAGCGCCGCCCAGACGGCAAAGAAGAAATACCAGCGGATCGAGCTGTCGAGTATCAGCACCGTTTCCCACGCGCCCGGATATTTGGCCTGCATCTCCTCTATCAGCTTGGCGCTCTCGGACACGGGGAACCAGTGATAGAAGACGAGGAGGTTGATCGTCGCATAGACGATGACGAGCGGCACCGCGGTCCCCATGGCGGCAGCGAGCCGCGCGCCGAAGCTTTGCGGCTGGGCGCGCTGGAGCAGTTGGTAAAGGACGAAGGTGCAGAGGATGCCGGCGACCACCACAACGGCGCGGCGCCCCGCCGACGGCCATTGTTCGGGCGCGCCGGTGAGCATCGCGAGACCGGTGGTGATCAGGAAATAGATCACCCACATCGCGATGATCGACCCGATCGCGACCCGCGGGTTGACGCGGGCGTCGGAGGCGCGCCAGTCGGGCGCCGCCGCCAACATCTTCGCACGCTGATCGCGCAGCGCGTCTTTGCGGTTCGTCATGTTCATTGACGCTGCTTTAGCGTCAAATGCCGGTCGATGGCTAGCGGGCGCCGGGCCGCCAGTCGAAGCTGCGCGCGCCTTGGTCGAAAGCGGACCGCCGGTCAGCCGGCCGGCTGAGGCAACGTGCGGCGCCAGTTGCCGCGCCGGTAGATGACCCACGCCATCGCGAGCGAGGCCAGCGACGAGAGCGGGAAGCTCCACCACAGGATGTCGCTGCCGATCGCGGGATAGAAGAAATAATAGATGCCGAGGCGGATCGGGAACATCGACAGGAAGAGGATGACGAGCGGCGGCACGACCGAGCCGTTGGCGCGCAGCGTGCTGATGAGCACGATCGTCGTGCCGAAGGGCAGGAAGGTCCATGTCGCGATCAGCTGGATATTGCGCGCGACGTCGATCGCCGGGCTCTCGCTGCCGAGGAAGAGCGCGAGCGCCGCGCGGTCGAAGATCAGCAGCAGGATGATCAGCACGCCGGTCATCGCGAGGTTGATCATGATGCCGCTGTTCGTCACCGATGCGACGCGGTCCCAGCGCCCGGCACCGATATTCTGTGCCGCCATCGAGCTGACCGCCGCGCCGACCGCGAGCGCGGGCATCTGGATATAGTTCCACAGTTGCAGCGTCGCGCCATAGGCGGCGGCGGTGACGAGCCCCTCGCGGTTGACGAGCCCGACCATGATGAGCCCGGCGCCCGAGATGACGAGCATCTGTGCGCCCATCGGCAGGCCGCGACCGATGATGAAGCGCAGCTCCGACCATTTGGGATAAAGATAGGTGAGTTCGTGGCCGCGCAGGCGAAGGACATGGTTCCTGGCGTAAAACCAGCCGATCATGCCCGCGAGGCTGATCGTGCCGGCGGCGGCGGTGGCGAGCGCGCTGCCCGCGATACCAAGGCGCGGGAAGGGCCCGAGGCCGAGGATCAGCACCGGATTGAAGACGATATCGAGCACGACCGCGAGGATCATGAAGCGGAGCGGCGTCACGGCATCGCCCGCGCCGCGCGAGGCCATCATCAGCGTGACCGACAGCATCGACGCGGGGACCGCGAGGAAGGTGACGCGAAGATAGTCGTGCGCGAGCGCGAAGGCCTCGGGCGGCGTTTCGAGCCAGCGCAATATGCGGTCCGACGCGAACCAGCCGACGATCGCGATCGCGACCGAGAAGATCAGCGCGAGCCCGATCACGCCGCCGGTGGCGCGCCGCGCGGCGTCGATATCGCCGCGGCCGATCGACTGGCCGATGAGTACCGTCGCCGCCATGCCGAAGCCGAAGAAAGCGCCGAACATCAGGAACATGATGATATTGGCGTTGGCGGTCGCGGCGAGCGCGCTGTTGCCGAGAAAC
>NZ_JAEMQX010000090.1 GCF_016463645.1 Sphingopyxis sp. | reverse complement strand
GGTCGCGGCGCTCGATCTCGGCGCCGACGACTATCTCACCAAACCCTTCGATACCGACGAACTGCTCGCACGCGTACGCGTCGCGCTCCGCAACCGGCTGACGCGCGATGGCGGCAATCTGACGCTGTCCGCCGGCGACGTGACGATCGATCTGATCGCGCACACGGTGACCAGGGGCGGCAGCGAAATCCATCTGACGCCCAAGGAATATGCGGTGCTGGCACAGCTCGCGCGCTTTCCCGGCCGCGTCATCACGCACAAGCAGATCATGAACGAGGTCTGGCCGCACGAGCATGAACATCATGTCGAATATCTCCGCGTCCTGATCCGGACGCTCCGCCAGAAGCTGGAGGAAGACCCGCAGCAGCCGAAAATCATCAGCAACGAACTCGGCATCGGCTACCGGCTGCGCCCCGGTGTCGAGAGTCCGGAAAGTCGCTGAATCATACGCTCTTTCTATGGAAGGCGCGCTCTGTTCCTCTCGATTTCAAACGGACCGGCCGCCTAGATCGGGTGAATGACGAGACATGAAATCGATCGCCGCCCCGCCGCATCCACCCGCCTTCGCGACCGCATCATCGACTGGCTCGGCGCGCAAGGGCCCTTGCTGCTGACGGTTTATATGTGCGCGGTGGTCGCACTCGTCGCCCTCGCCGCCGACGCGGCGGGCCGGGCATAGGCGGCAGTCCCCTCCGGCAGGCTTCCCATGACGAAATGGCATGAAACACTCGTCGCCAACATCGGCCTGCGTACCGGCGGAGCAGCCCTGCTGGGCGGTGGGTGGTTCGTCGCCGTCCGGCTGCATCACATGGCGCTCGTCATCCCCGCGCGCGATGCGACAGGTCTCATGATCCTTCTCGCGGCGATCGTCTTCTTCTGCGGCAGCGCGGGCGGCGCGCTCCTGATCGTCGGCCCGGGCCTATGGGAAGCGGTCGAGGTTTCCGAACGCTGGCGGCGCCTGCCTCCGCCCGGTCAGGCCGTCTCGGGATCGCCTGTGACCTGACCGACGCGCATCATGGCGAGCAGCGCCAGCAGCAGCGTGCACGCCGCGAACGCCATCGTGTAGATGGGCTCGCCCGGAAATAGCGCCTTCATGATCGATCCCATCACCGTCGCCACGAGAAGCTGGGGAACGACCACGAAGATGTTGAACAGCCCCATATAGATGCCGAGCTTCGCCTGCGGCAGGCTGGACGCGAGGATCGCATAGGGCATCGCGAGAACCGATGCCCAGAAAATCCCGATGAAGACTTCGCTGGCGATCAGATGCGTCGGGTCGCGCAGCAGAAAGAAGCTGCCATAGCCGATCGCCCCGCACGCGAGCCCGGCCATATGCGTCCGCACCTGCCCGATACGGCGCGACAGCCAGGGGAGCAGCGTCAGCGCTGCGATCGCCGCCACGCCGTTGTAGATCGCGAACAGCTCGCCGACCCAGTTGCCCGCGTCCTGAAAGGCGGCGCTCGACGCGTCGGTCGTGCCGAAATGATATTGGGCGACGATCGGCGTGGTGTTGATCCACATGATGAACAGTGCGGACCAGCTGAAGAATTGCACCAGCGCCAACCGCTTCATCAGCGGCGGCATGCCGGCGAAGTCGCCGACGATGCTCGACAGCATATTCCTGTCGTTACCCCGGCGCGCGAGCGCGATCGCGATCACGCTTGCGGCGCCATAGCCGATCAGCAGCGCGCCGAGCAGCAGCACTTCGCGAAGCAGCGCGAAATGATGCTGGACAAGCAGGACGAGCAACCCCGCACCGATCCACAGGAGGCTGGCGCCATAGCTGTGCGAGGCGAGCGCGCGCGCTACCGGAGCGTCGCCCGGTGCGGCCGCGTCGAATGCTGCCATCTGTTCGGGGCCATATTCCCGGGTCGTGACGACGGTCCACAGCACGGCGAGGAACAGTGCGACGCCGCCGAACCAGAAGGCGTAGCGGACCGTGTCGGGAATCTGCCCCGGCGGCGCGACATTGGCGACGCCCATCGCCTCCATCAGGGTCGGGAACAACGATCCGACGACTGCGCCGGCGCCGATGAACGCGGTCTGCACGGCATAGCCGACGCTATGCTGGTCCTTGCGCAGCATGTCGCCGACGAAGGCGCGGAACGGCTCCATCGAGATGTTGAGCGAGGCGTCGAGGATCCACAGCATCATCGCGGCGAACCATATCGCCGGGCTTTCGGGCATCGCGAACAGGGCGAAGGCGGCGAGGATCGCGCCCGCGAGAAAATAGGGCCGGCGGCGGCCGAGCCGGCCGAGCCAGGTGCGGTCGCTCATATGGCCGATGATCGGCTGGACGAGCAGCCCGGTGAGTGGTGCCGCGATCCACAGGCCGGGCAATTTCTCGATATCCTCGCCCAATGACTGGAAGATGCGGCTCATGTTCGCATTCTGCAGCGCGAAGCCGATCTGGATGCCGAAAAAGCCGAAGCTGATATTCCACAGGCCGGCAAAGTCCTGCCGCGGCTTTTCCATCACGCGTCTCCCCACCGGCTCGCCGTTCGCGGTTTCCGTAGCACAGGGGTGTCGCAGCGTGCGGGGAGGAGAGCAAGCGCGGCGCGGCTACGTATACGAATACGTGGAGCGGGACGTTTTCGACCCAAAACCGGCCCGCCGAAATTGGCGACGTCAGTTCACCGCTCCTGAACCGCCGTTCCATTGCGGCAATGGCGGCTGCAGTCGCTCCGGCGCAACAAGCCGGGGCTGCGATCGTGCCCGGATCGCAACCCCGGCTTTGACGCGCCCTGCAACTTGGGCGCGCCGATTACTGATCGAGCTGACCTGGATCGGCTGATCGCGCGATGCGCTGGCGATCACGACGTCGGCCTGCGCCGAGGCGAGGGTCCGGGTGTCGCGGCGGCACTGCCGCACGTCATTCTTGCCTTCGATGTCGTAATCGGGCGCCTTGCCGCATACTTCGACGACGGCGCGCCAGATGCGACGGTCGAGCGCTTTGGTGCCGGCCTCGGTCCGAAGGTCGAGGTCTCTATGCTGGACGGCAACGCTCGGGTTGGCGGTGTCGGTTTGCGCCAAAACGGGCTGGCCGACCGAGGCGGCAGCGAGGGCGGCGAGGATCAGAAGCCTTTGCATCTTGAGTCTCCATCGGCCGGCTGGGGAGGAGGGGAGGAAGCCGGTGGAGAAACAGATAATCGATAGCCCGATGCGAAAGGAGCAACGATGTTGCGCGACCATTCTGCAAAATTGCAGAATGAGGGCGAGGCGATTATGTCGCACAAGAAGCCATGTATGATTGGAACGACCTCAAGGCCTTTCTGGCGGTCGCGGAGACGGGCAGCACCCTGTCCGCCGCGCAGGCGATGCGCGTCAGCCAGACAACAGTAGCGCGGCGCATCGCGGCGCTCGAGGAAGCGACCGGCCTTAACCTCTTCGAACGGCGGCAGGCGGGCTATGCGCTGACCCCGGTGGGCGAGGCGATGCTGGCGAGCGCGATTGCGGTAAAGGACGCCGCCGACCGCTTCGGCGACGCGGCGGGTGCGCGGTCGCGCGATGCGGGCGGAACGGTCAGCGTCACGGTGATGGAAATCTTCGCGGTGACGATCCTGCCGCCGATCCTGCGCGACCTGCGCGCCGCCCACCCGGGCATCCACATCCATCTCGACACGTCGGACGAGCCGCGCGATCTCGCCGCCGGCGCCGCCGACATCGCGATACGTAGTACCAAGCAGCCGACGGGTGCGGGCCTCGTCGGGCGGCGGGTCGCCGACAATCCCTGGACGCTTTACTGCAGCCGCGACTACGCCGACCGGCACGGCATTCCGCACACGCGCGAGGAGCTTGCCGCGCATCCGTTCATCGGGGGCGGCGGCTATGTGTGGGAACCCTATCAGGCTTGGCTGCGCCAATATGGGCTCGAGGATTCGGTGGTCATGAAATATGACACGGGCACCGGCCTGCTCGCCGGGGTGCGTTCGGGCATGGGCCTCACCATATTGCCGGCGTTCCTCGCCGATCACGAACCCGACCTGATCCGCTGTATTCCCCCGAAAGCCGAAGATACGTCGGGCCTGTGGCTGCTCACCCACGAACGGCTCCGCCACGTTCCGCGCGTGCGCATCGTCCTCGATTTCCTGGCGGCCGAGCTGACGAAGCTGGCTCGAGCCTAAGTCTCCAGCGCGGCATCCACCGCCGCGTCGACATGCAGCGCCAGCGTATCGAACAGCGGCACCGCGCTGTCATCTTCGCCGACCAGCAGCATGATTTCGGTGCAGCCCAGCACGATCGCCTCGGCGCCATCGGCGACCAGCGAGGCGATGATCCGCCGGTATTCGGCGCGCGATGCGTCGCGTGTCACGCCCTGGACCAGTTCGTCGTAAATGATCCGATGGACGATCGCGCGATCGGCCTCTCCGGGGGTCAACGCTTCGATGCCCGCGGCAGCCATTCGCGCGGTGTAGAAGGGCTTCTCCATCGTGAAGGCGGTACCGAGCAGGCCGACGCGCGAAAACCCCGCCGCCTTGACCGCCGCGATGGCGGGATCCGCGATGTGGAGCAGCGGTACCCGTGTCGCCGCCTGGGCCGCTTCGGCGCACAGGTGCATCGTATTCGCGCAGATCAGCAGCAGTTCGGCGCCTCCTCCCGTCAAGGATCGGGCGGCGTCCGCTATCTGTCCGTCGAGCACGTCCCAGTCGCCGCTCGCCTGTAATTCGGCGATGGGCGCGAAATCGAACGACAGCAACAGGATGCGCGCCGAATGGAGCCCGCCCAGCCGCGCCCGCACGCCTTCGTTGAGCAGCCGGTAATATTGCGCCGAGCTTTCCCAGCTCAGGCCGCCGATCAGGCCGATTGTCTTCATCGTGTCAGGTCCGCTCCGAAATGGCTGTCCTACAATATGGCGCCGGTCTAGCCTGCCCGGCGATGGCACGCGACACAGCTTTCCTGATAACCGCGACAGACGCTCTTCCGCGTCTTGGGGATAGCGAAACATGAATCGCGAGTGAAGTTGCTGAGAAATCCGCCACTTCCCGAAACGGCCCTACCGCAGTTTCGCGCACCCCAGCGCGGCGGCGTCGATGGCAGTCGCGGCGCCGCGCAGGCGATAGGTATCGGCGATGGCCCGGCCCGTTGCCGTGCCGCTTTCGACGCTCATGCTCGGCGCCGATCGCATCGCGGCGACGATTGCGGCATCCATCCGGGCATCGCTCGCCCAGCCGTGGGCGCCGTTGCCGGTCAGGATGAAACGGCGGCTGCCGATCGTCAGGCGGAGATCGCGGTCGCGCGCGCGCACTTTCGACAGGCGGACATAGAATTGGCCGCGGATGCGCGACTTGGGCCAATAGCCGATGCTGGCATAGGCTTTGACTTCGGGCGTGCCGATCGTGGCCGAGGGCGCGGCGATGGCATAGCAGCGCGGGCTGGCGGAATCGCGGAAGGCGCCCCAGCCGTCGAAAATACCCAGCGCGGTGGGACCGGCGGCGAACGCCGCGGCGGGGAGGCCCGCCAGCATCAGGAAAAGACAGGCCCAGCGCCGCATCGACCCCAATTCGCGCGATCGGGGATGCTTTGCAAGCATGGCTTGCGTGCGGCGATGCTTCCGTTAAGGAAGGTGGACATTTTCAGGGGCCAGAATCGGGGCGCGAATCGCCTCCGATGGTCTGTCCCCCAGGGACTTCTCCCGCGAAACACAGGGATGGCGGATTTAGAATGAAAGCGACGATCGAACGCGCAGTGTTGTTGAAGAGCCTCGGCCACGTCCAGTCGGTGGTCGAACGGCGCAATACGATCCCGATCCTCTCCAACGTCCTGATCGAAGCCGACGCGTCCGGCCAGTTGAAACTGATGGCGACCGACCTCGACCTGCAGGTCGTCGAAACGATCGCGGCCAAGGTCGAAACCCCGGGGACGACCACCGTGTCGGCGCACACGCTGTTCGAAATCGCCCGCAAGCTGCCCGAAGGATCGGAAGTCAGCCTCGCCGCCGCCGAAGGCAAGATGCAGGTCAAGGCCGGCCGCTCGAACTTCAACCTGCCGACGCTGCCGCGCGACGATTTCCCGGTGATCGCCGAGGGCGACCTGCCGACCAATTTCGAGCTGCCCGTTGCCGAACTGATCCAGATCATCGACAAGACGCGCTTTGCCATCTCGACCGAGGAAACGCGTTATTACCTCAACGGCATCTTCCTGCATGTGGCGGAGGATGCGTCGGGTCCGGTGCTGAAGGCCGCGGCGACCGACGGTCACCGCCTCGCGCGCTATACTGTTACGCGTCCCGACGGCGCCTCGTCGATGCCCGACGTCATCGTGCCGCGCAAATGCGTGGGCGAGATCCGCAAACTGCTCGACGAGGCCGAAGGCAATGTCGAGATCAGCCTGTCGGCGTCGAAGGTCCGCTTCCAGCTCGGCAACGCCGTGCTCACCTCGAAGCTGATCGACGGAACCTTCCCCGATTACAGCCGCGTCATCCCGACGGCGAACGACAAGCTGCTCAAGGTCGATCCGAAGAGCCTCTTCCAGGGCGTCGACCGCGTCTCGACGATCGCCAGCGAAAAGACCCGCGCGGTCAAGGTCGGGCTCGACAAGGACCGCATCACGCTCAGCGTGACCAGCCCCGAAAACGGCACTGCGGCCGAAGAACTCGCCGCGGGCTATGACAGCGATGCGATGGAGATCGGCTTCAACGCCCGTTACCTCAGCGACATCCTCGCGCAGGTCGACGGCGACAGCGTCGAACTCCACCTCGCGGACGCCAACGCGCCGACGCTGATCCGCGAAACCGAAAAGAGCCCGGCACTTTATGTGCTGATGCCGATGCGGGTCTGACGACCGCTACAGCGCCAAACGAAAAAGGCCCCGCATATGCGGGGCCTTTTCCTATCCGGCTTTCGCGACCCGCCAGATCACCCCGCCGGTGTCGTCGGCGACCAGCGCGCTGCCGTCCTTCGCGACCTTCACATCGGCCGGCCGGCCGCGGGTCGTCTTGCCGTCCGTGCCGAGGAACTGGTCAAGCAAGGTGATGGGCAGGGCGTCGACCGGCTTGCCGTTGGCACCGAACTTGACGAACACCACGTCGTAGCCCGCGACGGGCTCGCGGTTCCACGAGCCGTGGCGGGCGATCAGCGCCCCGTTCGCCCAGCGATCGCCAAGGTCGAGGCCTTGGGTGAAGGTAAAGCCGAGCGGCGCTGTATGCGCGCCGAGGCCATATTCGGGACGCTTCACATATTGCCGGCGATCCTCGGCTTCGGGCTCGACGCGCGGATCGATGAAGCCGCCCCAATAATACCAGGGCCAGCCATAGAAATCGCCCTCGGTGACGTCGGTCAGATAGTCGGGGACGAGGTCGCTGCCGAGCATGTCGCGCTCGTTGACCACGGTCCACAGCCGGTCGCTGCCGGGATAGAAATTGAGGCCGACGGGGTTGCGGATGCCCGCCGCGAAAGTGCGCATATATCCATTCTCGGGCCGCACCTCGAGCACGCTGGCGCGGCGGAACTCGCGGTTCATGCCCGCTTCGCCGATATTCGAATCGGCGCCGACGCCGATGTAGAGCCAACCGTTGGGCGCGGCCGCCAGGCTCTTGGTCCAGTGGCGGTTGGTGCCCTTTGCGGGCAAGTCGACGATCTTGGCGGGTTTGCCGCTCATCTTCGTTTCGCCCGCGACATAGGGGAAGGCGAGCAGGGCATCGGTATTCGCGACGTAGAGCGTCGTGCCGACCAGCGCCATGCCATAGGGCGAGTTGAGCCCCGTGATATAGGCGGTCTTCACCTCGGCCTTGCCGTCGCCGTCGGCGTCGCGGAGCAGGGTGATGCGGTTCGCCGAAGGCTTGCGGCCCGATCCACCCTTGCCCATCAGATTCTTCATCACCGCGCCCTGCACGCCGCCGTCCTTGCGCGGCGGGCTTTGCGATTCGGCTACCAGCACGTCGCCATTGGGAAGGACGAACATCGTGCGCGGATGGTCGAGGCCCTCGGCGAAGCGCATGACGGCAAGGCCCTGTGCGGCGCGCGGGGCCTGCCCCGCGGGCCAGCTCGTCGCTTCGGGCACATTCATGGTCGGGAAGGTCTCGGTCTTTTGCGAGGCCATGACCGGAACCCGCCCGCTGAGTTCGGCGGTCGTGAAGCGGGCGACATCGGGGCGCGACATGACATGGAAGGTGACGCCGCCGGCGATCAGCAGCAACAGCAGGGCGAGGGCGGCATATTTCAGGATCTTGCGCATGACGCCTGTCTACACGGGCGGCGCGTGCCGTCAAAGGGCGTTGCGCGATGCGCGGGAGGGATTAACCGCCGCCATCCGTAAATTAACCTTACCCATCCGTTCATCACGGTTGGGAACGAGGCGGTCAGGGGCCTGGCGTAAACCGGTGGTTCGATTGAACGGACCAGGAATTCGATGCACCTGCCTGCCCCCTTTCTCGCCGACCGCGCCGCGGTCGAGGACGCCCATGCGCTGATCACGATGCATGGCGAAGAAGCAGGATTCGCCGCAGCGGCACGCGCCGAGCAGTATCGCGCGCTCGGCAACCATATCTATTTCGCGCGCTGGCGTCAGATTGAACGGCTGATCACCTATCTGTCGGTCGAGGACATCCTCGACACGGTGCATTAGGCGCTAAAGCCGCAGGCCTGCGGTTTCGGGCAATCCCGCCATGATGTTGAGGTTCTGGACGCAGGCGCCGCTCGCGCCCTTGCCCAGATTGTCGAGCCGCGCGACGAGACGGACCTGGCGGCCGGTCGCGTCGGCGAAGAGCGTCAACTCCATCCGATCGGTTGCTTCATCCGTCTGGCTGAGCAGCAATTCGTTCTCATCACCCCGGCGAGCCGATACCAGCGGCGATCCGTCGAAATGCCGCGCGAGCGCCTCGAACGCGGCATCGGCGGTCGGCGCGTCGAAGCTGAGAGGGACCTCGACGAGCATGCCGCGATACACGGGTACCACCGCCGGCGCGAACAGGGGCGGATGTATGAGCCCCGCGCCATGCTGCATCTCGGGCACATGCTTGTGGTTCAGCGTCAGGCCATAGCTGCGAAAGCCGATGTCAGGCTCGGCCTCGAACCGTGCGATCAGCTCCTTGCCGCCGCCCGAATAGCCCGACACGGCATTGACGCTGAGCCGTGCATCGGCGGAAATGATGCCGGCCGCGACCAGCGGCGCGACGAGCGCTAGAAAGCCCGTCGGATAGCAGCCCGGGTTGCTGACCCGCGCGGCGCCAGCGACGATGCCGCGCTGCGTCGCGCTCAGCTCAGGAAAACCATAGGCCCAGTCGGGCGCGACGCGATGCGCGGTCGATGCGTCGATGACCCTCGTCCGATCGTTACGGATCATTGCGACCGCTTCGATCGCGGCGGCATCGGGCAGGCAAAGGATGACGAAGTCCGCGTCGTTCAGTGCTTGGGCGCGCCGGGCTGCATCCTTGCGTTCGGCGTCGGGCAGGGTGACGAGCGTGAACTCGCTCCGTCCCGCGAGGCGCTCGGCGATTTCGAGGCCGGTCGTTCCCGCCCCGCCGTCGATGAAAACCGTCTGTGTCATGATTATCGCAGTCTTTTATATCCGCTCGCCGGCGGGTCATTATCCTTGGCGGCCGAGCGCGCGACGACATCGGCCAGCGGCTCAACCTTCACCGCCATCCATCGTCGGCTGGCATGGATGATATTCCTGTCGTCGGCCATGATGCCGACATGGCCGGGAAAGAGGACAAGGTCGCCGCGTGCGAGCGCCGTCGGATCGACATCCCTGTCGGCGCCCAGAGAGGCCAGCTGCAGGTCGCTGTCGCGTGGCAGCTCGACGCCGGCGGCGCTCCAGACGAGCTGAACGAGCCCCGAGCAGTCGATGCCCTTCGCGGTACGGCCACCCCAGACATAGGGCGTCCCGATCATCTCCTCGGCAAGTCCGGCAGGATCGCTTTCGTGCGTGCCCGCTTCGACGAGGGAGGCGAGCGGCAGATAGCCGTGCGCCGTTGCCAGCCATTCGCCCTCGGGCTCGCCCATCACGAGCGCGCCGCGCGGCAGGACGCCGGGGCCGCCGGCGGCGGCGTCGGGGGCGCTGTGGATCATGGCCTCGGTCATCCGGACGCGATGCGTCGGCGCGATCGGCGCGGCGATGGCATCGGCCGCGAGATAACCGACATAATGGTCGGCCAGGCAATAGCCCCACGCCCACCCGCCGGTGAGGTCGAGCAACGCAAAGCCTTCACCGAAAAGCAGTTCGCTCGTCTGCTCGGCCTCGAGCGAAGGCGACGCGCGTAGCGCCGCTGCGGGCAGCACGCCGCTTTGCATCATCGGCGCGGCATAGTGCGGCGCGAAATGGGTGCCCGCGACCGCGATGTCGGCAAGGTCAGCGCGGATCGCGACGATACGCGGATCGAAGTCCTGTGATGTTCCCGTCAGGCCAAAGCGATCGCGGCCGGCACCCACCGTGCCGGGGCGCCCCATGCGCACGCGATTTGCCGACGAATGTTCACCGCTGCCTGCTGTCACTTGCCGTCCTGTTGAAACCCGAAGTCCGCGGGACGCGGACAATCGCGGGCCATTAGACCAGCAGGCCGGGTTTTATCAAGAATGTTCAGTTTTTCCCGCGCCGGTTGTAGCGCGCCTGCAGCATTGCCCAAGCGGCGCGCAGACCCAATGCGGCGCCCCCCTTCGGACGCCCCGGCTTCGCCGAGGGGCGCCAGGCGAAGGTGTCGAGGTGCGCCCATGCGACGCCTTCGGGGACGAAGCGTTTCAGGAACAGGGCGGCGGTGATCGATCCGGCGAAGGGCGAGCTGCCCGCATTGCCAAGGTCGGCGATGTCGGTTTCGAGCAGGTCCGCATAGCCGTCCCACAGCGGCATGCGCCACAGCGGGTCGTCGCGCTCGATCCCGCCCGCGAGCATCGCATCGGCAAGCGCATCGTCGTTCGCGAAGAGTGGCGGTAGATCGGGACCCAGCGCAACGCGCGCCGCGCCGGTCAGCGTCGCGAAATCGACGATCAGCTCGGGCCTGGCTTCACCCGCCCTGGTCAACGCATCGCCGAGCACCAGGCGCCCTTCGGCGTCGGTATTCCCGATCTCGACGGTCAGCCCGAGCCGGCTCTTCAGCACGTCGCCGGGGCGGAAGGCGTCGCCGGAGATGGCATTTTCGGCCGCAGCGACGAGGCAATGGAGTCGCACCGGCAGCCCGCTCGCCATCACCAGTTCGGCGAGTGCGAGGACGTGCGCCGCGCCGCCCATATCCTTTTTCATCAGCCGCATGCCCGCCGCCGGCTTGATGTCGAGCCCGCCGCTGTCGAAGCTGATCCCCTTGCCGACGAGGGCGATGCGCGGATGGCTGTCCTTGCCCCACTCGATCTCGATCAGGCGCGGCGCGTGATGCTTTGCTGCGGCGCGCCCGACTGCGTGGATCATCGGATAGCCCTGTTCGAGCGCCTCGCCCTTGGTGACGGTCAGCTTGCCGCCGTGCGCCTTGGCGATGCGCTCGGCCGCCTTCTCGATTGCAGCGGGTCCCATATCGGCGGCGGGTGTGTTGACGAGATCGCGGACGAGCGCGGTAGCGTGCATTTCGGCGACCATCGGCGCGATTGATCCCACATCGGTGGTGAGCAGCACGCGCGGGCCTTTGACGGGGGGCTTCGATTTATAGGTGTCAAAGCGATATTGCGCGCTCATCCAGCCGAACAGCGCCTTTCCGGGTTGCCGGCCTTCGACGCGGTAACGACCTTCTGGCAGGATTTGACCGAGTTTGGCGAGACACCAGGCCGACAGGCTGTCCACATTGGCGACGGTGGTAACGACCGCCCATTTGTCGGGATCGTCGCCCGGCAGGATCGCGTGAACGAACGCATCGGGCTTGAAGCCGACGGCTGCGAGATGCGCGCGTTCGCGCGGATTGCGACCTTTCAGCCATTCGTCATAGCTCTTCTTGTCGACGAGATGGATCGGGCGTGCGTCCTGTCCCTTGTCGGGCTGGATCAGGTCGGAATAGTCGGTCATGCGAGCGGTGCTAGGCCGCTCGGGATATTTTGTCGATTCCCGGCGTTATGTCCGCATGACGATCTCAAAGCCTTGGCGAAACGCCATTCCGCTCCTTGCCGGCACGCTGTTGCTCGCCGGCTGTTCCGACGACGAGCCGACGAAGGCGGAAAAAGTGGCCGCGGCCTCGGTGCCAGGCGCTCCGTCACAGGGCGCCGCCGATGAAGCGGCGAAGGACGCGCCGGCGTCGAATGTCCGCGAAAGCGGCGACCTTGTCGATTTCGCCTATTCCTATCCCGCCGATGCCGCACGGATTCCCGAACTTGCGAAGGCGCTCGACGGAGACCGGGCGGCGAAGCGCGAGGCGCTGATCGCGGCGGCGAAGCGCGACAAGGCTGCGGCGGAGAAGGGGGGCTATCCCTATCGCGCCCATAGTCACCGCCAGACGTGGCAGCGCGTGACGGACACCCGGCGCTTCCTCAGCCTGTCCGCGGAGATCGAGACCTATGCCGGCGGGGCGCATGGCATGCAGACTTTCGATACGCTGGTCTGGGACCGCAGTCGACGCGAGCAACGCAAGCCGCTCGACCTGTTCCGGAGCAGCGAGGCGTTCGATGCGGCCGTCGGCGACGCCTTCTGCGCCGGAATCAAACGCGCGAAGGCGGCGAAAGGGATGGTCGCCGACGAGGCGCCGGGCAGCCCTTTTGCCAAATGTCCGCCCGCCTCGGCGCAGACCGTTTGGCTCGGTTCGTCCGACGGGCGCTATATCGACCGTATGACGATAGCGATCGCGCCCTATGAGGTCGGCCCGTACGCCGAGGGCAGTTACAAGATCAACGTGCCGGTGACGGGACCGGTCGTGAAAGCCGTCAAGGACGAATTCGCGCGGGATTTCCTCCCGATCAATTAAGGACAGCGTCGTGGCGAAACAGCCCAAAGCCGGCAAGGTCGGCGAAAGCAGTACGGAGAAGAAGGGCAAGCGGAGTGCGGCGAAGAAACTGCGCCGCGCGGTCGGGTCTGGCAAGACGATCGCGAAGCCGCCATCGGATCGCGAGTCCGATCTGGATCGGTCCCCCCGATGGCAGCCGCGGTATCCGGGCTCGGGGCGGCTGGATGGCAAGATCGCCATCGTCACCGGCGGCGATAGCGGGATCGGTCGCGCGGTCTGCGCCTTGTTTGCGCGCGAAGGCGCCGATGTCGCGATCGTCTATCTCGAAAATCGGGCCGATGCCGTCGAAACTGCAGCGATCGTGGAGGCGGAGGGGCGTCGCGCGATCGCTATCAAGGCCAATGTCGGCAAGCCCAAGACGGCGGAAAGGATCGTCGCACAGACGGTTGAAAAGCTCGGCCGGCTCGACATTCTGGTCAACAACGCGGGCGAGCAGCATCCGGCCGAAGACATTCGCGATATCAGTTCGGCACAGCTTGAGCAGACGTTTGCGACCAACATCTTCGGCATGTTCTATCTGGTGCAGGCGGCACTGCCGCATCTCAAAAAGGGAGCGGCGATCGTCAATTGCACCAGCGTCACCATGTATCAGGGGTCGAAGGGCTTGCTCGATTACAGCGCCACCAAAGGCGCGATCACCGCTTTCACGCGGTCGCTCAGCGAAAATCTGGTCGGGAAGGGCATCCGCGTAAATGCCGTTGCGCCGGGGCCGATCTGGACCCCGCTGAACCCGCGCGGCGGTGCGCCGGCCGAGAAGGTTGCGACCTTCGGCGAGAACACACCGATGAAACGGCCAGGGGAGCCCAATGAGGTCGCGCCCTGCTTCCTTTTCCTCGCCTGCGACGACAGCAGCTATATGTCGGGTCAAGTGCTGCATCCCAACGGCGGCACGATCGTTAATGGCTAGCGGGGGGCAAGGAGAATTGCCATGCCAGCCAAGTCGAAAGCCCAGCAGAAAGCTGCCGGCGCCGCACTCAGTGCCAAACGCGGCGACACGCCCAGGTCGAAACTCAAGGGCGCCTCGAAGCAGATGGTCGAAAGCATGACTGAAAAACAGCTAGAGGATTTCGCCAAGGGATCGACCAAGGGAAAGCCCGGACACGCCGACTGAGGATTATTCCGCGGCTTCAAGCTCCGCCGGCGCCGACGCGGTCGTCGCTTGCGCATTCGAGAAAGTCAGCACGCCGTCGGCAATCGCACCTGTCCGCATGTCGATCCTGTCCTGCACATAATTCTGGCTGAGCCGCCAAGGCAGGGCGACCGTGCTTTTCGGCATGATGTGCAACGACCGCTGGATATAGCCCGACGAGAAATCGAAGACATTTTCCTCTTCGAGGCTCGACGGATCGGCGAGCGCCGGGGTGGCGACGGTGGTTCCCGTATCGCGCATATGGTTGAGCACGCGGCAGACATATTCGGACACGATGTCGGCGCGCAGCGTCCAGCTCGCGTTGAGATAGCCGAAGACGGCAGAAAAATTCGGCACGTTCGAGAACATGCACGCCTTGTAATAGAAATGGTCGTGCCAGTTGACCGGGTCACCGTCGACGCGCACCGGAATCTTTCCCGCGACCGCGAGCTTGAGGCCCGTCGCGGTGATGATGATGTCGGCGTCGAGATGCTTGCCCGATTTAAGCTGGATTCCTGTCGCGTCGAACTTCTCGATATGATCGGTCACGACCGATGCCTTGCCGGCCTTCATTGCCTCGAAGAAATCGGCATCCGGAACGAGGCAAAGCCGTTGTTCCCAAGGATTATAGGGCGGGGTGAAGGCTTCGGCATCGTAGCGGTCGCCGAGGCTTGCCTGCAATTTCCTGGTCAGGAACTCCTTGACCTTTTCGGGCTTTTCGCGCGCACGGCGAAAGGCGATGTCCTGCAGCCGGACATTCTTGAATCGGGTGATTTTATAGGCCAGTCCCTCAGGCAGAAATTTGCGGAGGAAGTTGGCGAACCCGTCTTTGGCCGGCCGGATGAAATACCAGGTCGGCGTGCGCTGCAGCATCGTGACGTGGGCGGCTTCCTTCATCGACGGAACAATGGTGACCGCCGTCGCGCCCGATCCGATCACGACGACTTTCTTGTCCTTGTAATCGAGGTCTTTCGGCCAGAACTGCGGGTGGATGATCTGGCCCGTGAAATCCTCGCGGCCGGCAAACTGCGCGTCGAAGGGCTCGTCATAGTCATAATAGCCCGAACCGAGATGGAGCCAGCGCGCCGTCGTGGTCGCCCTTGCGCCCTTGCTGTCCTCCATCGTCACGGTCCAGCGCGCCGCCGCACTGTCCCAGTCTGCGCCGACGACCTTGCTGTCGAAAC
>NZ_JAEMQX010000211.1 GCF_016463645.1 Sphingopyxis sp. | reverse complement strand
CGATTGCTGCCGGTCGGCTATTGAGCCGAAGCTGTCGGAAAGCTGCCGTGGCGAAGAATCCGGATCAGCCGTTCCCGAGGCGCTGCGGTGATCGTAGACCTCTTGAAACCCGAAAATCGCTCCCTAATTTTTTTGGTGCCGGAGGCCAATTCCGGGTCCGGCTGGACATAGAGAGCGCCGGCTCTCCATACCGGCGCATCTCATGCCCAGATTGCTTCAGTAAGGAGGATTTGGAAATGAGAACCAACTTTGATTTTACGCCTTATCGGCGTTCGACGGTCGGCTTCGACCGCCTGTTCGACCTGCTCGAGACCGAGCCGCGCGGCGACGTCGCGGAAGGCTATCCACCGTTCGATATCGTGAAGGACGGCGAGGACAGCTACCGGGTCACGCTCGCGATCGCGGGTTTCCGTCCCGAAGAAATCGAGGTGATCGCGCAGCAGAACCAGCTCAGCGTCACCGGCAAGCGCGCCGCGAGCGACAGCAAGGACGCCTATCTGCACAAGGGCATCGCGATGCGCGACTTCGAGCGGCGCTTCCAGCTCGCCGACTTCATCGAGGTCGGCGGCGCGAGCTTCGAGCATGGCTTGCTCAGCATCGAGCTGAAGCGCGTCGTCCCCGAGGCGATGAAGCCCCGCAAGATCGCGATTGGCAGCGATCACCCCGTCGCCGACCGGATCGAGGCACCGCAGGACAAGGCGCGCGAAGCCGCCTGATCCGACAGAAAAGGGTTCGTCGGCGCCAGTCCGTAAGGAATGGCGGCCGACGAGCCATGCCTTCAACCCTCATGCCAGAAAGGAGATGAACCATGGCAATTCGTGATCTCATTCCCTGGAGCCGGCACGAGAACCGGCTTCCCGTGCCCGTGCGCGCCGAGCCCGGGCAGGACCAGCCGGGTCCCCTGCTGTCGCTGCACCGCGAGATGAACCGGCTGTTCGACGATGTCTTTCGGAGCTTCGGCGGATTCGAGCGCGCAGCCGGCTGGCCGCACATCGAACTCGCCGAAACGGGCAAGGATATCCGCGTAACCGCGGAACTTCCCGGCCTCAGCGGGGAGGACGTCGAGATCAGCGTCGAGGATGGCGCGCTTACCCTGCGCGGCGAGAAGCGCTCGGAGGTCGACGACAAGGATCGCGGCTATTCGGAGCGGAGCTACGGCCGCTTCGAACGGCGCATCGGGCTACCGCGCGGGATCGACCGCGATCAGGCGAGCGCAACCTTCGCCGACGGTGTGCTCACCGTCACCCTGCCGAAGACCGAGGCGGCAAACGAGACGGTTCGCCGAATCCCGATCAATGCGCAGGCCGCATGACGAACAGGTCCGGGACGTCGGTCCCGGGCCGATCGCCAACGACAATGTCGCGGGTCCCGACTGGCGGTGCTTTCCGTCCGGCGCCCACGCGATTCTCGAACCGGTGCCGTCCGCGCCCTATCGTCGGCCGGGCGCATCCCGTTGGCGGCTCCGCTTCGCACCGCGCTGGCGGCCGGAGCCCGACCCGCTGACCGGATGGACGGGAGGCGGCGATCCGCTTGCCACGATCGAACTGCATTTTCCCGACCGGACGACGGCCGAGGATTATTGCCGCCGGCAGGGGCTCTGTGTCGCGCGCGCCGATGACGGCCCGCGGCGTCCGATCCATCCGCGGCTATCGGGCGATCGGCCGCCAGTCCTTTGCTGTTCGCCTACCGGCCCCCACGCGATGTGCTGCGGGCGATACCCGATCGCGAGCGATCCCTGCGGCGGCGGGCATGCTCGCGCGATGGTCGGCTGACGTCGAGCGCCGGGCTGTTTGCGGAAAGGCACGTCATGACGCTCCGCTCGCTTCGGGACGCGGTCTCATCGAACTGGCCGCTGTGGGTGCCCGCCGCCGGCCTGGCCGCGCTTTGGCGGCATCCGGCAGGAGCGGATACGATCGCGCTGGCGCTGACCGGCGCGATCCTCGTCGGCTGCATCCTTGCGGCGGTCCATCATGGCGAGGTCGTGGCGCACCGGGTCGGCGAGCCGTTCGGCACCCTGATCCTCGCGGGCGCCGTCACGATTATCGAGGCCTCGCTCATCCTGTCGATGATGCTGAGCGGGTCGGCGAACCCCGCGCTGCCGCGCGATACGGTGTTCGCCGCGATCATGCTCATTCTCAACGGTGTCGTGGGCGGCTGCCTGCTCGTCGGCGGCATTCGCCATGGTGAGCAGCGATTCGTGCTCGAGGGCGTCAATGCCGCGCTATGCGTGCTGGCGGCGATGGCGACGCTGGTGCTGGTTCTGCCCGGAATGACGTCGGGCGCCGAGGCGCACCGCTATACGGCGCCGCAGCTCATCTTCGCCGCGATCGTGTCGACGCTGCTCTACGCGACCTTCGTGTTCGTCCAGACCGTTCGCCACCGCGACTATTTCCTGCCCGAAGGCGTGGACGCGCTTGCCGGCGACGCGCATGCCGCGCCGCCGAGCGCGTGCTGGGCGGCAGTTTCGCTCGGCTTCCTTCTCGTCGCACTCGTCGGCGTGGTTCACCTTGCCAAGATGCTGGCCAAACCGCTCGAAGCGGCGATCGCCGCCGCGCTGTTGCCGCGCGCGCTCGTCGGCGTCGCGATCGCCGCGCTCGTCCTCGCCCCCGAAAGCCTCGCGGCCCTCCGTGCCGCGCGGCGCAACCGCCTGCAGACCAGTCTCAATCTCGCGCTGGGGTCGGCACTTGCCACGATCGGGCTCACGATCCCGACGGTCGCGACCGCGTCGCTCGTCATGGGCTGGCCGCTGTCGCTCGGCCTCGACGGCAAAAGCACGACATTGCTCGCGCTGTCGCTCGGCGTCGCGATCTTGTCGTTCGGAACCGGCCGAACGACGATCTTGCAGGGCGCGGTGCATCTCGTGCTGCTGGCCGCCTATATCTTCACGATGGTCTTTCCCTGATCGCCGGGCCGACCTCCCCGGCTCGCGTCCAGCCCGCCCCTCCGACAGCGGCGCAGGCGAAGTAAACACTGCGCGGTCACCGGATCGAGAATATATCGCTGGCCGCACACCATTCGGCCGGACCGATCAGTTGCGGATGCGCGACCCGGACCGAATGGAGCGCAGCGGCGATCTCGCGCCGCCAGTGATCGAGGAAGTCGAGGAGCACCGGGAAGTCGGGCGCGAGATCATAATCCTGCCAGACGAAGAGCTGGAGCAGCGACGGCGCATCGGGGCGATAATAATGCACCTCGGCCGTCGTCAACCGATAGCCTTCGAGCTGGGCCGCCAGCGCGCGATCGCTCATGAACCGGCCGCAGGGTGCTCGCTGCCCCCATCGAGCGACCGCAGCGCGGCGAGCACATCGTCGACGGGGACCGCACGCCGCACACCGGGCGGTTTCCGGAGCGCGGGCTTGTTGCGGACCGCGGACCGGTCCGATGCCCAGGATGCGAGAAGGGCGCGCTTGACCTCGGGCTCGAGGCTCGGGTGACGCGCCACGTCGAAGGGATGAAGAAAACGGGAAAATGGCTCGGACATGATCGTGCCTCCTTCCTTGTAGCCTTTCCTTTCTCGTCGTGCGGCAGGGTGCCGAGACCACAGATTTTGGAACGGAAGCGAGTCGAGTCAAGGGGTCTCAGCCCGTTGATTACGGGCATTTGCTTGTCACCCCACCACACGCAGAAAAAATTTTCGCCGAACCTCTTGAAGCAAAAAAAATCGCTTCCTAGCTCATCCGCGCCGCGCGTCCCGGACAGGCGTGCCGGCTTGTCATATCGTTATGCAACATGGAGGTTATGCATGCATTTCCGTCCCTTGCACGACCGTGTGGTCGTCCGCCGCATCGAAGCCGAGGAGAAGACCTCGGGCGGCATCATCATCCCCGACACCGCCAAGGAAAAGCCGCAGGAAGGCGAG
>NZ_JAEMQX010000012.1 GCF_016463645.1 Sphingopyxis sp. | reverse complement strand
TTGTTCTCGTCATAGCGCGTCGCGCCGCGGCCATAGGCGACCGACTGGTCCTGCAGGTCGCATTCGCCGCCCTGGTCGCAGATCGGGCAGTCGAGCGGGTGGTTGATGAGCAGGAACTCCATCACCCCTTCGCGCGCCTTCTTCACCATCGGGCTGTCGGTCCTGATCACCTGCCCCTCGGCGGTTGGCAGCGCGCACGACGCCTGCGGTTTCGGCGGTCCCGGCGAAACTTCGACAAGACACATGCGGCAATTGCCGGCGATCGACAGACGCTCATGGTAGCAGAAGCGCGGAATTTCCTTCCCCGCCATCTCGCACGCCTGCAAAACGGTCGCGCCCTGCGGGACGTCGAGTTCTACGCCATCTACGGTTACTTTAGGCATCAGGGTTTCTCATTTACTTCAACGGCCGTCGGCTTGGCGTTGCGGACGTAGCGATTCCACAAGCCGTCGGCGACAAAACCGCGAATGCTGGACGGGGTCAGGGAAAGCGACTGCCCCTCCGTCAAACAGGCTCCGAGCGCCGGTGCGAGCGCCGTTGCGGCGGCCATCTCGTTCTTGCTCCCGGGCGTGGTGCGCAGGATCGCATCGGCATTGCGCGTATCCCTGAATGTCAGGCAATCAGCGAAGGCGCCCAAACTCCGGGCAGTATGTAGCTTGTCGCCCTGCGAGACATAGTCGCGTTGGACAAGCTCTTCGCTCCCTGAGGGAAGTGTCGGCGCTTTCCTGTTTGCGGCAAGATAGGATTCTTCCTGCAGCATGGCCCGCAACTGGGACGGCGAAAAGCGGAAACCGATTGCCGACTGCGTGCCGTCAGCCTGGTCACCCAGACAGTTTGCCATGCCCAGATACTTGCCGATATTGTCGTCCGGCATTTCGACCTTGCTGTAGTCCAGTGACATGGGGTCGCTATTTTCAAGCAGTATCGGTGCTTTGGCGCTATTCCTTTCGTAGAGGCAGCGCGCGAACCCCTTTTTGACCACCCCGGCGCGGACCGGATCCATCGCCTCGGGCTTTACGGGTATACGTGACCCAAGCTGGGTGGTCGGCTCCAGCTGCGCCTGGGCACCCACCGGCGCAAGGCAGAAAAGCGATGCGGCCGATATGCTCAATATCTGCCGGGCGATTTCGGGCTGCGCGTGAATCACTCCGCCGCCTCCAGCGCGCCGCCATTCTCGCGGATGCGGCGCTCGATTTCGGGGCGGAAATGCCTGATCAGGCCCTGGATCGGCCACGCCGCGGCATCGCCCAGCGCGCAGATCGTGTGACCCTCGACCTGCTTGGTCACGTCGAACAGCGTGTCGATCTCGCTGATGTCGGCGTCGCCGGTGCGCAGCCGCTCCATCACGCGCCACATCCAGCCGGTGCCCTCGCGGCACGGCGTGCACTGGCCGCAGCTTTCATGCTTGTAGAAATAGCTGATGCGGCTGATCGCCTGGACGACGTCGGTCGACTTGTCCATCACGATGGCGGCCGCGGTGCCGAGGCCCGATCCGACGGCCTTCAGTCCGTCGAAGTCCATCGGCGCGTCCATGATCTCGGCCGCGGGAACGAGCGGGACCGAAGAACCGCCCGGGATCACCGCGAGCAGATTGTCCCAGCCGCCGCGGATGCCGCCGCAATGCCTGTCGATCAGTTCGCGGAAGGTGATCCCCATCTCTTCCTCGACGACGCACGGGCGTTCGACATGGCCCGAGATCTGGAAGAGCTTGGTGCCCTTGTTGTTCTCGCGCCCGAAGCTTGCGAACCACGGCGCGCCGCGGCGGAGGATCGTCGGGACGACGGCGATGCTCTCGACATTGTTCACCGTCGTCGGGCAGCCATAGAGGCCCGCACCCGCCGGGAACGGCGGCTTCAGGCGCGGCTGGCCCTTCTTGCCCTCGAGGCTTTCGATCATCGCGGTTTCTTCGCCGCAGATGTAGGCGCCGGCGCCGCGGTGGACGAAGACGTCGAAATCATAGCCCGACTTCGCCGCATTCTTGCCGAGCAAGCCGGCGTCATACGCCTCCTGCACAGCGGCGAAGAGCGTTTCGGCCTCGCGGATGAACTCGCCGCGAATGTAGATGTACGCCGCGCGCGCGCGCATCGCGAAGCCCGCGATCAGCGCACCCTCGATAAGCTTGTGCGGATCGTGGCGGATGATCTCGCGGTCCTTGCACGAGCCCGGCTCGGATTCGTCGGCGTTGATGACGAGGAAGCTCGGGCGGTCGGCGCGCGGCTCCTTCGGCATGAAGCTCCACTTGAGCCCCGTCGGGAAGCCCGCACCGCCGCGGCCGCGCAGGCCCGACGCCTTGACCTCCTCGATGATCGCGTCCTGGCCGCGGCTCATCAGATCCCTGGTCTTGTCCCAATCGCCGCGCGCCTGCGCGGATTTGAGGTTCCACGGCTGGAACCCGTAGAGATTGGTGAAGATGCGATCCTTGTCAGCGAGCATGGCTGGCCTCACTCACTCTTGTCTTTGCCACGACGCGCAGCGGCCGTAGCGATGAATATGACGGCGACCCCCATGAAGGCGGAGCCCAGTGCGATCCAGACCGCCATTACCAGTCCTTCCGATAGTCATGGTTGGCCTTGACCATTTCCTTCAGCGTCGTCGGGCCGCCTTCGGGCTCGCTCGTGTGACGCTTGGGGTTCTGGGTGCCCGCTTTTGGCGTCTTGCCCGCGGCGAGATCGTCGAGCAGGCGGACCGTGCTGTCGTAGTCGAGGTCTTCGTAGTTATCGTCGTTGATCTGGACCATCGGCGCGTTGGTGCAGGTGCCCATGCACTCGACCTCGGTCAGCGTGAACAGCCCGTCGGGCGTGGTCTTGCCCTTCACCATCCCGCGGTTCTTGCAAGCCGCCATCACATCGTCCGACCCGCGCAGCAGGCACGGCGTCGTGCCGCAGACCTGCACATGATAGCGGCCGACGGGGACGAGATTGTACATCGTGTAGAAGGTCGCAACCTCATAGGCGCGGATGAACGGCATATCGAGCTGCGCCGCGACATATTCGATCACCGGCACGGGCAGCCAGCCCTGCGTCTGCGTCTCGGCGCCGACCTGGCGCTGCGCGAGGTCGAGCAGCGGCATCACCGCCGAGCGCTGGCGCCCCGCGGGATAGCGCGCGATGACCTGCTTCGCCTTCTCGGCATTTTCGGCCGTCCACGCAAAAGCGCCCCAGCGCGCGCGGGTTTCGGCTTCATCGGGGATTTGGGGTGCGTCAGCCATGACTTAACTTCCAATGATCGCGCAACGCCAATGTGGCGAACACGACAGATACGGCGGCGCCAAAGGCGGACACGATGTCGCCGGCGCTCTGATTGGCATTTTCCAGCAGCCGGCCCGCAACAAAAACGCCCATGCCAATGAGCATCCAGGAGCTGCTCCGAGACTTGAAGCCGGTCACCGGTCACACTCCCCGAACACGACGTCGATCGCGCCGATAATTGCAGTGGTGTCGGCGAGCATGTGCCCCTTCGACATCATGTCCATCGCCTGCAGGTGCGAAAACGCGGTCGGACGGATCTTGCAGCGGTACGGTTTGTTGGTGCCGTCGCTGACCAGATAGACGCCGAATTCGCCCTTGGGGCTTTCGGTCGCCACATAAACCTCGCCCGCGGGAACGTGGAAGCCCTCGGTGTAGAGCTTGAAGTGATGGATCAGCGATTCCATCGACTGCTTCATCTCGCCGCGCTTGGGCGGGACGACCTTGCGGTCAAGGCTCGCGATCGGGCCCGACGGCATGTCGTTGAGACACTGCTTGATGATGCGTGCCGACTGATAGACTTCCTGCACGCGGACCATGAAGCGGTCGTAGCAATCGCCGCGCGTGCCGACGGGAATGTCGAACTCCATCGCCGCATAGGCGTCATAGGGCTGCGACTTGCGCAGATCCCACGCAATGCCGCTGCCGCGGATCATCGGGCCCGAGAAACCCCACGCCAGCGCGTCTTCCTTCGACACCGTCGCGATGTCGACGTTGCGCTGCTTGAAGATGCGGTTGTCGATGACAAGGCTCATCGCGTCGCCGAACAGCTTCGGCAGGCGCTTTTCGACCCATTCGCCGATGTCGTAGAGCAGGCGTTCGGGAACATCCTGATGGACGCCGCCCGGACGGAAGTACGCGCTGTGCATGCGCGCGCCCGAGGCGCGCTCGAAGAAATTGAGGCAATCCTCACGCAGCTCGAACACCCAGAGGTTCGGGGTCATCGCGCCGACGTCCATGACGTGCGACCCGATGTTGAGCATGTGATTGCAGATGCGCGTCAGCTCGGCGAACATCGTGCGCAGATATTGCGCGCGCGCCGGCACCTCGAGGTCGAGCAGCTTCTCGATCGCGAGGACATAGCTATGCTCCATGCCGAGCGGCGAACAATAGTCGAGCCGGTCGAAATAGGGCAAAGCCTGCAGATAGGTCTTGTATTCGATCAGCTTCTCGGTGCCGCGATGCAGCAGTCCGACGTGCGGATCGACGCGCTCGATGATCTCGCCGTCGAGCTCCATCACCATGCGCAGCACGCCGTGCGCCGCCGGGTGCTGCGGGCCGAAGTTGATCGTGTAATTGGTGACCGCCTGGTCGCCCGCCGTATTGGCGGTATCGACCGGATAACCTTCGAACAGGTCGCCGCCATAATGATGGACATGCGGAGTGTCGGTCATGCGTCACCTCCTGCCTTGGGCTTGCGCGGCGCGCGCGGCTTGGCGGGCGCCTTGGGCTTCGCGGGCGCCTTTTCGGCGGCCTTGGTCGCCGGCGTCTTCGCCTTTGCGGTCGCGGTCGCCTTCGCGCCGTCGCGGCTCGTCTTCGCCGCCTTCAGGTTCGTTTTCGCGCCTGCACCCGTCTGCGTCGTGCTTTCGGTGGTCTTCGGCGTCGGCGGCGGCGGAGCCTTGTCCTTTTCCGCCTTCTCATCGGCCTTCTTGACCTCTTGCGCGGTCATCGGCGACGGCGCGCCCTTGCCCGGCGCTTCGCCCGTCCCGCCGGCCTTTTCGTCGCCCGGCAGCACATAGTCGGCGCCTTCCCAAGGCGAAAGGAAGTCGAAGTTGCGGAAATCCTGCGCGAGCCGCACGGGTTCGTACACGACGCGCTTGTCCTCTTCGGAATAGCGCAGCTCGGTATAGCCGGTCAGCGGAAAGTCCTTGCGCTGCGGATGCCCCTGGAAACCATAGTCGGTCAGGATGCGGCGCAGGTCCGGGTTGCCCGCGAACAGCACGCCGTACATGTCGAACACTTCGCGCTCCAGCCAGCCAGCGACCGGCCAGACGGGAACGATGCTCGGCACCGGCGTCGCTTCGTCGGTGCAGACGCGGACGCGGAGGCGATGGTTCTTCGTGACGCTGAGCAGGTGATAGACGACCTCGAAGCGCTCGGCGCGATCGGGATAGTCGACCCCGGCGATTTCCATCAGCTGCTGATAGTCGAGCTTGTCGCGCAGCTCGACCATCACACCGGCGACGGCTTCGCGGCGCACGGTGATGCTGTCCTCGCCGACGGCGAAGACATGTTCGATCAGGTCGTCGCCGAGCAATTTCTCGAGCGCAGCACCGATGCCCTCGCGGGGCGCGATCAGGGGAGCGGGACTGGCCATCAGCGTTCGATCGTCCCGGTGCGGCGAATCTTCCGCTGCAGCTGCATCACGCCATAGAGCAGGGCTTCGGCGGTCGGCGGGCAGCCGGGGACATAGATATCCACGGGCACGATGCGGTCGCATCCGCGCACCACCGAATAGCTGTAGTGATAATAGCCGCCGCCATTGGCGCAGCTACCCATCGAGATGACATATTTCGGGTTCGACATCTGGTCGTAAACCCGGCGGAGCGCCGGCGCCATCTTGTTGCAGAGCGTCCCCGCGACGATCATCACGTCCGACTGGCGCGGGCTGGCGCGCGGCGCGGCGCCGAACCGCTCCATGTCGTAACGCGGCATGTTGACGTGGATCATCTCGACCGCGCAGCACGCGAGACCGAAGGTCATCCACCACAGCGAGCCGGTCCGCGCCCAGTTGAACAGATCCTCGGTCGAGGTGACGAGAAAGCCCTTGTCGCCGACTTCGCTGTTGAGGTCGTCGAAGAAACCCTGGTCCGGGTTCGTACCCGGAGCGACGGGGCTTGCGACCGGCATCTGGCCGGGCATGATGATGCTGGAAGTACTCATTCCCAATCCAACGCGCCTTTTTTCCACGCGTACACAAGGCCGAGCGTGAGCTCGGCGAGGAAGATCATCATGGTGGCCCAGCCGGCCCAGCCGATTTCCTCGAGGCTCACCGCCCAGGGGAAGAGGAAGGCCGCTTCAAGGTCGAAGATGATGAAAAGGATGGCGACGAGGTAGAATCGCACGTCGAACTGGCTGCGCGCATCTTCAAAAGCGGGGAATCCGCATTCATACTCGGTCAGCTTCGCCGGATCGGGCTTGTGTGCCCCGGTCAGCCGCGCGACGCCCATCGGCAGGAACACGAAGGCGGAGGACAGGCCGACGGCAACGACCAGAAAGATCAGAATCGGCAAATATTGCGTCAGATCGACCATGGGAGCTCGCAGTTCTGTTGTTTTGGGGTGTCTTCGCACCCGTTTATCGGGGGCGCTTTAGGCCACGAAGCCGCGTGCCGCAAGCGCTGCGGGCAGGATTTTCGTATCCCGCGTGACCAAAAGCGCAATGCGCGCTGGCGACAGCACCTGTCGCTGTGATACCCCGGCAAAAAAGGGTCGCAGTGCCGCGCTTTCCGGGCGCATCTTGGATTAAGGGAGCATCCATGGGACCAAACACCGCTCGCGCCGCCCTCGTCTTGGGCGTCGCCTCATTTTTCTCGGCGACTCCGGCGCATGCCGAACTGATCAACGCGACGAATCCGGCGACGATCAAGGCGATCGTCGAGTCGCAGGGCTGGCCCGCGACGATCGTCGCGAAGGACGGCGACGACCCCTATATCGAGAGCAACCGCAACGGCCTGAAATTCCTCGTCCTCTTCATGAATTGTGACGAGGGCAAGAAGTGCAAGACGCTGCAATATTACATGGGTTTCAGCGACGCCAAGGGTGTGTCGCTCGACCGGCTCAACAAGTGGAACAAGGACAAGCGCTTCGCCCGCGCCTACAAGGACGACGAGGGCGATCCGGTGCTGGAAATGGACGTCGACCTCGATTTCCAGGGCATCCCGCGCGAGAATGTCGGCGAGACCTTCAACACCTGGGCCTCGCTGATGGACAGCTTCCGCGAATATGTGTTCGAGAAATAGGTCGATGTTCGCCCGGCGAGCGAACATCTGATGCCGTCGTCACCCCGGACTTGATCCGGGGTCCATGACGCTGCCGTCGGAATGGATGCCGGATCAAGTCCGGCATGACGACGAGAAAGGTTCCGCCCCGTCAGGCGTTGCGCAGCGCGCCCGCGACCAGCTTCTGCAGTTTCGAATGGACCGCGGCGCTGCCCGCGATGAACTCGCTGCGGTCGATCGCGCGATCGCCGCCGCGGAAGTCGCTGACGAAGCCACCGGCCTCGCGCACGAGCAACATGCCCGCGGCAACGTCCCACACCTGCAGGTCGCTTTCCCAGAAACCGTCGTAGCGGCCCGCCGCGACCCACGCGAGGTCGAGGCTGGCGGCGCCGAAGCGGCGAATGCCGGCGACTTCGGGTGCTACGGCACCGAAAATGCGGCTCCACTGCGCCATATTGCCATGGCCCATATACGGAATGCCGGTCGCGATCAGGCATTCGTTGAGGTGGCGGCGCGATGCGACACGCAGGCGGCGATCGTGCAGCCAGGCGCCGCGACCGCGCTCGGCCCAATAGCTTTCGTCGGTGACGGGCTGATAGACGAGCGCCGCCGTGACGTCGCCCCAGCCGCCGCCGGGTCTCGGTTCCTGCACCGCGATCGAGATCGCGAAATGCGGGATCGCGTGAAGGAAGTTCGACGTGCCGTCGAGCGGGTCGATGATGAAGCGCGGCTTGCCGGGATCGCCCTCGATCTCGCCCGCCTCTTCCATCTTGAAGCCCCAGCCCGGACGCGCGTGGGTCAGTTCGTCATAGAGCGTGCGCTCGGCCGCCTGATCGGCCTTCGACACGAAGTCGGCGGGCCCCTTCTGCGAGACCTGCAGATGTTCGATCTCGCCGAAGTCGCGGCGCAGCTTCGTGCCGGCCTTGCGCGCGGCGCGTTCCATGACGGTGATGATGCCGGATACGGCCATGTCAAATCTCCACCCGCCCGATTGCGCGGGCGGTGATTTCAGTTAGTCGGCGCGGCGGACATATTCGCGGTCGTACACATGCACGACGATGCGGGTTCCGCTGGTGATGTGCGGCGGCACCATCACGCGCACGCCATTGTCGAGGATCGCGGGCTTGTACGACGACGATGCCGTCTGGCCCTTCACAACCGCGTCGGCTTCGACGATGGTCGCTTCGATCGTTTCGGGCAGTTCGACCGAGATCGGGCGCTCTTCCCAAAGCTCGAGCACGACGTCCATGCCGTCCTGCAGGAACTCGTGGGCTTCGCCGACGACCTCCTTCGAGATGTTGATCTGTTCGAAGCTGTCCTTGTCCATGAACACCAGGTCGTCGCCCTCGGCATAGAGGAACTGGAAATCCTTGGTGTCGAGGCGGACCTTTTCGACCGTGTCGGCACTGCGGAAGCGGTTGTTGAGCTTGCGCCCGTCGATCAGATTCTTGGCTTCGACCTGCATATAGGCGCCGCCCTTGCCCGGCTGGGTGTGCTGGATCTTGGTGACCTTCCAGATGCCGCCTTCATATTCGATAATATTGCCGGGACGGATTTCAACGCCGGTGATCTTCATCGCGCACACTCACTAGACAAGAATGGAAAGAGCAGACCGGCGCCCCGCGGGCACCGGTATCAGGTGCGCGCCTTTAGCCGCGCCAGCGCCGAAGGGCAAGCCGCGTGTCAGGGCGTCGCGACGACCATCGCGCGCGTGCGCCGGTAGCTGAGCCAGACGAGCCCCGCGAACAGGATCAGGCCGACCCACGGCGCATAGGGCGCATAACCGTCGCCGACGACCGCGAGCGGCGCATCGCTCCCGCTGCCCGCGACGACACCGGCATAAAGCACGCCGAACAGGCTTTCGCCGACGATCATCCCCGTCGCGGTGAGCACGCCCATGCGGTGCGCGAAGCTCGCGTTCGGGCGCTTCGCCGCCCAGCGGTCGTAGAACCAGCCGCCGACCGCGCCGATCACCACCGGCAGGATCACCGCCATCGGCAGATAGATGCCGATGCCGATGGCAAGCGGCGGCAGGCGGAGCTTGCCCGCGCGCCCGAGCAGCGCATCGACGATGATGAAGCCGACGCCCGCGATGGCGCCGTACGTCAGCATCGTCCAGTTGAGGTCGCCGCCGAGCACGCCCTGCGCGAGCGACGAGATCAGCCCCGCCTGCGGCGCCGCGAGCGCGTTCGGCCCCGCCCCCGGCGCGCCGACGAAGCCCAGCGTCTCGTTGAGCACATTGAGCACCGGCGGCACGACGAGCGAGCCGAAGATCACGCCGATGATCAGCGCGACCTGCTGCTTCCACGGCGTCGCCCCGACGAGCTGGCCGGTCTTGAGGTCCTGCAGATTGTCGTTCGATATCGTCGCGATGCCGAAGACGAGCCCGGTGACGATCAGCGCATAGGCGACCATCGCGCTCACTTCGGCCTCGCCCCCGCCCCGCCCGAGCAGGCCGAGGAGCAGCAGCGACGAGGCGATGATCGCGAGGATGCCGATTCCCGACACCGGCGAGTTCGACGCCCCGATCAACCCCGCCATATAGCCGGTGACCGACGCGATCATCAGCCCGACGATGATGATGAACAGGATCGCGCCCGCGATCAGCGCGAACGACGCCCCCGCGAGCGGCCCGCCCGAAAGCTCGGACCAGAGCAGCACGCCGATCGGCAGCATCAGGAACAGCGACCCGCCGAACACCCAGCCGATCGACATGTCCTGTTCCTCGATCGCCAGCGCCTGCCCGCCCTGCCGCGCGCGGCTCGCGGCCATCGCCGATCGGATGCCGCCGAGCACCGGCCCCGCGATCCTGACCAGCGTCCACAGCGCCGCCACCGCGATCACCCCCGCGCCGAAAAAGCGCACGTCGGCGCGGAACACGGTGTTCGCCAGCGTCTCGGCGTCGCCCGCCCCACCTTGCGTCAGGATCGGCAGCAGCACCCACCAGCCGGTGACCAGCCCGACGAGCTGCGCCATGCCCACCGACAGGCCGACGAGATGCCCGACCCCGAACAGCGCAAAGGCGAGCCCGCCCGCGATCCCCGTCGCCCCGTTGCCGATGGCGAACCAGCGCGCGACCTCGGCCCCGGCGAGTTTCATCTGCGTGAGCAGCGTGAACCCCGCCGCGACGAGCGAATTCCACATCAGCGCCGACAGCCCGGCCTTGTTCTCCTCGGCCCCTTCCGCGCTCGCGGCGCCGACCTGCAACACTTCGGCGGCGGCGCGCCCCTCGGGATAGGGCAGGTCCGAATCGACGACGAGCGCGCGCCGCAGCGGCACCGAAAACAGCACGCCCAATATCCCGCCGAGCATCGTGATCGCGGTCGTCTCCAGCAGCGGAAAGCCCTGCCAGTAACCGACCATCACGAGCCCCGGCAGCACGAAGATGATCGCCGCCAGCGTGCCCGCCGCGCTCGCGATCGTCTGGACGATATTATTCTCGAGGATCGTCGACCCGGCCATATAGCGCAGCAGCGCCATCGAGATCACCGCGGCGGGAATCGAGGTCGCAAAGGTCAGTCCGACCTTCAGCCCCAGATAGACGTTCGCCGCCGTGAACGCCAAAGTCAGCAGTCCGCCGAGCAGGATTGCACGAATGGTGAGTTCGCGCCCGCGCGAGGCCGATGTGGTGGTTTCGCTCATCAAAAATCTCCCCAGCCGCTGTCTTGCGGGGCGCCGCGTCCGGCGCAAGCGAAAAGCCGCCAGCCCGATCCCTGGGCCGAGGCCCGTTGGACCGAAACGCCAAAAGCGACGGACCGATATGCTTTTGACGCATCGATACAATCTGGCGGCCGACGTCAATGCCATATCGGCGCCCATGATGAGCATCGATCTTCCCGATCTTACCCCGCCGCCCCCTCGCGGCACCGCAGCAACGTCGCGCAGGGCGCCTTGCGCCGGCCTTTTTGGCTGGCGCAAGGATGCGGCGGCGGCGCCGGCACCCCGAAAGGCACCGAAAACGCCCGGGCGCGATTACCCCGCGGGCTGATCCTCGAGAATGGCGGCGAAGGCGCGCACCGCTGCGGCCGGACCTTCGGGATGGGCCCACACGCCGCCCGACACGGCAAGGAAGTCGGCACCGGCCTCGACCAGAACCGGGGCATTGTCGACCGTAATCCCGCCGATCGCGACGCACGGCAATTCGAACAAGCCCTGCCACCAGGTCAATATTTCGGGCTCGGGATGATGCCGGGTCGCCTTGGTGGTCGTCGGAAAGAACGCCCCGAACGCGACATAGTCGGCCCCGGCCTCGCCCGCCTCCATCGCAAGATGGCGGCTGTCGTGGCAGGTCACGCCGATCTGCGTGTCGGGTCCGAGCAGACGGCGTGCTTCCTTCGGATCGCCGTCGCCCTGCCCCAGATGAACGCCGTCGGCCCCCAGCCGCTTCGCGAGCGCGACGTCGTCGTTGACGATGAAGGCGACCTCGTGCGCGGCACAGATCGCCTGCAGCGGTTCGGCGAGCCGCGCCGCCTCGTGCTGGTCGATATTCTTCACGCGAAACTGGAAGGCGGCGACGGGTCCGGCGGACAGCGCTTCCTCGAGGCGCGCGGGAAAATCGCCGCCGACATCGAGCGGCGAAATCAGATAGAGCTGGCAATCGGATGTAGTCATGGCGCGTTCATAGCGACGCCGCCAGATGCGGGCAAATGCAGAACGTCTTTCGCCTCGCCGCCCTCGCCCTTCCCTCCGCTCTCCTGCTTTCGGCCTGCGCGACGACCGCGGGCGCCCCGCTCCCCGACGGCCACGACGTCGCGCTCGGCCAGCGCGCCTATGTCGACGGCCCGCTCGTCCAGCCGGTCGAGGTCGTGGAGGACAGCCGCTGCCCGATGAACGCGCGCTGCGTCTGGGCGGGGCGCGTGCGGGTGAAGATGTTGTGGATTCGCGGCAATGGAGAGAAGCAGCCGTTCGAAGTCACCCTCGGTGAGCCGACCCACCTTGCCGACGGCCGGTTCACACTCGAATCGGTGCGGCCGGAGAAGCGCACCGACGTCACGCTCAGCCCGGGCGACTACCGCTTCTCCTTCCGGTTCGCGGGCGGGCTGTAACCGCCCGATCCTCATCCCGGCCCTCGCCGGGATGACGGGAATATCAGCGCACCCGCGCCAGCACGAACCCGTCCCACCCCTTGGCACCGACCGTCTGGATCGCGGTCGCGTCAAGACGCGGGTCGGCGTTCAGCATGTCGAACAGCGCGCGCGTGCCGGCAATGCGTTCATCATCGCTATCGGCATCGAGCACACCGCCTTCGCGCACGACATTGTCGACGATGATCGTCGTGCCGGAACGCCCGAGGCGGATTGCTTCCTCGACGTAACGGACATTGCCCTGCTTGTCGGCGTCGATGAAGACGAAGTCGAACGCCGCGTCGCCCGTCATGGCCGCGAGCGTGTCCGCCGCCGGGCCGACGCGGATGTCGACCCTGGCCGACACCCCGGCATTTTCGAGATTCGCGCGCGCGACGCGGGCGTGGTGCGCCTCGAGCTCGAGCGTGACCAATTCGCCATCGCGGGGCAGCGCCCGCGCCAGCCAGATCGTCGAATAGCCGCCAAGCGTCCCGACTTCGAGGATGCGCTTCGCCCCCGCCATCTGCGCGAGCAGGAACAGCATCTTGCCCTGCGCCGCCGACACGTCGATCGGCGGCAGGCCCTGTGCATTGTTGTTCGCGAGAGTGGTGGCAAGCGCGTCGTCCGCGCCCAGCAATTTGCCGGCGATATAGTCGTCGACGGCTTGCCACCTCTCTCCCATCACCTAGGCCACGGAGGCCGCGTGAATTTCGTCGATCGCACCACCGAGCGAGGCATTGAATTCGTCGTCGCTCATCTGGTGGCGCAGGTCTTCCAGAAGCGCACGGCTGAAGCTCGCGATGATGCCCGGGTTCTTCGCCAGTTCGACGCACGCTTCGGGACGCGCGAAACCGCCCGACAGCGCAACGACGCGCAGCACCTTGGGATGATCGACGAGCGGCTGGAACAGGCTGGCCTCGGTGGGCAGCGACAGCTTCAGCATCACCGGCGCGCCCGTCCACGCGTCGAGCGCGGCGAGCAGTTCCCTGAGGAGCAGTCGATCCGCGGCATCGCGCTCGGCGCTCTTGATGTTCACCTCGGGCTCGATGATCGGAACAAGACCATGCGCGGCGATCCGCGCGGCTTCGGCGAACTGCTGCTCGACGATCGCCTTGATGCCCGCCGGATTGGCGAGGTTGACGACACTGCGCATCTTGGTGCCGAACACGCCCTTGGCAACGGCGCGTTCGCAGAGCGCATCGAGACCCGGATTGGGCTTCATCAACTGGACGCCGTCGGCTTCGTCCTCAAGGCCCTTGTCGACCTTCAGGAACGGCACCACGCCGCGTTCCCACAATAGCGCCGGAACGGGCTTGCCGCCCGCCTCGCCGTCCATCGTGCGCTCGAACAGGATCGCGCCGATCACCTTGTCGCCGTTGAAGCAGGGGGCAGTGACGATGCGGCTGCGCATGTCGTGGATCAGGCCGAACATTTCCTCGTCGTTCGAAAAGGCGTCCGCTTCGATGCCATAACCCTTCAATGCCTTGGGCGTCGAACCGCCGCTCTGGTCGAGCGCGGCGATGAAGCCCTGCCCCGATTTGATCTGGTCGAGCATGGCGGCATTGGCGGTCGTCATAAGATCTCCGGTTATTTGCATACGTATGTGGCGGTGCGCATAGCCGCCCGTCGGGCCGGATGCAATGCAGGCGGAAATTCTATGCCTTCAGCGCGTCGACGCCCGGCAACGGCTTGCCTTCCATCCATTCGAGGAAGGCGCCGCCGGCGGTCGAAACGAAAGTGAAATCCTTCGCGGCACCGGCATGGTTGAGCGCCGCCACGGTATCGCCGCCGCCCGCGACCGAGATGAGCGAGCCTTCGCGCGTCAGCGCGGCCGCAGTCTTCGCAAGCGCGACGGTCGCCGCGTCGAACGGCGGCGTCTCGAATGCGCCGAGCGGGCCGTTCCACACGAGCGTGCGGCAATTCTTGAGCACGTCGGCGAGGGCCTCGACCGCGGCGGGGCCGACGTCGAGGATCATTTCGTCGGCGGCAACCTCGTGGACGTTGACGGTACGTGTCGGCGGGTTCGGCGCGAACTCTTTCGACACCACGACGTCATAGGGCAGATGGATCGTGCAGCCCGCGGCGTCCGCGGCGTCAAAGATCGCATTGGCGGTATCGACCAGATCATGTTCGCACAGCGACTTGCCGACATCGACCCCGCGCGCGGCGAGGAAGGTGTTCGCCATGCCGCCGCCGATGATCAGGTGATCGACCTTGCCGACAAGGTTGCGCAGGACGTCGATCTTGCTCGACACCTTCGCGCCGCCGACCACCGCGGCGACCGGATGCGCCGGATTGCCCAGCGCGGCATCGAGCGCCTTCAGTTCGGCCTCCATCGCGCGGCCGGCATAAGCGGGCAGACGGTGCGCGACGCCTTCGGTCGAGCCATGCGCGCGGTGCGCCGCCGAAAAGGCGTCGTTGACGTAGAGATCGCCGATTTCGGCAAGACCATCGGCGAAGGCCGGATCGTTCTTTTCCTCGCCGGGGTAGAAGCGCGTGTTTTCGAGTACCGCGACGTCGCCCGGCGCAAGCACCGCGATGCCCGCCTTCGCGCCCTCGCCGACGGCTTCGGGGATGAACATGACCGAATGGCCAAGCACATCCTCGACGCCGCCCATGACGAGGCTCAAGGATTGCGTCGGGTTCTTCGCCCCCTTCGGCCGCCCGAAATGCGCGAGCAGCAGGACGATCGCGCCCTTGTCCGACAGTTCGCGGATCGTTGGCATCGCGGCCTGGATCCGGGTGGCGTCGCTGACCGCGCCATCGATCATCGGGACGTTGAGGTCGACGCGCACAAGCGCGCGCTTGCCGGTGACGTCACCGATATCGTCGAGGGTCTTGAACGCGGTCATCGACGCTTCCCTTCGGCTCAGAGGAACTTGGCGATCACGCCCGCAGTGTCGATCATGCGGTTCGAGAAGCCCCATTCATTGTCGTACCAGCTGAGGACGCGCACCAGCTTGCCGTCGATCACCGAGGTTTCGAGGCTGTCGATGGTCGAGCTGTGCGCATCATGGTTGAAATCGATCGAAACCAGCGGCTCGTCGGTGAAGCCGAGCACGCCCTTGAGTTCGCCTTCGGCGGCTTCCTTGAGCAACGCGTTGACCTCTTCCTTCGTGGTGTCGCGGAGCGGTGTGAAGGTCAGGTCGACGACCGAGACATTGGGGGTCGGGACGCGGATCGACGAGCCGTCGAGCTTGCCCTTGAGTTCAGGCAGGACGAGACCGACGGCAACGGCGGCACCGGTGCTGGTCGGGATCATCGACATCGCGGCGGCGCGGGCGCGGCGCGGGTCCGAGTGGATCTGGTCGAGGATCTTCTGGTCGTTGGTGTAAGCGTGGATCGTGGTCATCAGGCCGCGCTCGATGCCGATCTTCTCGTGCAGCACCTTGGCGAGCGGTGCGAGGCAGTTGGTGGTGCACGACGCGTTCGATACGATCACATGCTCGGCGCCGATCTTGTCGTGGTTCACGCCATAGACGACGGTAAGGTCGACTTCCTTGGCGGGAGCCGAGATCAGCACGCGCTTGGCGCCGGCGTCGAGATGCGCCTGCCCGCCCTTGCGGTCGGTGAAAAAGCCCGTGCATTCAAGCGCGATGTCGATGCCGTTGGCAGCGTGCGGCAGCTTCGCGGGATCGCGCTCGGCGGTCACCTGAATGCGCTTGCCGTTGACGATCAGGTCGTTGCCGTCGACTTCGACGGTGCCGTTGAACGGGCCATGGACCGAATCGCGCTGGAACAGGCGGGCGTTCGCCTTGGCGTCGGCCAGGTCGTTGATCGACACCAGTTCGAGGTCGTGGTCGGTGCGCTCCAGAATCGCGCGGGCCACGTTGCGGCCGATGCGTCCGAAACCGTTGATTGCAACCTTCACTGCCATGTCGAAAATTCCTTTCTGCGTGGAAGAAGCTGGTCCTTAATTGCCGAGCTTTGCCAGTATCTGGGGCGTGATAGCATCGGCGGTAAGGCCGAAATGCCTGAATAGGTCTTCAATCGGCGCCGAGGCGCCAAAGCTGTCGATGCCGAAACGCAGGCCATGGCGGCCGGTATAGCGTTCCCAGCCGAAGGTCGTGCCCGCCTCGATCGACACGATCAGCGCGTCTTCGGGCAGGATATCGGCCTGCCAGGCGGCCGCCTGTTCGTCGAAAAGTTCGGTCGAGACCATCGAGACGACGTCGGCCCCATGGCCAGCGGCCTCGAGCTTGTCGGCGACCTCGATCGCGAGCGAGACTTCGGAGCCCGTCGCGACCAGCACGACCTTGCGTGCGGCCGAGGCACCGCGCAGGCGATAACCGCCTTTCGCGCAAAGATTTTCGGTGACGTCATGACGCAGCGGCGGGAGATTCTGACGCGTCAGCGCGAGCAGCGACGGCCGGTTTTCCTGCGCAAGCGCGAGCGCCCAGCATTCGGCGGTCTCGACCGCGTCGGCGGGGCGCATGACGAGCAGGTTCGGCATCGCGCGCAGCGACTGGAGATGCTCGATCGGCTGGTGCGTCGGCCCGTCCTCGCCAAGCCCGATGCTGTCGTGCGTCATCACATAGACGACGCGCTGGCGCTGCAGCGCCGACAGGCGGATCGCGGCGCGGCAATAGTCGGCGAACACCAGGAAGGTGCCGCCATAGGGTACGACGCCGCCGTGCAGCGCCATGCCGTTCATTGCCGCGGCCATGCCGAATTCGCGGATGCCGTAATAGATATAGCGGCCCGAATAATCATTCTTCGTCAACGGCTTGGTCGACGAGGTTTTGGTGTTGTTCGAACCCGTCAGATCGGCGCTTCCGCCGATCAGCGCCGGAATATCGGCGGTCAGGGCGCCAAGCGTGTTCTCCGAAGCCTTGCGCGTCGCGACCTTCGGCGGCTCGGCGACGAGGCCGTCGAGATAGGCCCTGAAGGCGTCGCCCGGAACGACGTTGCCGCTCAGACGATCCTCGAATTCGCTTTTCTTTTCGCTATTTGCGAGACGTTCGTTCCATTCCGCATGAAGCGCCTTGCCCTTCTCACCGAACGCCGCCCAGGCCGAAGCGATATCGGCGGGAATGACGAACGGCTCGGCGATCCAGCCGAGCTCCTTGCGCGCCGCGGCGATCTCGTCGGGGCCGAGCGGGGCGCCGTGCGTTGCCGACGTGCCCTGCTTGTTCGGCGCGCCGAACCCGATGATCGTCCGGCACGCGATCAGCGACGGGCGCGGATCGGCGAGCGCCGCGTCGAGCGCGCGGCGAATGTCGGCGGGATCGTGCCCGTCGCAGCTTTCGACATGCCAGCCGGTCGCCGCATAGCGCGCCGCGATATCCTCGCTCGTCGACAGGTCGGTCGACCCGTCGATCGTGATCCGGTTGTCGTCCCACAGCACCGTCAGGCGCCCGAGCCGCAAATGTCCGGCCAGACCAATGGCTTCGTGGTTGATGCCCTCCATCAGGCACCCGTCACCGGCGATGACATATGCGCGATGATCGACAAGATCGTCACCATAGACCGCGTTGAGGTGCCGCTCGGCGATCGCCATGCCCACCGCGGTCGCGAGACCCTGCCCCAGCGGCCCGGTCGTCGTCTCGACGCCTTCGAGCTCGAAATTTTCCGGGTGGCCGGCGCAGGGGCTGTGGAGCTGGCGGAAATTGCGGATATCCTCGATCGTCGGACGCGCATAGCCCGCGAGATGCAGCGTCGCATAGGCGAGCATCGAGCCATGCCCCGCCGAAAGCACGAATCGATCGCGATCGACCCATTTGGGCGCATTCGGGTCGAACTTCAGATAGTCCGAATAAAGCACGGTGGCGACGTCGGCCATGCCCATCGGCATCCCGGGATGGCCGCTGTTCGCGGCCTGTACGGCATCCATCGCAAGCGCGCGGATCGCGTTGGCGAGCTGACGTTCGGGCAGTGTCATGAGTCCCCCGGGAAAGGATGTGAAGGTGACCGGATTCGGTGGGGACAGCCCTTTGCGGTGACGGGGTCAGGAGTCAACCGCCCGCGGCGTGAATGCAGCACAAATTCCGGTGCATTTCGGCATTGAGAGGCGATTGCGCCCCTCCACCGGCGCTGCTAACCCTTTGGCTATGGAACTCGATCTCGACGAATCCAGTCTGGCTATCGGCCGTATCGAACGCGCGCTCAGCCGTATCGAAAAGGCTCTGGCCGATCGGGCGAACCGCCCTGCGCCCCCCGTTGCCGCGCCCGCTGCCGACCAGTCGGCGCTGAAGGCGGAGGTTGCCGCCGTGATCGGCGAGCTCGACCTGCTTATCGCGGAGGCCAAGCGTGGCTGATGTCAAGCTGACCATCGCCGGACGCCCTTATGACGTCCATTGCGCCGATGGCGAGGAAGCGCAGCTGATGCGACTCGCGGCCGTCGTCGATGAACAAGTCCGCACGATGCCGGGAGTGACCGAGGTGCGGCAGTTGCTGTTCGCCGCACTGATGCTTGCCGACGAGGCGCAGGAAGCCCGCGGCAAGGTCGAAAAGGCCGAACCCCAATCCGATTCGCTACGTGCCGCGGTGGCGCTCGCAGAAAGTCGCGAAGCAGCCGCGCGCGACGAGCTCAAGGCCGCAGTGGAGCGCGAAAAGGCGGCACTCAAGGAACTGGATACCGCGCGGCAAAATGCCGCAACCGCTGCGCCTGCCGCCAATCCGTCGAACGATCGCGCGCTGCTGCAGATTGCCGACCGCATCGAAACGCTTGCTGCGAAAGTCGAGCAACTCCCTTGAGCAAGCGGGCCCGCACCCCTACATAGGGGGCGGCGGGCACTGCCCTGCACGAGCCGTTGCGAATATCCCTGAGGCGATACATCATCCAAGGGAGCTGTCCCTGCCCGGACCTTGGTCCGACGTACATGGTTCCCACCTGACGTTACTGGCGTCAGAGGATTTTCCGGCAAACGACTACGGCGGTCCCGCCAACCAGCCCGCCAAGCTCCCGAGGAGGCGATGACCGACCTGTCCGCCCACCTCGTCCAGCAGAAACAGAAATTGCGCGAGCGGTTGCGCTTTCGGCGGCAGCATTTCGTAGCAAATCTCGATGGCATGGCCCAACTGGCGGCGTTTCGCGCCATGCCGGCACCGCTTGTTGATCTCATAGCCGACCATGCGATCGTCGCCGCTTATGTCCCATGGGGTGACGAACCCGACATTCTGCCGATGTTTGCGGGCATTGCGAAGGTGGGAGCTCTTGCCCTTCCCTGCCACCGCGGACGCGTCGCCGAAATGGATTTTTCCCTATGGCGCCCGGGCGAATCGCTGGTGAAAGGTCCATGGGGTTCGCAGCAGCCGGCCGAGACTTCTCCAGTGGCGTATCCCGGTATCATCTTCTGTCCGCTCATCGGATTCGACCGGGCGGGAGGGCGCATCGGCCAGGGTGGCGGCCATTACGACCGCTATTTCGCCACACATCCCGGGCCACTGCGGATTGGCGTCGGCTGGTCGGTGCAGGAAATCGACGCTACGCCGCGTGAATCGACCGACATCGCGCTCGACGCGATATTGACCGAACAAGAATTCATCCCGTGTGGAGACCGTTTGTGAGTCAAATACCGCCTGGCCCCCAGCCAAGCTGGCGAAAACCTGCCGGCATGTTCCTGATTCTGGCGCTGATCGCCGGGTGGACGGGCATTGTCGTCAGCCTGTCACCATGGGTGGGTAGCTGGCCCGTGCTGGTGCAGGCGATCTTTTACCTTGCGGCGGGGATCGTCTGGATCCTGCCGCTGAAGCCGTTGCTGCGCTGGATGGAATTGGGGAAGTGGCGCGGTTGAAGCGCCGCGCCATTTTTCCCGATTTTCAGTGATGGAATGGTCCCAAGCTGCGGTGGCCATTCCATCCGGGAAAGGAAGGAATGGCGCGAGTGACGGGGCTCGAACCCGCGACCTCCGGCGTGACAGGCCGGCACTCTAACCAACTGAGCTACACCCGCGTGTGCTTGGGAGCCGCGCCAATATGGCCCCCGCTCCGACCTGTCAACCGTCGCTTTCATCCTGCGTGCGATTTAATCGATCGCGCACCTCGTCGGCAGTCGTCAGCGTGCCATGTTCGAAAAGGAAACCCGCGAGATCAGGCGTTCCGGTCGAAGCGAGAACCGTCTGCAAAATCAGCAGCAGCGGAACCGCAAGCAACGCCCCAGGCGTCCCCCACACCCATCCCCAGAAGCTCAAAGACACGAGAATCAGCAGCGGGTTGATCGTCAGCCGTTTGCCGAGCACGAGCGGTGTGATCAGATTCGCCTCGACCAGATGCACGCCGATGAAGATCAGCGCGGGCAAAAGCGCGAGCCCGACCGCGTCGAAGGTCATCAGCCCGCCGAGCCCCAGCAGCACCGCGGCGACGATCGGCCCCAGATAGGGCACGAAATTGCAGATGCTCACGATCCCGCCCCACATGAAGGGCGACGGCATGCCGAGCGCCCACAGCAGCAGGCTGACCGTTAGGCCCAGTATCGCGTTGATCATGGTGATCGTCGCCAGATAGTCGGCGGTCGCATCGACGACATTCTGTATCACGCGCGCGGTCTGCATCGCGCCGTCGAAGCTGCCCCGCCGCCGGATCGTTCCCTTGCGCAGCCGGGTCCAGCCCGCGAGGAAGAAGAAGATCACGAGGACAGCGAAAAAAAGCTGGATCGCCGCCGACGGTGCTGACGAGATGAAATAGTCGACCACCGAGGTCGGCGCGGTCGCTGCCACCGCCTGCGCGGTCGCCTCGGTGCCGCTGGCGACCGACATCAGCGTGCGATCGACGAAGCGTTGCAGCGTCGAATAGAAGTCGATGAGCGGCGCGAGGTTGCTCTGGATGCGGGGAATCGATTCGGGAATGCGCGCGAACCAGCCTGTCGCCGGAACGACGATGATCGCGAGCGCGGCATTGATAATCGCAAGGAAGGTCGCAAGCGCCAGGAATGCCGCGAGCGCCGACGGCAGACCGCGCCGCTCAAGCCATTCGAGCAGCGGCACCAGCGCGATTGCGATGACGATCGCAGCGGTGAGCGGGAGGAAGAATTCAGCACCGGCCTGAAGCGCGAAAGGTAGCCCAAGGCAAAATGCGGCGCCAAGGATCAGCGCGAGCGCGGCAAGCAGCCGGTCGCGGCGAAAATCGTCGATCTCGATCTGCTGGAGCGGATTGACGCGCGGCGGACGCACATCCTTGCTGCCCCGGTCCTCCGCCACCCCTGCTCTCCTCGTTAACCGCCTCATCTTACGCGCGCTTTACCCGCTGCGCCAGTCGCCCCGTTTTGCGACGAAATCTCCGGCTCCCTGTCTCCATTTGGAGCAAAGTCGGCCCTTTTACCTGCATTTTAACCAGAAATTACCCTTTATCGGCGACTGACGGCTCCAAGGACCAACCTGTTCGGAGTCAAAATGATGATGATAGCGCCCGTGGGGGGCGCGAAGCATCGGCTTCTTCCCTCTTGTTCGATCATCGCCCTGCTGGCGGCGCTTGCGCTGCCAATCCTGGCCGAAGCCGCCGGCACGCGCGCTGGCTCCACCATCAGCAACACCGCGAGCGCGAGCTTCGATACGGGCGGCGGTACGACGACGGTCGATTCGAACCGCGTCGACCTGCTCGTCGACGAAGTGCTCGACGTCACCGTCGATTCGAGCAATCCCGCCGATGTTCCGACGACCCCGGGCGCGACGGGACAGGTGCTCACCTTCTCGGTCACCAACAACGGCAACGGCGTCGAAGCCTTCGGGTTGACGACGATCGCCAATGCGGGCGGCGACAATTACGATCCTGTCGTCACCCAGACCTATCTCGACAATGGCGATGGCATCTTCGACGCCAGCGCCGACACGCTCTATACGCCCGGCGCGAACGATCCGTCGCTTGATCCCGACCAGAGCATTACCGTCTTCGTCCTCGCGACGACGCCGGGAACGGTCGTTGACGGCAATCGCGGTATCGTCAGCCTCGTTGCTGCCGCAAGGACGGGGACAGGCGATCCCGGCCGCAGCTTCGCCGGTCAGGGCGAAGGCGGCGGCGACGCGGTTGTGGGTTCAACCGGCGCCGACGGGACCGATGCGGGTGCATTCGTCGTCTCGGCCGCGACCGTTACGCTCGTCAAATCGGCAGTCGTGACCAATTCGCTCGGCACCGCCGATCCGATACCCGGGGCCTCGATCACCTATACGATCGTTGCCACGGTCGCGGGCAGCGGGTCGGTCAGCGGCCTTGCGATCACCGACAATATTCCCGCCGACACCAGCTATGCCCCCGGCTCGATCACGCTCGGCGGCAGCGGGCTGTCCGACGCGGCCGACGCCGATGCCGGAGACTATAACGGTTCGCGGATCAACGTGATGCTCGGAACCGTCGCCGGCGGCCAGACCCGCACTGTCACCTTCCGGACCCAGATAGACTGATGGAGATGCGCATGCGCACTGTTCTTTTCCTTTTGCTTGCTGCGCTTGCGCCCGCGCAGGCACTCGCCGCGAACCAGGTCACGCTCGACAATCATGTGTTCGTCGAGCGGGTCTCGACCGATGCCGCAGGCAAACAGAAGATCCTTCTCGAGGAACCGAAGGTGGTCGTTCCCGGCGATCGCCTCGTCTTCGTGCTCAACTATCGCAACGCCGGCGCGCAGCCGGCCGACAGGTTCGTGATCACCAACCCGATGCCCTCGGCGGTCCGCTTTGCGGACGCCGGCGACACGCGGCCGCTGGTCTCGGTCGACGGCGGCAAGCAGTGGGGACTGCTTTCCGACCTTTCGGTTCCGATGACCGACGGCACGCGCCGCGCCGCGCAGCCTGCCGACGTCACGCACATTCGCTGGGCTTTCCGGGATCCGATCCCGGTCGGCGGCACGGGCAAGCTCATGTTTCGGGGAGTTGTCAGATAACCAGGTGAAACAAACCGCTTAACGGTTGCCAGCGGTGGGGAAACGGCAACCAGCATAAAGCCCAGGAGCTCAGCTATGACCAGCAAGCTGACGAACATGGGTGCCATCGGTCTGGCGGCGCTTTCGAGCGTCGCCGCCACGCCGGCCTTTGCCGTCGGCACGACCGCGGGCACCACGATCACCAATACTGCCACCGTCGACTATCAGGTCGGTGGCGTCGCACAGGGACAGCAGTCGGCGTCGAACAATTTCACCGTCGACCGCAAGATCAATGTGCTTGTCGAGGAAGTCGCCGACCTCACGACCACGGTCGTGCCCGGACAGGCCAATGCCGTCACCACCTTCCAGCTCACCAACACGTCGAACGAGACGCTCGACTTCGCACTGACGGTGACGCAGCAGGTCGGCGGCACGGCGGCCCATACCGGCACCGATACGTTCAACGTCAACAATGTCCGCATCTATCGCGACAATATTGCGTCGGGCACGATCGGTAGCTGGGACGCCGGCGATACGCTGATCACCAACTATATCGACGAACTCGTCGTCGACACCGCGATTCGCCTGTTCGTCGTAGCCGATATCCCGGCAGGTCTCGTCAACAACGCCGTTGCCGGAGTCACGTTGCGCGCCACGGCACGCGAGGGCGGACTGGCCGGCACCCAAGGCGCGGCCATCACCGAAACCACGGGTGCGAACACCGCCGGAAAGGATACCGTTTTCGCCGATATCACGCCCGGCGTGGCGGGCGATGCCGCGCGCGACGGATCGCACAGCGACAATGACGACTATACGGTGCAGACCGCCACGCTCGCGGTCACCAAGACCAGCCGCATCATCTCGGATCCGGTCAACAGCACGACCAATCCGAAGCTGATCCCGGGTGCGGTCATCGAATATTGTATCGCCATCGCCAACACCGGCAGCGCCGCGGCAACGTCGGTGCTGATCACCGACCCGGTTCCGGGCCAGCTGACGTTCAATGCGGGCACGATCCTGCTCGGTGGCACGGTCACCGGCGGTGTGTGTGATTTCAACGGCGGGGCCGGTGGCAGTTATGCGGCACCGAACGTGTCGGGCACGATCGCGTCGATCGCCGCGGGCACCGCCGGCACGCTCGTTTTCCGCGCAACCGTCAACTGATCGGGTAACGGACGGGGCGGCGGGGTTCCGGCAAGTGCCGGCTCCGCTGCCTCCTTCGGGGCTTGCATGGCACTCCGCGCGAAATTTTCCGGCCTTGTGACCGCCCTGGTCGCGGCAGCGCTGCTGCCCGCGATACCCGCGGCGCGCGCGCAGGTGATCACGAACACGGCTTCGGCGCAGTGGACGCAAGACGGGCAGCCCGGTCAGGCGCTGTCGAACCGCGTCGATGTGACAGTGACGGCCCGCCCGCCGGAGCCGCCGACGATCACGACGTATCGGCTGACAGCGAGCGGCGGCAACAAGTCGGTGCCGCTTGCGCCGACGCAGTGTAACCGCCCGGCAGCGCGCAGCGCGACGAGCACGATCCCTCTCAGCGGCGTTTACGAGGGCATCTCGACCGCCCCGGCATCGCTGCAAAGCACCGACAATTTCCGTGCCGGCGAAGTGCTGGTCGTCGCGATCACGCTGGTGTCGGCGAATACCGATCCGCAGCAGCGCGACACCCTGCCCGTCATCCTTGAACTCGAAAACGGCGATCGCGAGTCGATCACGCTGACCGAAACGGCGAATAACAGCGGCGAATTCACCGGCTTCATCAACACCATGGGCGTTCCGCCCGCGATCGCGCAAGGCGATTGCCGCCTGTCGGTCGATCCCGGCGCCCCACTGTCGCTGCGCGTCACCGATCAGGCGAGCGCCAGCCTCGTCGCGCTCGCGACGATCAACTTCCTCGTCGATCCGTTCGGCATCGTCTTCGACAGCGGTGACGGCGCACCCGTTGCCGGCAGCCGCGTCACGATCGTCGATGCCGCGACCGGCCAGCCCGCACAGGTGTTTGGCGACGACGGTGTTTCGGCCTATCCATCGAGCGTCGTGACCGGACAGAGTGTCGCAGACACAGGCGGCACGACGTATAATTTCCCGCCGGGCGACTATCGCTTCCCCTTTGTCGCACCGGGGACCTATCGCTTGATCGTCGAACCGCCTGCCCCCTACACTGCGCCGTCGACCTCCAGCCCCGCAGCGCTCGCCGGCCTGCGCCGTCCCGACGACGGGCAGCCGTTCGAAATCACGGGTGCGAGCTACGGCAACCCCTTCACGCTGAGCAGCCCCGCCCCCGTGCGTGTCGACATTCCCGTCGATCGGCCGGGTCTGCCGCTGATCCTGCGCAAGACGACCTCGACGCAAGTCGCGGTACCCGGAGACGTGATCCAGTATCGCGTCGAGGTCGCCAACCGCGATACGCGTCGCAGCACCGGCACGGTCACCGTGCGCGACGTCCTCCCGGCGGATATGCGCCTGCGCACCGATACGGTGCGCGTCGACGGCGTCCGCGTCGATGCCACGGTCGAAGCAAATGGCCGAGAGTTCGCCGTCACCCTGCCCGGCATTGCTGCATCGCGCTCGGCGCTACTCACCTACCTCGCCGAAGTCATTGTGTCGGCGCAGCCGGGCAATGCGCTCAACCGCGCCACCGCCACCGACAACCGTGGATCGACCAGCAACATCGCCGAAGCAACGATTTCGATCAAACGCGACCAGCTCGGCGACCGGATGACCATCATCGGCCGGATCACCGACGGCGGCTGCACCGTCGATCCGGGCAAGGACCGCGGCATCATGGGTGTGCGCGTGATGCTGCAGGACGGCAGCTACACCGTTACCGACGAGGATGGCCGCTATCACTTCGAGGGCGTCCGTCCCGGCTTGCACGTCGTGCAGATTGATCCGTCGACGCTGCCCCTCGACCGTGAAGCCATCGATTGCGCGCGCTCCACGCAGACCGCCGGCAGCGCAATCTCGCGCTTTGTCGAAGGCCGCGGCGGTGCGCTGAAGCGCGCCGACTTCCGTGCCGTCGCCAGCACACCGCGCGCCATGCCGATCAGGGCCGTTGTCGAAACGCCAAAGGCGCTGAGCGATCCCGAAGCCGCGGGCGCCAATCGCGACTGGCTCGCAGGGCAGACACCGGGTATCGGCTGGCTGTTCCCCGACGCCGACCATAATCCGCGCGCCAAGGCGATCCGCGCCGCGATCAAGCACGTCCCGGGGCAGAAAGTATCGCTCCGCGTCAACGGCAAGCCCGCCGATCCCCTGACCTTCGAGGGCGTCAGCAAATCGGCCGACGGCAGCATTGCCGTCAGCCTGTGGCGCGGGCTCGAAATCCGCGAGGGCGAAAACCGCCTCATCGCAGAGGTGGCGGACGCCAATGGCATCATCATCGAAACGCTCGAACGCAACGTCCATTATTCGATCATCCCGATGCGCGCGACGCTGATCCGCGAAAAGTCGGTGCTGATCGCCGACGGGGTGACGCGCCCGGTGATCGCGGTGCGATTGACCGACCGCGACGGCAAGCCGATCCGCGCGGGCCTGACAGGCGATTTCAGCGTTCCCACGCCTTATTATCCCGCGGTCGAAGCCGATGCGCAGCAGGCGCGCCAGCTCGCGGGTATCGAACGCGCGCAGCCGGTGTGGAAGATCGATGGCGACGACGGCATCGCTACCATCGAGCTCGAACCGACGACCGCGTCGGGCACGCTTGCGATGGAATTCACCTTCCGCGACGACAAGGTGACGCGCAAGCAGACGATCGAAACCTGGCTCGATCCCGGCAACCGTCCGTGGACCGTCATCGGCTTTGCCGCTGGCACGCTTGGCTATAATACGCTGGGCGACCGGATGGAGCCGGTCGCGGAGACACTCGACGATCTCAACGCCGACGCCCGCCTCGCGCTCTACGCCAAGGGCCGCGTACGCGGAAAATGGCTGATGACGCTGGCCTATGACAGCGACAAGGACAAGGATGACGCCCGGTTTGGCGGCGCAATCGATCCGCGCGCCTATTACACCATATACGCCGACCGCAACGAGACGCGCTATGACGCGGCCTCGGTGCGCAAACTCTATCTGCGTCTCGAACGCCCGCAATTCTATGCGATGTTCGGTGATATCGAGACCGGAATCTCCGAACCCGAACTTGCCCGCTACCAGCGCGCGCTCAACGGCGGCAAGGCCGAATATCGCGGCCGCAATGTCGCCGCGACCGCCTTCGTCGCCGACACGCCGTACCGGTTCCGTCGCGACGAGTTTCAGGGCAATGGCGTGACCGGCCCGTACCAGCTTGGCGCGAAGGATATTTTGCCGAACAGCGAACGGATCGTTATTGAAACGCGCGACCGCTTGCACAGCGAACGCATCGTCGACAGCGTCAGCCTTTCGCGCCATGTCGACTATGACATCGACTATCTGTCGGGGACGATCCGCTTCCGTGAGCCGGTGCTCAGCCGCTCGTGGAACCTCGACCCGCAATTCATCGTTGCCGAATATGAGGTCAACGGCGTCGGCCAGCGCGTGCTCAACGCCGGCGGCCGCGTCAGCTATCAGTCGAACGACGAGAAATTGCGCGTCGGCGCAACCTTCATCCATGACGAGGACGGCAACGCCAAGACCAACCTCGGCGGCGTCGACGCACGCTATCGTCCGACCATCGAAACCGAGGTCCGCGCCGAACTCGCGGTGAGCGATGCCAAGGCGAACAACGGCGGCACGGCGGCCGACGGCACTGCCAAGGCATGGCTGATCGAGGCCGAACATCACAGCAGCAACGCCGACTTCCTCGCCTATATCCGCGAACGCGAGGCAGGGTTCGGCACCGGCCAGCTCAACAGCAGCGAGAATGGCACGCGCAAATTCGGCTTCGATGCGAGGCTCAAAGCCAGCCGCAACCTATCGGTGACCGGCAGCGCATGGCAGGAAGATTATCTCGACACCAATGCACGCCGCCGCGCGGCGCGCGCTCTGGTCGAATATGACAATAGCACCATCGTCGCACGCGCCGGGCTGACGCACGCCGACGATCGCCTGACCGATGGCAGCCGTAACCGTTCGAACATCGTCCAGCTCGGTGCGACGCAGCGACTGATGGGCAAACGCCTCGAACTCGATGCGCAGACCGAATTCGCGCTCGGCGGCAAAGATGCGAGCGTCGATTTCCCGACGCGGCACCGTCTTGGCGCGCGCTATGCGATCAATCGCGACGTCAACCTGGTCGGCAGCTACGAAATCGCCGATGGCGACACGATCAAGGCGCGCACCGCGCGGCTTGGTTTCGACCTGACGCCCTGGTCGGGGGCGCGGCTGCTCGCCACCGCAAACCAGCAGGAGATTGGCGAATATGGCCCGCGCAGCTTCGCCGCCTACGGCCTGTCGCAATCGCTGAAGTTTGGCGAGCGCGGGTCGGTCGACGTGTCGGTCGACGGCAATCGCACCATCGGGGGCATCAGCGCGCGCGACGTGCTCAATGTCGACCAGCCGGTCGCGTCGGGCGGCTTCCTCGGCGGCAACGGCACGCTGACCGAAGATTTCCTCGCGATCAGCACCGGCGCTACCTATCGCGCCGACCGCTGGACGCTGACGGGCCGTGCCGAATATCGCGATGGTGAAATCGCCAACCGTTACGGACTGACGCTGGGCGGCCTCCGCCAGCTCGGCGAGGGCCGTACATTGGGCGCGCTCTTCACTTACGCCAAGGCGAGCGGAGCCGGCACAACGCCGACAACCGAGGTCATCAATTTCGAGATGAGCTGGGCCCATCGCCCCGCGGCGTCGCGTGTATCATGGCTCAACAAGAGTGAGTTTCGTTCGGACAAGGTGCGTGATGCGGTCGCGGGCGAAGCCGGCCCGATCGGCGGCACGCTGACGATCGACGGCGACGCAACGAGCCGCCGCCTGCTCAACAGCCTGTCGGTGAACTGGACGCCGCTCGGCGATCGTGGGTTCCGCGACGGCTGGTACGAACGCGCAGAGATCGGCTTCTTCTGGGGCACCCGCTACAATTTCGACCGCTTCGGTGCGGACGACGTGAAGGGCTGGTCGAACCTGATCGGCGCCGATTTCCGCTTCAACCTTGGCGAGCATGTCGACGTCGGCGCCTCGGGCACCGTGCGCATCGGGACCGACGCCGACACCGTGAGCTGGGCGGGCGGTCCGACGGTGACGCTGGCGCCGATGACGAATGCGAACATCACCTTCGGCTATAATTTCGCAGGGTTCCACGACCGCGATTTCGAAGAGGCGCGCTTCTCGCGCTCGGGCGCCTATGTGACCTTCAAGCTGAAGTTCGACCAGACAAGCTTCGCGGGGTTGGGACTATAGCCCGCGCGCCTAGCGAAGCAATCCGGAGCGAGCGTCCACTGCCCCGGATTGCTTCGTATGGTCTCAGTCCGCGAACAGCAGGACCGGCGTTTCGATCAGCTTCTTGAGTGCCTGCACATAGCTGGCGGCATCCCAGCCATCGACGACGCGGTGGTCGCAGCTGATCGACAGGTTCATCAGCTTCGCGCGGCGAATTTCATCGCCGTCGAATACCGGCCGCTCGACGATCTTGTTCGGGCCGATGATCGCGACCTCGGGACGGTTGATCACCGGGGTCGTGGCGATCCCGCCGAGCGGCCCGAGGGAGGTGACGGTCAGCGTGCCGCCGGTCAGTTCCTCGACCTTCGCCTTGCCGGTGCGCGCGGCTTCGGCAAGGCGCGTGATCTCGCTCGCGAGCTGCCACACATTCTTGTCCTGCGCGTCGCGGATGACCGGGACCATCAGGCCGGCATCGGTCTGCGTCGCCATGCCCAGATGCACCGCACCGTACCGCGTCACCACGCCACCTTCGTCGTCGTAACGCGCGTTGATCATCGGAAACTGCGGAATGGTACGGCAGATCGCCACGATCAGGAAGGGCAGCATCGTCAGCTTCGGCCGCCCGCCGCGGTTGGCGTTGAGGTCGGCGCGCATCTCTTCGAGCGCGGTGACGTCCATTTCCTCGACATAGGTGAAATGCGGGATCGCGCGCTTCGACGCCGCCATATTCTCGGCGATCTTGCGGCGCATGCCGATGATCTTGATCGGCTCGTCGGCGCGCGCGCGGCTGGCGCCGGGCGCATGATAGCCCTGCCCGCCACTGTAACGCAGGAAGGCGTCGAGGTCGGCATGGCGAATGCGGTCACCTTCGGCCTGAACCTGCGAAAGGTCGACACCGAGGTCCTTGGCGCGGGCGCGGACGGCCGGCGATGCGAGCACGGCGCGGCTGTGCTCGGCGGCGGCGGGCACCGGGGCCGGAGCGGGCGCCGGCGCGGGAGCGGCCACCGTGGCAGCGACCTCGGCCACCGAAATCTCCTCAGCACCCGGCGTTTCCGCAACGACCTCCTGTTCCGCCCGCGTATCAGCCGGCGGCGCTTCGGCATCGCCGTCGGTCTCGATCACGGCGAGCGTCGAACCAATCGGGATCAGGTCGCCGACCTCGCCCGCCAGTTCGACGACGATCCCCGAAACGGGCGATTCCATTTCGACGGTCGCCTTGTCGGTCATCATGTCGGCAAGCTGCGCATCTTCCTCGACGCGCTCGCCAATCTTGACGTGCCAGGCGACGATCTCGGCTTCGGCAATGCCTTCGCCGATGTCGGGCAGACGGAATGAATAACGGGCCATGGCGTCAGTCCTTCAAAATCTTGGTCAGCGCGGTCGCGATGCGTACCGGGCCGGGGAAATAGGCCCATTCGAGGCTATGCGGATAAGGCGTGTCGAAGCCGGTCACGCGTTCGACCGGAGCCTCGAGATGATAGAAGCAGCGCTCCTGCACCAGCGCGGCGAGTTCGGCGCCGAAGCCCGAGGTGCGCGTCGCTTCGTGGATGATCAAGCAGCGGCCGGTTTTCTTCACCGACGTTTCGATCGCCTCGATATCGAGCGGCAGCAGCGTGCGGAGATCGATGATTTCGGCATCGATGCCCATTTCCTCGACGATCGTCTTGGTGACGTGAACCATCGTGCCATAGGCAAGGATCGTCAGCGCCTCACCCTCGCGCACTGTCGCAGCTTTGCCGAGTTCGATGCGGTAATAATCCTCCGGCACCGCGCTCGCGTCATGCTTCGACCAAGGCTCGACCGGACGGTCATAATAGCCGCTGAACGGGCCGTTATAAATTCGCTTCGGTTCGAGGAAGACGACGGGGTCGTTGTCCTCGATCGCCGCGATCAGCAGGCCCTTGGCATCATAGGGGTTCGACGGGATCACCGTCTTCACCCCGCAGATGTGCGTCATGATGCTTTCGGGCGACTGGCTGTGTGTCTGGCCACCGAAAATGCCGCCGCCGAACGGCGTGCGCACGGTCATCGGGCAGATGAAGTCCGCGGCCGAGCGGTAACGCAGGCGGGCCGCCTCGCTGACCAACTGGTCGAGCCCAGGGTAGATATAGTCGGCGAACTGGATCTCGGGGACCGGCCGCAGGCCATAGGCGCCCATGCCGACCGCGACGCCGATGATGCCGCATTCGTTGATCGGCGTATCGAACACACGCGTCTTGCCGTGCTTTTTCTGCAGGCCTGCCGTGGCGCGGAAAACACCGCCGAAAAACCCGACGTCCTCGCCCATCACGACCATCTTGTCGTCGCGCCCCAGCATGACGTCCATGGCGCTGTTGATCGCCTCGATCATGTTCATGGTTTTCGTCTCGCCGGTCATCATTCGGGCTTCCAGTTGGGGCCGAACTTGGCCTCTTGCTCGGCGAGCATCTGATCGCACTGTTCCTTGAGGTGCCAAGGCATCTCTTCGAACACATCCTCGAACATCGTCTCGAACGGCTGATGCATACCGTGGCCGAGAATGCCGAGCTTTTCCGACTGTTTCTGGGTCGTTTTCACCAGATCGTCGAGTTCCTTCGCTTGCGCCTCGTGGCGTTCGGCATTCCATTCGCCGATCGTCTCGAGATGCTGGCGAAGCCGTGCGATCGGGTCGCCGAGCGGCCAAGCGGTGGCTTCGTCGGCGGCGCGATAGGCGCTCGGATCGTCGGAGGTGCTGTGCCCCTCGCTGCGATAGGTGAAATGCTCGATCAGCGTCGGGCCGTTATTCGTGCGTGCCCGGTCGGCCGCCCACTGCGTTGCGGCATATACCGCGAGCGGGTCGTTGCCGTCGATGCGGAGGCCGGCAATGCCATAGCCCACCGCGCGCGCGGCAAAAGTCGTCCGCTCGCCGCCAGCAAAGCCCGAGAAGCTCGAAATCGCCCACTGGTTGTTCACGACGTTGAAGATGACCGGCGCATTATAAACGGTCGCAAAAGTCAGCGCCGAGTGGAAGTCGCCCTCCGCCGACGAGCCTTCGCCGCACCACACGGTCGCAATACGGCTGTCACCCTTCGATGCCGAGGCCATCGCCCAGCCCACAGCTTGCGGATATTGCGTCGCAAGGTTGCCCGAGACGCTGAAGAAGCCATGTTCGGGTGCCGAATACATGATCGGCAACTGGCGACCGAGCAGATGGTCGCCGCGGTTCGAATAGATCTGGTTCATCATCTGGATCAGCGGATAGTCGCGCGTGATCAGAATGCCCTGCTGGCGATAGCTCGGAAAAACCATGTCGGTCCGGTCGATCGCCATCGTCGACGCCACCGAGGTCGCTTCCTCGCCAGTGCACTTCATGTAGAAGCTGGTCTTGCCCTGCCGCTGCGCGCGAAACATACGATCGTCGAACGCCCGCGTCAGCATCATGTTTCGCAGCATCGTGCGCAGCCGCTCGGGCGACAGCTTCGGATCCCACTGCCCTTTCGCCTGCCCGTCGAAATCGAGCACGCGCACGAGACCATAGCTCAACTCGCGCATCGCGTCGGGCCTGGTCGCTTCGCTCGGGCGCGGCGTCGCTTCGACCGCAGGAACTTCGATATCGCCAAAGTCCGGGGTATCGCCGGGGCGATAGCGCGGCTCGGGGATATGAAGCGACAGCGGCGGCAAATTGCTCGCCGGGCGCCGAGGCGTCTCAGGCATATCTTCTTCCCTTTGAAGGCGCGAATCGGCGCCTAGTTATATTTCAACACGGCGACATATTATTACCGCCTCCATACGAATGCAATGGCGCGCGTCAGACCGCGACGGGCGCAGAAATATGCGCCTGCGGCGCATAATCCTCGACCGCAAAATCCTCGAAACGGTAATCGAAAATGCTTGAGGGCCGACGAAGGATGTGCAGCTTCGGCGCGCCCTCGGGTACACGCCGCAACTGCTGTTCGACCAGTTCGGCATGATTGAGATAGAGATGGACGTCACCCCCGGTCCACACGACCTCATGCGCGTACAAATCACATTGCTGCGCTATCATCCGCGTCAGCAGCGCCGCCTCGAAGATGTTGAACGCGAACCCGAGGCCAAGGTCGCACGAGCGCTGAAACAGCAGGCACGACAGCCCGCCATCGCTGCGAACGTGGAACTGATAGGTCATGTGACAGGGCGGTAGTGCCATGTGATCGAGATCGGCAACGTTCCAGCCGGTGAGGATATGCCGCCGCGATCCCGGATTGTTGCGGAGCGAATCGATGAGCCCAGCGATCTGGTTGTGCCCCTGTCCGGATAGGCGAAACAGCCCCTCACCCGCAGGTTCATAGCGCGGCCAGTTCACCCACTGGTGACCATAGACGGGGCCGAGGCCGCCCCACTCGGCCGCGAAAGCCGCGTCGGCGACGATTCGCGCCTCGAAATCTTCGGCGCTGATATCGTCGTCGGTCGCCTTGCGATATTTATCGAGTGGCCAATCGGTCCAGATCTTCACGCCCTGCGCGACCAACGACCGGATATTCGTGTCGCCCGTGAGAAACCACAACATCTCGCGCAGCGCCGTCTTCCAATAGACGCGCTTCGTCGTGAGCAGCGGTATCGCATCGTCTTTCAGCGAGAATCGCATCGTCTCGCCGAATAACGATCGCGTCCCGACGCCGGTGCGGTCGACACGCTCATCGCCCTCGATCCAGACGCGGCGCATCAGATCGAGATATTGCAGTTCATAATGGATGGAATCAGGCAAGACTCACTCCCGGTGTTAGCCTCACATTGCTAGGCCCCGCACCGCCGGCGGACAAGGGAGCAGCCGATGCCGGACCCCAAAGCCTCCGATGCGGGGCAGTCGGACGTTTGGAATCCTGCGCGCAGGGCGCATGGGCGTCGCCGTGAGCCGGTTCGCCCCCCTCGATAAAGTGCCCTGCCCGGCGCTCGCCGGTTTCGTCTCCCGCGAGGTGGAGGATGATATCGCGCACCTGTTGCTGCGCCCGCTGTTCGACGAGGAACGCGAGGCGCTGCTTCTGCTCGGCTTCGACGCTTTCGGTCGGCTGGTACACCTCGAACGCATCGAGGGCGACACGACCGGGCGCTGCATCATCGCGCCGTACCGCTGGCGCGCATTGGTAGAGGCTGGCATCCGGACCGCCCTGATGGCGCATAATCACCCGTCGGGCATTGCCTTGCCAAGCGACGCCGACATCGCGGCGACGCACGAGGCCGCGCTTTTCCTGCGAACAATGGGTATCGATCTCGTCGATCATCTGATTTTTGTTGCTGACGGTCATTTCAGCTTTCGAACTGCCGAAAGGCTCTAGTTGCAGCAATCCTCTTCGATGTGCCGATTGGCGCTTGAAGTTCGCAGATTGCACGTCTAGAGGACCGCCCTGCCTTCGCGGCGACCCCGGTCGGCGCGCAGATCGGTCGGGGAGTAGCTCAGCCTGGTAGAGCACTGTCTTCGGGAGGCAGGGGCCGGAGGTTCGAATCCTCTCTCCCCGACCAATTTTCTGCATATTGCAGATTCTGTACTGTCGCTTCTTGTAAGTCGGCGAACAAACCCCTAAATTCAAACTACGCCGCCATGGTTTTCCCCCTTTCCATCGCGGCGAGTGTCCCGTCAGCTTTGACGCGGGCGCGTCCTCCCTGGACCCTGGCCACCTCGTACTTCGGTACGAGGTGGTTTTTTATTCAGCAGCTTGCGGGAATATTTCGGCTTCGGGTCGCGCGCCGCCCAGATCGGTGACGAGTTCCGCAAACCAGCGCGAAAGCCGCGACACCCGCCTGCTGTCGGGGGTGCGATCGGCAGCCAGATAGAGGCTGCGATCGATTTCGATCTGTATCGCCTGGACCCCGTCGCCCCGACGGCTGTGCGTGCGGATGATATGCCCGCCAGCGTAGGGTTGGTTGCGCGAGACGGTCTCCCCCAATTCTTCCGCACGCGCCATCACCTGGTCGACCAGCCAGTCGTCGGCGGTTCCACCGAAATGATCGCCGACGACGAGTCGCGCACCATGCCCGGGCTGCCCGGCCGGAATCGGAGGCATCGAATGGAGATCGATCAGGATCGCATGACCGAACCGGTCGCGCGTGCGCGCCAGCTCGTCCGCCAGCGCGGCGTGATAGGGCCGATGAAAGGATTCGAGCCGCCAATGCAGTGCGGCGCCGTCGATAGGCCGCTTCCACAAAGGTCCGCAATCGGCGAGCCGCGTCGGCACGACGCCGAGCCCCGCCCGCTCCTTGCGGCCCGGCGCCGAGAATTGCGCGCGCAGCGGCATTGCGACCTCGCCCGGCGCCATCTGTCCCTCACCGCGATTGAGGTCGGCGACCGCCCGCGCCCACAGCGCCTGCACCACGGTGGCGCCCGCAGCGACGGCGCCCGCAGCGATCAGATCGCACCAGCCGTCCTCTAGTCGTTCGAGCTGCGACCGCTCGACGCGCGCCGCCGCCAGTACCTCTGACGGATACAGACGCCCCGCATGCGGTACAGAGACGACGACGGGTCCGCTCGCCGCGGGCCGGTTGACAGCGATGGCGGAGGACAGGATGCTGCGGGATGGCATTTACCACGAGTGGCAAAAAAAGCGCGGCGAATCCAGCATCGCGCGTGAATTTGTTAAATCTCTGACGCTATACCGGCTTATGAACGAGGGATGCAGCCAGGCGGAACCGGCTGCTCCGGACGACCAGGGAACAGACTTTAACATGATTCGTATCTTGCTGGCCGAAGACGACGATGTGATGCGCGAGTATCTTGCCCGCGCGCTGACCAGCGCCGGCTATCATGTCACCGCCGTCGACCGCGGCACGGCCGCTGTCCCCTATATCGATTCGGGAACGTTCGACCTGCTCCTTTCGGATATTGTGATGCCCGAAATGGACGGGATCGAGCTCGCCCAGCATACGGCGAAGGCCGCACCGCAGACGCAGGTCATGTTCATCACCGGCTTTGCCGCAGTTTCGCTGCGCGCTGAGGAAAATGTGCCGCAGGCAAAGTTGCTGTCGAAGCCCTTCCACCTCAAGGACCTTGTCCGTGAAGTCGACAAGCTCTTCGGCCGCGCCGACCGGTCGAGCCAACAATAACGACACGGTCATGCGTGAAGGGCTTGCCAAGCCGCATCGAGGCCTTTAGGGGGCGCGTCACCCCAACGGATGGGCGTGTAGCTCAGTGGTAGAGCACTGTGTTGACATCGCAGGGGTCGCAAGTTCAATCCTTGCCACGCCCACCATTAAAAACGCCGCCATCCCAACAGGGCTGGCGGCGTTTTTGCTGTCAGGCCATTCCCTTTGCCAGATCACCGCGCGATGCGTCGCCGATCTGGCTGCCGCCGTCGCAATCGAGGATCGTGCCGGTGATATAACCTGCGGCGGGCGAGCAGAGGAACACCGCCGATTCGGCAACTTCCTCGATCTTGCCCCAGCGCTTCATCGCGATCCGGTCGTAATGCGACTGGCGCGTCTCCGCATCCGGGGCGAGCCGCTTCATACCTTCGGTATCGGCGATCGGCCCCGGCGAGATGCCGTTGACGCGGACTTCGGGACCCCATTCGAGCGCGAGTACGCGAATCAGCTGGTTGATCCCTGCCTTGGCCGCGCAGGCGTGCGCCTGCAGCGCCGACGCATTGACCGCCTGTCCCGCGGTGATCGCGATCAGCGACGCGCCGGGCCGATTGAGTAGATCGTGACATCCGCGAAACACATTGAAGGTGCCATTGAGATCGATGTCGACCACGGTGCGAAAGGCATTGGCCGACATGCCGAGCACCGGGGCGAGGAAATTGCCCGCCGCACCCGAGATCACGATGTCCATCGGGCCGAGCTTGTCGGCCACCTCCTCCATCACGCCGCGAATCGCGCCATAGTCGCGCACGTCGCCCGACAGGCCGAGAGCACCCGCGCCGATTTCCTCCGCCGCGCGGGCCGCCTTGTCGGGGTCGCGCCCCGCCACCGCGACCTTCGCCCCCAGTTCGGCAAATCGCTTGGCGATGCCGAGATTGATGCCGCTCGTGCCCCCGGCAACGAACGCGGTCTTTCCGGCCAGCAGATTATCGCGGAACGTTGTCATGCCTCTCTCCCTTGCCTCATATCCGAAGACCGATGGCACCGATGCGGGGTTGACGGATCGAAACCAGTCGCCTTTTGAAACTGGAACAGACAGCAAGGACGATCCGATGGCAAGTGCCGGCCCTACTTCGAATAGTTTCATCTCCCAGCGGCTGAAGCTTCACTATGTTGACTGGGGTAATCCGGACGCGCCACCGCTCTTGCTCGTCCATGGCGGCCGCGACCATTGCCGCAACTGGGACTGGGTCGCCGAAAAGCTGCGCGACCGCTATCACATTATCGCGCCCGACCTGCGCGGCCATGGCGACAGCGCTTGGTCGCCCGACGGCAACTACGCGATGGACACGTTTGTCTATGACCTCGCCCAGCTGATCCACCAGCTTGACCTCGGTCCGCTTTCGATCGTCGCGCATTCGATGGGCGGAAACATCGCGCTGCGCTACACCGGCCTTTATCCCGACAATGTCAGCAAGCTCGTCGCGATCGAAGGGCTCGGTCCCTCGCCCAAGGTGCTCGCCGAGCGCGCGAAGACCGGCTATTCCGAGCGCTTCCGCAAATGGATCGACGACAAGAGGCAGGCAGCAGGCCGCACCCCGCGCCGCTATGCGACCCTCGACGATGCGTTCGCACGCATGATGGGTGAGAACAGCTATCTGACCGAAGCGCAGGCGCGCCACCTTACGATCCACGGTATCAGCCGCAACGAAGACGGCACCTGGGGCTGGAAGTTCGACAATTATCTCAACGTCTGGCCCGCGTTTGACATGCCGCAGGACGACATCGCCGCGCTGTGGGGCGCGATCGCCTGCCCGACGCTACTCCTTTATGGCGCGAACAGCTGGGCCTCGAACCCCGAGCGTGACGGACGGCTCGAGCATTTCAACACCGCTAAGGTGATCGAGTTCGAAAATGCCGGTCACTGGCTACACCACGACCAGTTCGACCGGTTCATGTCCACGCTAGAGGATTTCCTCTAGACAGATCGCCGTTGCGCACGGCAGGCGTGCGCCTGGAACGCGCGATGGGCTACACCGGACAACCGACAGGACGGCAGCGGGCGATCGCCGGCGGCGGCGCATTGCTTGTCGCACTGGCTGTCGGCGTCGGTCTCGCGAGCGGGCTCGATCTGCAAGTGATCCGCTCGGCCAGCAACGCGATCAGCGCGATCACCCTCCCCGCGCCCGAGCGGCGGCAAGAAGAGCCGGTGCCCGCGCCCGCTGTCGACGAGACGCCAAGCGGGAAGGCATCGGCGGCCGGCAAACACGCCGAAGCTGCTCCGGTCGCGGCTCCCGAGCCGAAGATCCTTCCGCCGAAACCGCCGCCACTCGCCGCCGCGCCGCAGCCGGGCACCGGAAAACAGCCCTCCGCGGGAGCAACGCCGGATCCTGGGCCCGGATCGGGCGCAGGCGGGCGCGGCGCCGGCACCGGTGCCGGCGGATCGGGCAATGGAACGGGCGGAGGAACCAGGGCGGTGTGGCGAAGCGGTGCGATCCGGGACCGCGACTATCCGAAGTCCGCCAGCCGCGCGAAGGTGGGCGGCGAGGTCGAAGTGCGCTTCACAATCGAAGCGAGCGGCCGCGTTACCGGCTGCCGCGTTTCGCGGTCGAGCGGCGATGCCGCGCTCGACGCGACAACCTGCCGCCTGATCGAAGAGCGCTTCCGCTTCAAACCGGCAACCGACGCGGCCGGCGACGCGGTCGCGAGTTCCTACGGCTGGCGGCAGAGCTGGTGGCTTGAGCGGCGGTAGGTGTAATTTGTCGATCGTTGCGCACATCGGGACGCAATTGCGACAATATCGCGAATGATTCGCATTAGAGTTGACATTGCAAGCGACTCTCAATAGCGGCGCCTCCGAACCAATCACAAAACAGGGGGTTTACCGTGAAGCCATCGTCATCCGCTTCGTTCCTCGCGCTCTCCTGCGTGGGCAGCCTGATCAGCGCGCCCGCGCTCGCAGCCAACGCCGACGCGGCGCAGGATGCGCCGGGCGGCCGCAGCGACATCATCGTCAGCGGCACGCTCGCGACCGAGGTGGAATCGCCCAAATCGACCGCGCCGATCGTCGATACGCCGCAGACGGTCACGGTCGTGTCGCAGGAACAGATCCGCCAGCAGAATCTGCTGACGCTCCGCGATGCGCTCACGACGATCCCCGGCATCACCTTCGGCGCCGGCGAAGGCGGCGGCGGCTATGGCGACTCGATCAACCTGCGCGGCTATTCGGCGAACAACGACCTGACCGTCGACGGCGTGCGCGACAGCGCGCAGTACAGCCGCACCGACCCGTTCAACCTGCAGCAGATCGAGGTCTATAACGGCGCCAACTCGGTCTTCAACGGATCGGGCAGCGTCGGCGGCACGATCAACCTCGTCAGCAAGATCCCCTTCGCGCGCAACGCGACGACGGTGCAGGCGGCGGTCGGCACCGACAATTATTATCGCGCCGCGGTCGACAGCAACTGGCGGGTGAGCGACCTGATCGCGGTTCGCATCAACGCGATGTATCACGAGAATGACGTGCCCGGCCGCGACGTCGAATCCTACCGGCGCTGGGGCGTCGCGCCGTCGATCACGCTCGGCGTCGACAGCGACACCAGCCTGACGCTCGCCTATATCCACCAGGACGACGACAACACGCCGATCTATGGCGTCCCCTTCTTCCTCAGCGGCGTGAACGACGGCCCGCTCGCCGGCGTCGACGACAGCGACTATTTCGGCATCGTCAATCTCGACGAACAGAAGACCAAGGTCGATCGCCTGACCGCGACCTTCCGCCACGCATTCAGCGACAATGTCTCGATCCGCAACCTGACCCGCTGGCAGCGCGTGCACCAGTACAGCCAGACGAGCGCGCCGCAGGGCGTCTTCTGTCTTGCGAGCGGGCTGCAGCCGATCGGCGGCGGCGCCAACGCGACGGTCGGCAGCGCCTGCCCGACCGGCCAGAATACGCCGGGCTTCTATTATCCGGCCGGCCCGCGCGGCCTTGTCCGCGATCAGGTCAACGACCTGGTCCACAACCAGACCGACCTCACCGTCGTCAGCGGCGCGAAGGGCGGCCTGTTCAACACGCTCGTGATCGGCGCGTCCTACACGCAGGAAGATTATTCGATCGAGAATGCGCAGCTGCTGCGCAACCCTGACGGCGCGACGCCCAACCCGGCGCAGCCCCCGATCAGCCTGTCGAACCCGAACACGGTCTGGACCGGCCCGGTGAACTATATCCGCACCGGCAACAGCTATGGCGACACACGCAACCTTGCCGTCTACGCGTTCGACACGCTCGAAATCTCGCCGATGTTCGAGCTGAATGCCGGCCTCCGCTATGAAAGCGTGCGGACGGTCTTCCGCGCCGACACGGTGACGACGCCCGCAGCCGGTGCCGTCTACACGCGCGGCGCCGAGCAGATCAGCGACGAAAATCTCTTTTCCTGGCGTTTTGGCGCGGTCTTCCATCCGGTCGAGAATGTCAGCCTGTACGCGGCCTATGGCAATGCCAAGACGCCGACCTCGGCGACCGTGCGCGCGGGCTGCGGCCTGGCGGCAACGCCGGGCGCGGCCGATCCGTGCGCGGTGGCGCCCGAAAAGGCGCGGACCTACGAGATCGGGGCCAAGGCCGAGCTGTTCGACAGGAAGCTGCTGCTGACCGCCGCGCTGTTCCGCAACGAGCGCACCAATTTCCGCACGCCGTCGAACGACCCCGCACAGCCCAACTCGCTGCAGGTGCTCGACGGCAAATCGCGCGTCGACGGCCTCGCGCTCGGCATCAGCGGCAATGTCACGCCCGAATGGGCGATCTTCGCCAATTACACCTATCTCGACAGCGAAGTGCGACAGAGTGTCTCGGATTACTGCCTCGCCAACCCCGATCCGCAGCCGCTCACGGTTCCGGCCCGCGCGCCTTGCAACAACACCGCCGCGCTTCGCGATCCGCAGGCCGGCGATCGGCTGATCCAGACGCCGAAGCATTCGGGCAGCCTGTTCACGACCTATGTATTCCCGTTCGGGCTACAGATCGGTTATGGCCTTACCTATCAGGGCAAATTCGCGACCAACCAGCGCAACGTCGCGCAACGGACGCAGTTCATGGTCGACGACTATCTGATCCACCGCGCTTTCGTCTCGTATGACTTCAGGAACGGTCTGGTGGCGCAGCTCAACATCAGCAACCTGACGAACGAGGATTATTACACCGGCGTCCGCAATAATGTCGGTGCTGGCGTGGTAGCGCCGAACGGCAGCGCGACCCCCGGTGCTGTCACGGGCGGCGCCGTATCGGGCGGCTGGGCGACCCCCGGCGACTCGCGCTCGGCGGTGTTCAGCCTGTTCTACAACTTCTGATCCCGATGGGCGGGCGCGGCGATTGCCGTTCCCGCCCCTTTCAGCTCAGGGTCGGAATCCATGAATTGCACGTTCGAGGTTTGAAGCGATTTTGCTCGGGGCGAGGAGGCAAGGCGCAGGAATATGTCGATATTTCAATACTTTCCGACGAAGCCATGGGCAAAACCGATCAAATCCCGAAGGGACGCCGAAATGGCTTCGATCTCGCATCCACGCGGCCCTGCGGGTAGCGATGCTACCCGCGGCATCCGCCTGAACGCGATATCTTCGCCATTTCGACGCCTCGAACGTGCAATTCATGGATTCCGACCCTAGAAGCGGCGCCATGATCCGCATCATTCCCGACGTGCTCGACGCCGACGGCGTCGCAAAGCTCCGCTCGATTCTCGACGCCGCCGACTGGATCGACGGCAACGAGACGTCGGGTCCGCAGGCTGCGCTGGCGAAGCGCAACCGGCAGCTTCCCGAATTCGGCGAAGCCGCCGCGGAGGCGGGGCGCATCGTTCTCGACGCGCTGGGCCGCGCACCCCTGTTCATCGCGGCGGCGCTGCCGCTCAAAATCTATCCGCCCTATTTCAACCGCTATGCGGGCGGCGAGAATTTCGGCGACCATATCGACAATGCGATCCGTATGCGGCGCGGCAGCGATTTCCGCATGCGCAGCGACCTGTCGGCAACGCTGTTCCTTGCCGATCCCGACAGCTATGACGGCGGCGGCCTCGTCATCGAAGGCTTTGCGCAAGAGCCGGGTCTGAAATTGCCCGCCGGCCATATGATCCTCTATCCGTCGACGACCGTTCATCGCGTCGAACCCGTCACATCGGGAACGCGCGTGGCCAGCTTCATGTGGATCCAGTCGATGGTGCGCGACCAAGGGCAGCGCAACCTGCTGTTCGACCTCGACATCGGGGTTCAGGGCGCGGCAGCGGCGCTCGGTCAGGGCGATGCGACGGTCGTTCGCCTGACGGGGGTCTATCACAATCTGCTGCGGCAGTGGGCCGACAGCTAATGGACAGTGTTTGAATTTACTCGTCATCCCGGACTTGATCCGGGATTCATAACTTCCGTGCGGCAATAGATCCCGGATCAAGTCCGGGATGACGATATAATGGAACTCTAGTCCATCATCGTGCGCCAGGCGCGCGATATATATTCGCGGTCGCCCTCAACGATACAGGCGGCGAGACCCTGTGCCTCGGCCAGCGCGAGCGCCGCCTGCGGCCCCAGCACGGTCAGCGCCGTTGCCCATCCGTCAGCCACCATGCACTGGCGATGCAGCACCGTGACCGAAGAAACGCCGTTGACGATCGGGCGCCCCGATGCGGGGTCGAAGCTGTGCGAATAATGCTCGCCATCCATACTGAAATAGCGGCGATAATTACCCGAGGTCGCGACCGACAGATCGTGCAGCGCGACACGACAGCCGGGAAGCGAGCAGGTCGGCGGCATTTCGACATCGACCCACCACGGCTGGCCATCGGGCCGGATTCCCTCGCCGCGCAGTTCGCCGCCGACCTCGAGCAGGAAGTGCCGTACGCCCTGCCCCAGCAGCCATTCGGCGGCGAGGTCGACGCCATAGCCCTTCGCGATGCCCGAAAGGTCGAGCGCCGCCGCCTCACCGCGCCGGATGCGCCGCGTCGCGGGGTCGAATTCGATCGTCCGTCTTGCGGGCGGATCGCTGGCGACGGGGGGATGGCCGACCGGACCCGCGCTACCGAATCCCCATGCATCGGTGATGCGGCCAAGACCCGGATCGAAGGCGCCGCCGCTCGCGCGTGCAATGTCAAGCGCCTCCCCGACGACATGGCCGAACTCGGCGGGAATATCGTGCCATTCGCCGGGTGCGGCGCAGTTGAAGCGTGAAAGGTCGGAGTCCGGTTCCCACTGGCTCATCTGCGCGACGACGCGGTCGAGCGCCGCCTGCACGCCGGCCTCCGTCTCCGCAGGCGGCGATACCGCCTGCAGCGACCAGCTTGTCCCCATCGTCTCGCCGGAAAAGCTTTCGACGATCGCCCCGGCGTCACGCCCGGCAAAGGCCGCGGGCGTGAGCGCGCGGGGGATCAGGATGCGGTCGGTCAGGGTGCCAGCACTTCCAGCGTCGTGACATAGCTCGCGCGGCGCTGCGGTGCCGGCTCGGGCGCGCCCTCTTCGCGCCCGGCCTGCGGCGTCGTGACGTTCAGCCAATAGAGGCCGGGTTCGGCCCAGTTGACGACCACCTCGCCGTCGGCGCCGGTCCTGAGGTCCATCTGCCCGAGCTGGTCGCGATAGCGGATACCGCCGGGGATCACCGTGACCGGCAGGCCCGCGGCGGGTTTGCCGTCGAGCAGGAACCGGAAGGTCGCCGCCTCGCCCGCGATGAGATCGTTGGGATGCGTCACCGGGACGAGCTCGATCCCCTTGCCCGTCGGCTTGAACAAGGTCGTCGTCGGTTCGCCGACGGTCACGAAAATCTCGTTGCGATTGTTCGCCTCGGCGGTCTTCACATTGGTTGCGCCGGCGGGGATGCGCTCGGCGAGATTGGCGGCCGTGGTCCCGCGCGGCAGGCGCTCGGTCTTGCCGTTCAGGTCATAGCTGCCCATCAGCATGTCCGCGACCGAAGCGATGCGCCATGTCCCCTTCTGCGTCAGATGGACGTCGAAGGTGCTGCGATAGCGCCCCGTCGCCCTGTTTTCGATCGCCGCCTCGCTGCCGTCGGGCGCCCATGCCTTCATCGCGTCGAGGCGGAGCGGCTGGTGCTCGAAATAGAAGAGGTCGTTCGACACCGCGGCGTCGACGGTGACCCAGACGTCATCGCCCGAGAGGACGGTCGACGACGGCAGCATCCATTGACGATGCGCCGAGGCCGGAACGGCGACCAGCGCCGCGAGCGCGGCGGTCGCGGTGAAACTCCAGATTCGCTTCTTCATATCCCTGTCCTTTCAGCTTTAGCGGAAGGCGACCGAAACGGCCCCCAGTTCGGTCGTCCCGGCGGCGCGCCCGCCCGTCCCGGCCTTTGCCGGCCAGGTGAAGGGGATGCGCAGAAGCTCGCGGCCGCCGACCTCGCGCGCCGCCTCGATCACCAGCGTGTACTGGCCCGGAGCGGTGGCGCCGAGCTGCGCGCGCGTGAAGGAGACCTTGTGTGCGCCGGGCGCGCGCGTCGCGCCGGTGATGCCATTCGCGGGGAAGGTCATCGAGCGCCCCGCGGCGCGCCACCACTGGCGCACGTCGCGAAGCCATTTCGTGCCCTCGTTCGCCTTCATGTCGTAATCGTACCAGACGGCGACGGTCTTTGCGGGGGCGCCCGCCTTTTCGACCCAGATCGCGACATAGGGCTTGTGATATTCGGCGACCTTCAGCCGCGGGATGTTGATCGTCACGTCCATCGTGCCCGGGTTGGCGGCGAAGGCGGGCGCGCCGAACACGGCACCGAGGCCGATCGTGCCGCCGAGGATGCGCGCAGGGGTGGAAAGCTGCATGAGGGTCTCCCTAATGGATGAAGATGATCGCGATGACGGCGGGGATCGCGAGTCCCAGCCCGACGAGCGGCCAGGTGCTCCTGCGTTTCGCCGAATGGAGCTGGAGCAGGAACAACCCGGTGATCGCGAAGACGAGGCAGGCGAAGGCGAAGATGTCGATGAACAGGCTCCACTCGCCACCCGAATTGCGGCCCTTGTGGAGATCGTTGAGGTAGGAGATCCAGCCGCGGCCGGTGACTTCGCTCGACGCCTCTCCCGTCGCAAGGTCGATCACGACCCACGCGTCGCCGCCGGGGCGCGGCGCGGGCAGATAGACTTCGTCCGCCGACCATTCGGCATCGGCCGACGCCTTGACGGGGAAGCTTTGCTCGACCCACGCGGCGATGTCGGCGGGCAGCGGCGCTTTTTCGGCGTCGGGAACCGCCGCCTTCAGGCGTGTGAGCAGCGCCGGCGGCAGTTGCGCCGATTGCTGCGTGACGACCGGCGTCCCCTCGATATCGGCCGCGTGATTGAGCGTGAAACCGGTGATCGCGAACAGCAGCAGGCCGATCAGGCTGACGGCCGAGCTCATCCAGTGCCACATATGGAGCTGTTTCAGCCAGAAGGCTTTCCGGCTTTTCCTGGTCGCCGGTCGCGAGGATGTGGGTGCGTGCATCGGAACATTCTGGTCGGGAAGGATGTCGCGGCATTATCGCGAACGATTCTCAATTACAATATGATTCCGCCTTCCGGAGCGACGGTTCCGCGAAGGGCGCGGTTCGCCGATCGGGGCACGAAAAAGGCCATGGAAAGCCGAAGCGATCGACGATGCGGACCGCGCGCGCCGATATGCTCGTGCCGGGAAGCGGCTCGGTCCGATCGGGAAGAGGGAAGGTGGCGGAGACGGAGGAATAAATAAGCAGGAAGGCAACCTACTGAATTAATTCTAAAACCGTAGCTTCCAAAATCCCAGTCCCCACACATGTTCCTACGTAGTTTACGCGATACATATTGGACTGTGAATTTCTAATGCCATTTCCCGCTTCCCTTGTCTATACTATGATCTGAATTTATTTGGCTGTAACAGATCCAAGGCCATATTATATTTGTTTTCCGAAGCCACCACTATCCGCGCGACGGAACCTCCTCGCCACGCTGCCCCAACTGCTCGACATGTCGGCGACGAATGAAGTCACGAAGGCTTTCCGTGAGCACCAAGGTTGAAGATCCGAGTTTGACGACTCCGACCTCGCCTCGGTTTATCAGCAGGTACAGCGTGCTCCTGCTAATGCCCGTAAAACGGCAGGCATCAGGGATCCGCATGCTGACCGGCTCGATCGATAGCGGCGACGTCGGATGAAGAGGTCCGGGTTCGGAGGTCAAATTCGCCAAAGCTTCACCTTGCAGTCCGCTGCGCCAGAAAACCGACGTTAGATTACTGATGCGCTGCGCCCACGTGCGGCTATCCGCGGCGGCGCTGCTTGCTGAACTCGCGGTCACCGGCGATAAACCGCTCGACCATCGCCGGCACGAGCCGCTCCGCCGGAAGCGGAGCGGCAAGACCAGTGAGCTTTGCATGAACCTCGGCATAGGCCCGGAGGTCGCGCATCAGCGCACCGCCGAGCTCGACGCTGAGCTTGACCGGCTTCTCCTCGTCGAGCGCGCCCAGGCGAAGCTTGCTCACCGGACCTCCCCCACCGCCTCGACGATGAGATCGCGCGTCACCAGCACGCGCAACGTGGCGCCGGGCCGGATCGTCAGCGTCGGCGGCACCCGAAGCTCGCGCTCGACGAGCTTGCGCCCGGTCTCGGCAGCGCTGTCCTGGGTCCCGCTACGGAGAGCGCGGACAAGCCGGTCGTCGCTATCCGTCCCCAGTTCCGCACCGACGCCGAGCAAGGTCGACACAAAGGCCGCGCGCAGCATCCGTCCCCAATGAAAGTTGGTCCGGTCTGCGACGCCCGCCATGCCGGCTGCGTCGGTGCCCGGTTCGCGCCCCAGCGCTATCGATCGACCGCCGGGCAAGATGAGGCGCTCCCACGCGAGCAGCACCCGATCCTGGCCAGCCGAGATCTCACTGTCATATTCGCCGACCAGTCGCGCGCCCTGCGGGATGAGCAATATGTGGCCGGTGGGGCTGTCATAAACATTCTGCGTAACCTGCGCGGTCACCTGTCCGGGAAGGTCAGAATGGATCGCGGTGATAAGCGCGGCGGGAATGATGCTTCCCGCTTGAAGAATGTGAGCCGAACTGGCTGCACGGACACGCTCGCCGCTTTCCGGCTCCTTGCTGTCCTGGGCGAGAAATGCGCGGCGAGAAGTGGCCGTGGTCGGACGTTCCGTCGACACATCACCGGCGCGTGCGAGCGTTGGTAATGGAAGCGGGATTGCTTCGGTCGTCGCAGTACCCGAGCCGAGAAACAGCCTGCTCGCGCGCGCGGTTTCGCGCTCCTGCTCAGCTCGGGCGCGCGCTTGCTCTTCAGGATTTTGGCTGCCCGTGGCGGAATGCCCGCCGATCGGAGGCACCGGGACCGGATTACCGTCGGCCTGAGCCGAGACGATCGGTCTGCCGAGGTCACCGGGCAGAGGCGGCCCAAGCTTGGGAACCGAGCCATAATCCGCCGGGGCGCTCGTAAGCGCGTCGGCCCTGGCCCGACCTTCCGTGCGATAAAGGTTCTCAGGATCCTTCGGGTCTGCGGGCTGTAGCGCGTAGAGGAGCGCACCTCCGATCACGACGCCGGCAGTCCCGCCCATCGCCGCCAGTGCCTTGCGCGACAGACGCATCACACGCGGCGGCTCGGCGCCGAGGCGAAAGCCGTCGGGGCTCTCAGGCGCAACGGCTTCGGGCCCTTCGACGTCGTGCGGCGCCACTACCGCCGGTTCGGGAGCGTTCACGATCGACCCCCACGTGCTTTTTCGCGTCGGATACGAACTTCGCGCGCGGCCTTGCCGACGCCAAGTCGCAGAACGGCGAGATCGAGCAGACGATCAACGATCAGATACCGTCCGTTGATGCGGTAGTTGACCAGTTCAGCCTCGCCCCGCGGATTGAGGCCGAAAATCGGTGGCATCTCGTCGGACCCGATGCCTTCGGCAAATTCCACGAACGTCTGGCGTCCGTCGTCGAACACGCGCAGCGGCTTCCACCCGACCTTGTCGCCCGAGATGCGGTAACCGAAGTTGAGGGCTGCGAGGTCGAGGCCCGCGGCGACAGGCGCGAGGCGCTCACGTTCGGCCTCCGCGGCGCGCAGCGCGATCAACTCGTCTGCGGGATAGGTCCAGGATACCGACGCCATGTAGGTCGCCGGCGTCGCGCGCAGTTCGACATGATAGGTCCGGCGATCGGTGTTGATGACCAGGTTGGTGGAAATGTCGGAGCGGGTGGGCTTCACCAGCAAATGAACCCGCCGCGAGGCGCCCGAGCCGCTGAGCGTATCGCCGATAATCCAGCGCACCGTGTCGCCCGCCGCGACCGGTCCTGGCCCTACCAGCGTTTCGCCCTCCTGCAATACGATGTCGGTGACCTGTCCGGGTGCCGCATAGACCTGATAGAGCGCCCCCTCCGCCCAGGCATATTGCTGGATGGCGTTGCGATAGGCCTGCCGGTCCGGCTGGACCCGCGCTTCGGCATTGGCGCGTCCAACCCGCTGCTTCGGATCGGCTGGCTCCGCAGAGACCGATACGGCTGCAAGAAGCGGCGTGGCGACGAGTAGATGCACAAATTTGCGCGTCATTGGTTGAGCTCCTTTGACCATGAAATGGCAGTGACGAAGAGACCCAGAGGGTTCTTCCTGATGGCGTCGGGGGTGCGCGGCGGGTCGACGCGAACAGTCAGGATCGCGGACCAGCGCGACTTTTCGATCAGGCTGCCGTCCTGATATCGCCGCTCGGTCCACGCGATGCGAAAGCTGTCTTTCGACGCGCGAATGACACTCGACACGTCCACAGCCACCTGGAATTTGCCGACCTCAGCAAATGGATCGTCGTTCCTCGCATAGTCATTGAGGGCCTGCGCGCCGGTATCACTCGCAAAATCATAGGCCGCGAGCCAGTCTTCGCGCAGCACGATCGGGTCCGCCGGGATCGATCGCACATGCTCGATAAAGCGCGCGAGGTGAAATGCGACCTGCGGGTCCGACGGCGCATAGTCGGCGCCGGCAGGTGCAACCGCCCTCGCCTCGCCGAGCTTGTCGACCTCGACGACCCAAGGCGTGATCGTGCCGCGCGCCGATAGCCAGACTAGGCCTCCGGCGAGCCCCCCCGAAAGCGCGAGGCAGCCGAAGAACGCCAGCCGCCAGTTCTTCGCTTGTACGCGTGCAGAGCCGATGCGATCGTCCCACACCTGCGCGGCACGTTGATAGGGGGTGACCGGGACGGGCGATTCCCCGTAGCGGATCGAGGGTCGTCGAAACATGAAGCCTCACTCCTTTTCGCTGATATCGGGCGCGCCTCCCGCGCCATGGCTGTCGCCACCCTTCAGGGTCTGCGTCGCAATCGTGGCGCCCTGCGCCATCGTCTGGCGGCGCCGGAGCGAGGCCGCCCAGGCGGGAGGACCGTCGGCCGACTTGGCGGGTGCTTCCGCAGCCCCGGACTTGCCGGCAGCAAAGCTCTCGCGGATGCGATCTGCAGCCTTGCGTACCGGCGCCGCCGCGGCGCTCGCCGCGTCGCGTCCGACAGCCGCCATTCCGCCAGCGAATGCTGCTCCTCCCTGCTTTCCGGCCGCCCCACGGACGTAGGATGCCGATGCCGAGCCGGCCGCCCGCGCGCCGCCCATTGTCGCGCCGCGTCCGACCGTCGCCGCAGCTCCGACGCCTGCAGCTGCGCCGGCCGCACCGGCCGCGATCGTCGCACCCGCCGCCATGGCTGTACCGGCTGCGGCGCCTGCCCCCAGCTGCGGTCCGCCAGCAACAACGCCGTTCGCGATTCCCGGACCGAAAATGCCAAGGCCAAGCAGGGTGAGCGCGCCGAGCGCGATCGCCATGACCTGCTCGATGTCGGGCTCAGACCCGAGGCCAGCCTGCATGAAGCGGTCGAAAAGTGTCGTGCCAATCCCTGTGATGACGGCCAGCACGAGCACCTTGATGCCCGAGGAGATCACATGACCAAGCACACGCTCGGCCATGAATGCGGTGCGCCCGAAGAATGCGAAGGGCAGCAGGACGAAACCCGCGAGCGTCACCAGCTTGAATTCGAGGATCGTCACGAAGATCTGCACCGCGAGGATGAAGAAGGCGAGCACGACGATGACCCAGGCTATGAGCAAAATCATGATCTGGACGAAGTTGGTGAAAAGCCCGACAGGGCCCATGAGATCGGCCGAGGCGTCGAGCAACGGCTCGGCGGCATCGAGGCCCGTCGCGGCCACCATGCCGGGGCGCATGAAGTCGCCGATCGCCATCGCGGTGCCGCTGGCCTTGAGGCCGAGCCCGGCGAAGCTCTCGAGAAGGATCGCGGCAAGGGCCGCGAAATTGCCGATGATGAAGGCGAAGACGCCGATGTACAGCGTCTTCCTGATCAGCCGCTGCAGCACGTCTTCATCCGTGCCCCAGGCCCAGAAGAGCGCGGCGATCGTTACATCGATGACAATCAGGGTCGAGGAGAGAAAGCCGACCTCGCCGCCAAGCAGGCCGAAGCCGCTGTCGATATAGGTCGAGAAAACCGACAGGAACTGGTCGATAACGCCGGTATCGTTCATCTGCTCTCATCCTGTTTGCCAAAGAAATGGCGGCGCTTTGCTTCCCATGCAGCTGTGCAGTCCGGATCTGGCTCCACTGCGCTTCTGCAGTGAGACGGCACACTCGCGACAACGGGTAGTGCGTCCGCCCGGGAGATCTGGGGGGCGGACGCACCGGGAGCGGACGACGAGACCGCCGCCACGAACGCGAGCGTGAGGACCAGCGCCCCCAGCACTGCGACGAGCGCGATCTTCGCCGTCCGTCCCAAGTCAGTTCTTGCCGCGGAAGCGGCGGAAGCGCTCGCGCGCCTCTGCCTCCGCTGCGGCATTCCGCGCCGCGTCGAGCGACTGCGCGCGGCCCTGCGCCGCGAGCGCGGCGGTGAGATCGGCGAGCTGCTGCGATTGAAGTGCGAGGAGCTGATTACCGGCCTGCGCGGCCTGGAGCGCACCCGTCGCCGACTGGCTGGCACCGACGAGCGTGCCGATCGACTGGCGGGTGACGCCGAGATTGCCGACGATGCCGGCCTGCACCTTCATCGCGTCCTCGAACGCACCGACGCTGTCCTTCCAGCGCGCGTCGGCATTGGCGACCATCGTCGCGCTCGAACTCGCCAGCGCCGCGCCCTTGTAGCGGCCCTCGAAGGCCGATTGGACATCCTTCACCTCATAGGCGATGCGCTGGGCCTCGCTCAGCAGCTGGCGGGTCTGGTCGACCTGCCCCTGCAGTTGCTGCAGCGTTGAAGTCGGCAGCGCAGCGAGATTCTTCGCCTCGTTGAGCAGCGACGTCGACTGGTTCTGGAGCTGCTTGATCTGGTTATTGATCTGTTCGAGCGTCCGCGCCGCGGTCAGGATGTTCTGGGAATAGTTGCGCGGGTCGTGGACGATGCCGCCGATCTGCGCGGCGGCGGGGCTGGCGGCGACGAGCAGACCGGCGGACGTGCCGGAGAGCAGCGCCGCGAGCACGGTGCGGGTCAGGAACTTCTTCATGCTATCACTCCTTCAGGGGGGATGAGGACTGGAGGCCGGCAATGAGATCGGCGGCCCAGCCGAGGCCGCGGTGGCGCAGCCAGGCCGGGGCGAAACCGTTTGCGCCATACATCTCGACGAGTTCGCCGATCCGCAGCTGGTCGGTTTTCGACGAGGCGGCCGAGAAGGCGAGCGCGATGTCGCCGAGCCCAAGCTCGAAGAGGCGGTTGCCGCGGCGCGACTGGCAGTAATAGTCACGCTTCGGGGTAGCCTCGCTCAGAATCTCAATCTGACGATCGTTGAGCCCGAAACGCTCGTAGACCCGGGCAATCTGCGGTTCGGCTGCCCGCTCGTTGGGGAGGAAAATGCGGGTCGGGCAGCTCTCGATAATCGCAGGCGCGATCGGCGAGGCCTCGATATCGGCGAGGCTCTGCGTTGCGAAGACCACGCTCGCATTTTTCTTGCGAAGCGTCTTCAGCCATTCGCGCAGCTGCGCGGCGAAGGCCGGACTGTCGAGCACGAGCCAGCCCTCGTCGATGACGATGAGCGTAGGCGAGCCGTCTAGCCGCCCCTCGATCCGGTGGAACAGGTAGGACAGGACGGCCGCCGCCGATGCCGCGCCGATTAGCCCCTCGGTCTCGAGCACCTGAACCCGTGCCTCGCCGAGCCGCTCGGCATCGGCATCGAGCAGGCGTCCCCATGGTCCGCCGACCAGATAGGGCGACAGCGCCTGTTTCAGCGCTTGCGACTGGAGCAGGACCGCGAGCCCGGTCAGTGTGCGCTCGGAGGTGGGTGCGGTCGCCAGCGAGGTAAGCGCCGACCAGACATGCTCCTTCGCAGCCGGGTCGACGCCAATCCCCTCCGCTGCGAGGAGGGCCGCGACCCATTCGGCCGCCCAGGCGCGCTCGGCGGCCTCGTCGATACGCGCAAGCGGCTGGAGTGCGACCCCGAGGACGCTCTCGTCGAGTGCGCCGCCGAGATCCTGCCAGTCGCCGCCCATGCCAAGCGCTGCGGCACGGATCGAACCGCCGAAATCGAACGCGAAAATCTGGCTGCCGGGATAGCGACGAAATTGCATCGCCATCAGCGCGAGAAGAACCGACTTGCCCGCCCCCGTGGGGCCGACCACCAATGTGTGGCCGACGTCGCCGACGTGCAGCGAGAAGCGGAACGGGGTCGAGCCTTCGGTCTTGCCATATAGCAAGGGGGCGTCACCGAAATGCTCGTCCCGTTCCGCCCCCGCCCACACGGCCGAGAGGGGGACGATATGGGCGAGATTGAGCGTGGAGATTGGCGGCTGGCGGACATTGGCGTAAACCTGCCCGGGAATGCTGCCGAGCCATGCCTCGATCGCGTTCACGCCTTCGCTCATGCAGGTGAAGTCGCGGCCCTGGATCACTTTCTCGACAAGGCGCAGCTTCTCGGCAGCGAGGCCGGCATCGCGGTCCCATACCGTGATGGTCGCTGTCACATAGGCGATGCCCGCACTGTCGGCCCCGAGTTCCTGCAACGCCATGTCGGCGTCGGCGGCCTTGTTCGACGCATCGCTGTCGACCAGTACCGACGCTTCGTTGGTCATCACCTCCTTGAGGATCGCGGCGACCGATTTGCGCTTCGCGAACCATTGGCGCCGGATCTTCGTCAGCAGCCTCGTGGCATCATTCTTGTCGAGCATGATGGCCCGGGTCGACCAGCGGTAGCCGAAGGCCAGCCGATTGAGCTCGTCGAGCAGCCCCGGAAAGGTCACGCTTGGAAAACCCGTGATCGTCAGCGTGCGCAGATGATGATCGCCAAGGCGCGGCTCGAGACCGCCCACGAGCGCCTCGTCGGACAGGAGCGCGTCGAGATAGGCCGGCGTCTCGGGAACGCGCACGCGCTGCACCTTCGTCGACACGGTGCTGTGGAGATAGGTCAGCGTTTCCCTGTCGCCGAGCCACGCGGCCTCGGGCATGAAGCCTTCGACGAGGTGGAGCAGCCGGTCGGTCCGGTCGGTGAAGCTGGCGAGCAGTTCCTTCGGATCGACGCCCGTCTTCGACCGGCCCTCGTAAAGCCAGGCTTCGGCGCGCGCTGCCTCCTCGGCGGGCGGCATCCAGAGCAGCGTGAGATAATAGAAGCTTTCGAAATGTGCCCCTTCCTCGCGGAATTGCTCGCGGCGTTCGACGTCGACCAGTTCCGAGACCGGATCAGGAAATTCGGAGTGCGGATAGCTTTGCGCGGCAACGCGCTGGGCTTCCACGAAAACTGCCCATCCAGAACCAAGGCGACGCAGGGCATTGTTGAGTCGCGAGGTAACCGCGACGAGTTCGGCGGGCGTGGCGCTGTCGAGGTCGGGGCCGCGGAAGCGCGCCGATCGCTGGAACGACCCGTCCTTGTTCAGCACCACGCCCTCCGCCACGAGCGCAACCCAAGGGAGAAAGTCGGCAAGCGCAGCGAATTTCGTGCGATATTCGGAGAGATTCATCATGGCTTCATCCAGACTGGAAATTTGAGATGCCGGCGCGCGACGTCGACGAAGGCGGGGTCGCGGCGGGCGCTCCACACCGCGACCGCGTGGCCGATCGCCCAGATGGCGAGGCCCACGATCCAGAGACGAAGGCCAAGCCCGATCGCGCCCGCGAGCGTGCCGTTGACGATCGCAAGACTTCGCGGCGCGCCGCCGAGCAGGATCGGCTCGGCAAGCGCGCGGTGAACCGGCGCGAAAAAGCCGGGAATGTCCGCTTCGGCCAACATCAGGCGAGTGCCCCGCCCCCGAAGGAGAAGAAGGAGAGGAAGAAGCTCGAGGCCGCGAAAGCGATCGACAGGCCGAACACGATCTGCACGAGCCGGCGGAAGCCGCCGGACGTGTCGCCAAACGCAAGGCTGAGGCCGGTCACGATGATGATGATCACCGCGACGATCTTCGCGACCGGCCCCTCGATGCTCTCGAGGATCGACTGCAGCGGCGCCTCCCACGGCATCGAAGATCCACCGGCATGCGCCAGCGGCGCGGTGTAGATCAGCCCGGCTGCCGTGATGGCAGCGACGCCGAAGCGGTCGAGCATCCTGCCGCCGCGCAGGCGGCGCTTCATATCCTTCGTCATTGCGAAACTCCTGTCCGGGGGGTGGAAATCGGGGCGATGCGATAGTCGCCGGTGACGGGATCAAGCCCGTCGACGCGGGCGAGTTCGGAGAGCCGACGGCCGGCGCCATCGCGAACGAGCACGGCGACGACATCGATGGTGTCGGCGAGCAGCGCGCGCGGCACGGTGACGACAGCCTCCTGGATGAGCTGCTCCATCCGGCGCAGCGCTCCGATGGCGCTGCCGGCATGGATTGTGCCCACCCCGCCCGGATGACCGGTGCCCCAGGCTTTCAGGAGATCGAGCGCCTCGGCCCCTCTCACCTCACCGATCGGACTGCGCGCGGGGCGAAGGCGAAGCGAAGAGCGCCCGAGAGCGGAAAGCGAAGCGACACCATCCTTCGTTCGCAGGGCGACGAGATTGGGCGCCGCACATTGCAGCTCGCGCGTGTCTTCGATGAGGACGATGCGATCATCCGATGTCGCAATCTCCGCGAGCAGCGCATTGGTGAGGGTCGTCTTTCCGGTGCCGGTCCCTCCGGCCACGAGGATATTCCGGCGATCGGCCACGGCCGCACGCAGCGCCATGGCTTCGCCCGCCACCATGATACCGTCCGCCACATAATCGCCGAGCGTGAAGACCGCGACAGCGGGCTTGCGAATGGCGAAGGCCGGCGCCGCCACCACCGGCGGCAGCAACCCCTCGAACCGCTCCCCGCTTTCCGGGAGCTCCGCCGAAACCCGGGGTGCCCCGGCATGAACCTCGGCCCCGACATGATGGGCGACGAGCCGGATAATGCGTTCGCCGTCAGGGGCGGCGAGGAGAAGGCCGCTGTCGGCCAAGCCGGCGCCGAGCCGATCAACCCAGAGCCGTCCGTCGGGATTGAGCATGATCTCGACGACGGCGGGATCGGCGAGCCACTCGGCAATCGCCCCGCCGAGCGCGGTGCGCAGCATGCCCGCGCTGCGCTGGAATGCCTCGTCCCTGGCGGAAGCTGAGTTCATCGAAGTCCCCGTTTGCTGGAAGCCGGCAAAGCGCCCGGCTCGACGGGGATGAGTAAGAGACGCAGGCTTTTGCCCGCTTCAACAGAAAAATCGTGGCGTAGGGCTCTGGCGAACAGACAAGTGCACAAGCGAAGTAGCCAATGCGGAATCATCTCTAAGGCGTTGCGAGGGCACCGCATTTGGCACGCTATCTACATTTATGTTTATATGCCGGATGACTGATTCGGGGTCTTTGACACCGGAGGACGCCGAACGCTGGTCGCGCCTCTCCGACAAGCAGCACGCATGCCTCGAGCTGCTGCTGGAACGTCAGACCTCGAAGCAGATTGCGCGCCAGCTCGGCATTTCCAAATATACCGTCGATCAACGCCTCACGTCGGCGCGCGATATCCTTGGCGCCGCGAGCCGCGACGAGACCGCGATCATCTATGGACGGCTGCGAGCGATATGCGACCGGATCGCATACCATTCGGTCGATATTTCCATGCCCCCCGCCCCGATGGCATCGACCGTCTCAGACGGCGAACCGGCCAAGCATCTTCCCTTTCGCGACAGCAAGACGGAAGCCGCATTGCCACCGGAAGAGGAACCGCTGTCGAGGAGTTTGTTGCGGCATGATCAGCACCCGTCCCGGCGCACGATGATCATTATGGGAGGTCTTCTCCTGCTCGTCCTGATTACGCTTGGCGGCATCGGGATTGCGCAAGGGCTGAACCAACTCATCGCCAACTGACTCCTTTCCACCACGCGAGTGAACGGCCGGAGCTTACGGGTTTTCCGGAGAGGAGAGACTATGCCTGATCGACAACTGACACATACTGCGCGTCTTCAGGAAGATGTGCCCACAGCCGAACGCACCATCGACGACGCGCTCATCGCCGTGTCGTCACTGATGACCAGCGCCGTGACCGCGCGGCGGGATATCGCGGGCGTGCCCGCTGCGATGGGACACGGAACGATCCGGCGGATTGCAAAAGTGCAGAACGCGCTGATCGATGCGAGCGGCGACGTGATGCGCATTCATGGCGAGCTCGTCGAGATCGGGCGCGAGACGGCGGGCTACGATCTCCACGAATGCCCGAAGGTCGCCAGCACGAACGTCGTGCCGCTGAGTGGTGACACGCCTCGAAGAGGAGACCCGGATCGGCAAAGGCGGGACCCTGGCGGC
>NZ_JAEMQX010000210.1 GCF_016463645.1 Sphingopyxis sp. | reverse complement strand
CCCGCCGCGTTGAAGAAGGCGAGGATCAGCCACATGACGCTGTGGACCGGGTTGCGCGCGAAAATCACCATCGCCGCGGAGGCGATGACGATGGTCGCGAAAAGGTAAAAGGCGATAAGCTGGATCATGTGCGCGCGCCCTTATCGCCAGGGCGCGTCGGCGGCAAGATTCGCCGCGATCGCGCGTTCCCATTTGTCGCCATTGGCGAGCAGCTTGGCCTTGTCATAGAGCAGTTCCTCGCGCGTTTCGGTCGCGAATTCGAAGTTCGGCCCCTCGACGATCGCATCCACCGGGCACGCTTCCTGACAGAAGCCGCAATAGATGCATTTCGTCATGTCGATGTCGTAGCGCGTCGTGCGGCGCGAGCCGTCGTCGCGCGGCTCGGCCTCGATCGTGATCGCCTGCGCCGGGCACACCGCTTCGCACAGCTTGCACGCGATGCACCGTTCCTCGCCGTTCGGATAGCGACGCAGCGCATGCTCGCCGCGGAAACGCGGGCTGAGCGGGTTCTTCTCGAAGGGATAGTTGATCGTCGCCTTCGGCTTGAAGAAATATTTCAGCGTGAGGGCGTGCGCCTTCACAAATTCCCACAGCGTGAAGCTTTTGATGAGGTGGGCAATGGTACTCATGAATACCTCGTCAGCATCAGATAGCCGGAGATCAGGAATATCCAGATCAGCGAAATCGGCAGGAAGACCTTCCAGCCCAGCCGCATCAGCTGGTCATAGCGGTAGCGCGGGACGGTCGCCTTGACCCAGCTGAAGATGAAGAAGAAGATCAAAATCTTGATAAACAGCCAGACGATGCCGGGAACGACATAGAGCGGCGCCCAGTCGATCGGGGGCAGCCAGCCGCCCCAGAAGAGCACCGCGTTGAGCGTGCACATCAACAGGACGTTGGCATATTCGCCGAGCCAGAAGAGCGCGAAGCTCATCGACGAATATTCGGTCTGATAGCCCGCGACGAGTTCCGATTCCGCCTCGGTCAGATCGAACGGCGCGCGCGCGGTTTCGGCGAGCGACGAGATCAGGAACATCACCGCGAGCGGGAAGAGCAGCAGGTTGAAGCCGAAGGCGTTGACGATGCCGAGCCCGTGGCCCTGCTGTGCTTTCACGATCTCGTTCATGTTGAAGCTGTCGGCGAAGAGCACGACGCCGATCAGGATGAAGCCGATCGAGACTTCGTAGGAGATCATCTGCGCCGAGGCGCGAAGCGCGGAAAAGAAGGGATATTTCGAGTTCGACGCCCAGCCCGACAGGATCACGCCATAAACGCCGAGCGACGAGATGGCGAGAATGTAGAGCAGCCCGACGTTGATGTCGGCGAGCACCGCGCCCGAATTGAACGGGATTACCGCCCAAGCGAGCAGCGCCACCGTGAAGGTGATGATCGGCGCGATCAGGAACAGCCCGCGGTTCGCCGACGTCGGGATGATCGTTTCCTGCAGGAAGACTTTCAGACCGTCGGCGAAGCTCTGCAACAGGCCGAAGGGACCGACGACGTTGGGGCCGCGGCGCAGCGCGATCGCCGCCCAGATCTTGCGGTCGGCATAGATGATCATCGCGACCGCGAGCATCAGCGGCAGCGCGATGAGCAGGATGCCGCAGATCGTAGCCAGCGCCCACGCGGCTTCATACGACATGGTGACGTGAGCCCATTGCCACGGCAGACCAAGAAACTGGAAGTCCTGAAAAAACTCGGTCACAGCGACCACCCCCTGTCGTCACCCCGAACTTGATCCGGGGTCCATGGATGCCGGATCAAGTCCGGCATGACGAAATTGTCCACGACGCAGCTCATTTCCCTGCCCCGTCCTGGTTGCGCCAGCCGTTATGCGGGCCGGGTTTCTCCGACTTGCGCGGGTTGAAACCGCGCCAGACCGAATAGCCCATCCCGACCAGCAGGATGCTGGCAATCGCATGCACCGGGGTCATTCCCCTGCTCCTTTAGTTGGTAACCGGGCGTCGAGAAGCCACAGCAGCCCCGCTCCGAAAAAGGGCCAAGCAGCCGACGACAAACCCGACGCCAGCGCAGTGAGCACGATCAGGATCGCACTCGGGCTATGTGTTTCATAGGGCGAAGCAACGCCGCTCGACACCATGTCCCACTGACTGCCAAGCACACCAGCAAAGGTCATCGCGGCAACGATAATCGCAACCCAGAACAGGATCAGCGATCCGTTGCGCATGGATTTGGCGTAGAGGCTCACTCAGCGGCCTCCGCAAAATCTGCGCCATGGATCAGCTCTTCCGAGCAGCGCTGCATCGTCGGCGACGCGCGGCAGATGGCGTTGGTGAGGTAGAAATCCTTGATCGGCGACGGGATCGTGCGCGCCTCGGGCTTGGCGGGCAGCTTGGGCACCGTCCAGCCATAGTCGGCGATGCCTTCGACGCCGAGCGCCGGCACCGCGGCGATCATCGCCGCGCGGCACTGCGCAAAGCTGTCGAAACCGACCGACACGCCGAGCGCATCGGCGAGCGCGCGGAAAATACTCCAGTCCTCGCGCGCGTCGCCGGGTGCGAACACGGCCTTCTCGCTGCGCTGGACGCGGCCTTCGGTGTTGACCGTGGTGAAGTCCTTTTCGGTCCACGCGGCCGCCGGCAGGATGACGTCGGCGGCATGCGCGCCCTTGTCGCCATGGTGGCCGGCATAGACCTTGAACGTGTCGGGCAGCGCCGTGAAATCGACCTCGTCGGCGCCGAGGAAGAAAGCGAGCTTCGGCTTCGCCGCGATCACATCCCTGATGCCGCCGGGCAGGCCGTAGCCGAGCATCAGCGAACCCATGCGCGCGGCCGAGAAATGCACGACATTATAGCCGTTCCAGCCGTCCTTGACCGCGTTCACCGACTTGGCGAGAGCAAGGCCCGCGCCGTGGACGCCGGGAACCGACAAGGCGCCGCCACCGAAGACCAGCATCGGCCGTTCGGCGCCCTTGAGCGCGTCGAGCACATGCGCGGGAAGCTTCGTCACGAGCGAGGCGTCGTCGCCGAGCCACTCGGTCTTGTACGTGAGGTCGGTTTCGGGGCCGATGGCGAAAACCTTCGCGCCCTTCTTCCACACCGCCTTGCGGATGCGCGTGTTGATCAGCGGCGCTTCCCAGCGCAGATTCGTGCCGACGAGCAGGATCACGTCGGCATTTTCGGCCTCGGCGATACCCGTGTTGAAGTTGACCGCCGACAGGCTGGTGACGTCATAGTCGAGCCCGGTCTGGCGCCCTTCGAGCAGGGTACCGCCGAGTGCGTTCACCAGCGTCTTGGCCGCGAACATCGTCTCGCAATCGGCGAGGTCGCCCGCGATCGCCGCGACCGATGAACCCGCGTTCACCGCCTTGATCGCGGCAAAGGCTTCGGCCCAGCTCGCGGGCCGGAGCGCGCCGTTGACGCGGACATAGGGCTGGTCGAGGCGGCGACGGGTCAGGCCGTCGACATGGTGGCGCGTCTTGTCGTTCGCCCATTCCTCGTTCACGTCATCGTTGACGCGCGGCAGCACGCGCAGCACCTGACGGCCGCGCGCATCGATCCGCACGTTCGTGCCGACCGCGTCCATCATGTCGATGCCGAGCGTCTTCGAAAGCTCCCACGGACGCGCTTCGAACGCATAGGGCTTGCTGGTGAGCGCGCCGACCGGACACAGATCGACGACATTGCCGCTGAGTTCGCTCGCGACCGCGCGTTCGAGGTACGACGTGATCTGCATGTTCTCGCCGCGATAGATCGCGCCGATATCCTCGACGCCCGCGACTTCCTCGGCAAAGCGCACGCAGCGCGTGCACTGGATGCAGCGGGTCATCACCGTCTTGACGATCGGACCCATATATTTCTCGGTGACCGCGCGCTTGTTCTCGTCATAGCGCGTCGCGCCGCGGCCATAGGCGACCGACTGGTCCTGCA
>NZ_JAEMQX010000011.1 GCF_016463645.1 Sphingopyxis sp. | reverse complement strand
GATAACCGCTGAAAGCATCTAAGCGGGAAGCCTCCCTCAAGATAAGATTTCTTAGAGCCGTGGAAGACCACCACGTTGATAGATCGGATGTAGAAGCGCAGTAATGCGTGGAGCTAACCGATACTAATTGCTCTATTCGCACTTAAGAGTCCCGCCATCAACGACAAGCCTGACCGGCCAATGGCCACAGCTTGTCCGCGAATGACGGATGATTGATCAGACAGTATTGCACGGACATCGATTGAAACCCTTTTGACCTACGCCGGCTTCATTGCTTGGTGACCATGGCGTCAGTGACCCACCCGATCCCATCTCGAACTCGGCCGTGAAACCTGACAGCGCCGATGGTACTATGGCTCAAGCCCTGGAAGAGTAGGACGTCGCCAGGCATTGTGGCCGGCGTAAGGTCGAAAGAAACCCATTCGCAAAGTCAGAGGCCGGCAGCGATGCCGGCCTTTTGCTGTTTTGGCGGTCCGCAAGGCGCCGCAAGCTGGTTGACGCGGGATGGAGCAGCCCGGTAGCTCGTCAGGCTCATAACCTGAAGGTCGTAGGTTCAAATCCTACTCCCGCAACCAACAAAAAGCCCGCCAGTCCGTTCGGACGGCGGGCTTTTTTGCGTCCGCGGCGCTCCCTCGCGGTTCTCCTCTCCGGTCGATTGCCATCCTGTTGCGCCTCATCGGCTTCGCGGGCAGGACGCAGGGATGCAAGATCCATCCGACGAGCGCGAAAAACTGCTCGACCGATTGCTGACGCGGCCCGTCAACGACGCCGTTTTCGAGATGTGCTTGTGGAACATCCATCGTCGCCAATTCGGCCCGCCCCCGCATGCCGGGAAAATCGAAAGCCGGATCGCCTGCCGCGCATCCGGGCTTTTCCGCGTCAACATATGCGCGCGATCGATCATGGGCTCTGCATAACACGCCGGACGCGCCGCGGTCAGGCCGCCCATTCGGCGGGATCCGATTCCTCGCCGATCAGCGCGAGACCGTGCGCGATCGATGTCAGTTCGCCGCCCGACGCGATGCGATCCTCGCCGAAACGCCGCTCGAACAGCATGCGGATCGCGGGGATCAGCGACGAACCGCCGGTCAGGAAGACGCGGTCGATCGCCTCGGGCGCGGTGCCCGCACGCGCCAGTGCCTGCTCCATCGCCACCTCGATGCGACGGAGATCATCGGCGATCCATTGCTCGAAATCGGCACGCCGGACATCGGCCCCGATCTCGATCCCGCCGCCGGCGAAACGGAATTCGGCATGATCGCTGCCCGACAGCGCGCGCTTGAGCCTGCCGACGGCATCGTAGAGCGGAAAACCCTGCTCATGCTCGATCAGCGCGATCATGCGGCCGATCAGCTCGGGGCGCTCGGCGTCGCGTTGCAGGCGGCGGATATCATCGAGTGTCCGCCGGTTGCGCATCATCGCGAGCCGCGACCAGTCGCCGAAATCGGAAAAGTAACCGCCGGGAATCTCGAGGATCTTGTCGAACGAGCGATAGTTGCTGCCCTTGCCGAGCAGCGGCAGCACGAGCCGGTCGACGATGCGATAGTCGAAGCGGTCGCCCGCGATCCCGATCCCCGACGAGGCGAGCGGCACGCAGCGGCGCGGGCTCCCCGGCTCCGCCACGCGAACGATAGAGAAATCGGTGGTGCCGCCGCCGAAATCGGCGACGAGAATCGTCGCGGGCTCGGTCAGGCGCGAGGCATAGCTGTGCGCGGCGCCGAGCGGTTCGTGGACATAATAAATTTCGGTGCCGAACGCCGCGAGCATCGCGTCGTAACGCTGCCGCGCGAGTTCGGGATCGGGCCGCGCGCCGGCATATTCGACCGGGCGTCCGACGATGATGCGGCGGGGGCGCTCGTCGAGTGCGCCGCCGGCATGCGCCACGAGGCGCTGAAGGAAAAGGCGGCCCAGATCCTCGAAACGGAACGGCTTGCCCCAGATCATCGCGCGCTCGAACAGCGGGCTCGCCGCGACGCTCTTGAACGACTGGATGAAGCGGCTGTCGAGCGGAGACTGGAGATATTCGTCGATCGCCCACGGTCCCGCCTCATGCGCGATACCGTTCCAGCCGCGCTCCTCCTCCCAGAAGCAGAGCGCCGAACGGAACACCGCGTCGCCGGAGTCGCCAAATGCGACGAGCCCGGTGCCGCCCTGGCCGTCGGCGAGGGCGACGACGCTGTTCGTCGTGCCGAAATCGAGGCCGAGCGCGCTCGCAGCCGCCTTGTCCATGAGATGCTCCTGTGCCGGGGATCCCCGCTTGGGGGCGGCGCCTATTGCACAGGTCGGCGGACGGGGCAAGCGCGGTGGCTGTTCAGCTTTCCGGTCGCCAGGCGCGATAGAAGGTGTCGAGCGCGGCCTCGACATCGTCCCGGAGCCGGGCAAGATCGCGGCTTTCGGGAAGATTGAGCATCGCGAACTGATAGACGCCCGACTGGCAGAGGCCGGTGAATTGCTGCACCGCGCGCATCGGATCGCCCATCCTGAGCTCGCCTCGCACCATCTTTTCCCCCACCCATCCGGCCGCGCGCGCCTTCCCGCGGCGCGGGCCGCGTTCATAGAAGGTTTCGGCGAGATGCGGGAAGCGCTCGGCCTCGCCGACGACGAGGCGAAAGAGCGACAGGATCGGCGTCGCGGTCAGCTTGGTCATCAGCAGATTGCCGAAACGGCGCAGCACATCGGGCACCGGCTCGTCGAGCGGCAAGTCGATCGCCAGCATCTGGCCATATTGTTCGACGATATCGTCGACCACCGCTTCGAACAATTCCTCCTTCGAAGGAAAATAGGTCCAGAGCGTCGTCTTCGAGCCGCCGACCTTGGCGGCGATCGACGACATCGTCGTGCCCGCATAGCCGTTCGCGAAAAACAATTCGCGCGCGGCATCGACGAACGCCTTGCGCCGCATCGCGGCGGCGTCGTCCGATGCAGCCGTACTATCTGGTATCATTTCGATTGACAACGCAGCCTCCGAAGTTCATTGGCGCATGATACCAGCTAGTATCGTTGGAAGCCATGCCCGATCATTATTTCTTGCAACCGCGGTTTTCGGCCTGTTGGCCGGCTGCGCGACCGTGCCCGACCTTGGGCCGAAACCCGCTCCGGCGACCGCCGGGACGTTCGAGTCGGCCGCGAGCCTCGCCAGCGCCGACGGCGCGTGGCCGGCCGAAGGCTGGTGGCGGGGTTTCGGCGATGCACAGCTCGATGCGCTGATATCCGAGGGGCTCGAAGACTCGCCCGATGTCGCGATCGCCGCCGCGCGCGTCCGCGCCGCCGAGGCGATGGCACAGCAGGCGGGCGCCGCGCTGCTGCCGCGCGTCGGCGCCGAAGGCAGTGCCGGCGGGGTCCAGCAAAGCAAGAATATGGGCATTCCGCCCGAATTCGTGCCCGACGGCATCCAGGACACGGGGCATATCGCCGCGACCTTCAGCTTCGATCTCGACCTGTGGGGCCGGAATCGCGCGGCGCTCGCCGCGGCGACGTCCGAGGCCGAGGCGGCCCGCGTCGACGAGGCGCAGGCGCGGCTGATGCTGGCGACGGGGATCGCCGCCGCCTATGCCGACCTCGACGGCTATTATCGGGAACTCGATACCGCGAACGAGGCGGTGCGCGTTCGCACCGCGAGCGCGAACCTGTCGGGTGACCGCGCGCGTGCGGGGATCGAAAATCAGGCGAGCCAGCGGCAGGCCGAGAGCCGCGCCGCGTCGGCAAGGGCGGACGTCGTCGCGCTCGAGGAAGCGATCGCGACGACGCGCAACCGGATCGCGGCCCTGCTCGGCGCCGGCCCCGATCGCGGGCGGTCGATCGCACGGCCGCAACTGGTACGGCCGTCGCTGGGCCTGCCGGCGAATGCCGGGATCGACCTGATCGGCCGCCGTCCCGACATCGTAGCGGCGCGCTTGCGGTCCGAGGCGGCCGCGAAGCGCATCGATGTCGCGCGTGCCGATTTCTATCCGAACATCAGCCTGTCGGCGCTCGTCGGACTCCAGTCGCTCGGTCTGTCGAACCTGTTCAGCTCGGGGTCCGAATATGGCAATGGCGGCGCCGCGATCAGCCTGCCGGTCTTCGAGGGCGGGCGGCTGCAGGGCCGCTATCGCGGAGCCCGCGCCGACTATGACGTGGCGGTTGCGACCTATGATCGCACGCTGGTCGGCGCGCTGCGCGACGTCGCCGATATCGTCGCGAGCCGCGCGGCGGCGGAACGCCAGCTCGCCGGGCGCCGCGAAGCGCTGAGCGCTGCCGCCGAGGCGTCGAAACTCGCGGAGCTGCGTTACCGCGCCGGCCTTTCGAACCAGATCATCCAGCTCACCGCCGAGGACAGCATGGTCGCATTGAGCCGCACCGTTGCCGAACTCGAGGCGCGCCGGCTCACCCTCGATATCGCCCTGATCCGCGCACTTGGCGGCGGATATCAGGCCGCCAATCCAACAGGAGACGAATGATGGCCGACGAAACGGCTGCAGCCGCACCCGACGCTCCCGAAATTGCCCCCGAAACCAACGGCGCCAAGCGCGCCAGACTGCTGCGGATCCTCGCCATCGTGGTGGTGACCATCGCTGTCCTCTGGGGCCTCTGGTATTTTCTGACGCAGGCCGGGCGCGTTCACACCGACAACGCCTATGTCGGTGCCGACTCGGCGCAGGTCACGGCGCTGATCGCGGGCCCCGTGAAGGAAGTGCGCGTCAGCGGCACGCAGGCGGTGAAGAAGGGCGACGTCCTCGTCATCCTCGATGACGCCGACCAGCGGATCGCGGTCGCCGACGCCGAAGCCGCACTGCGGCTCGCGCGCCAGCGTTACGGACAGGCCGACGCCAACGCCGACGCTGCCCGCGCGCGCGTCGCGGCGCGTGGCGCCGACATCGCGCAGGCGCGGGCCCGGCTGCGCGACGCCGATGCAACGGTCGAGCGTGCGCGTGCCGAGCTGGCGCGGCGTCAGAGCATCGCCGGCACCGGCGCGGTGTCGGGCGAGGAATTGACCGCCGCCCGCGCGGCGCTCGCGTCGGCTTCGGCTGCGCGCGATCTCGCGGCGGCGGGCATTGCTTCGGCCGAAGCGACGCGCGGCTCGGCGAGCGGCGACCTGGGCGCCGCCGAAGCCGTGGTGCGCGGCACGACGATCAACACCGCTCCCGACGTGGCGGCGGCCGAGGCGCGGCTCGAAAAGGCGCGGCTCGACCTCGCGCGCACGGTGCTGCGCGCGCCCGTCGACGGCATCGTCACCAACCGGCAGGTGCAGGTCGGCCAGCGGATCGCGGCGGGCGCGCCGATCATGGTGATCGTTCCGATCGCGACCGCCTATGTCGACGCCAATTTCAAGGAAAGCCAGTTCGGCGATATCCGCATCGGCCAGCCGGTCGAGCTGACCTCGGACTATTATGGCGGCGACGTCGTCTATCGCGGCAAGGTCGTCGGCATCGCCGGCGGCACCGGCGCGGCCTTCTCGCTGATCCCGGCGCAGAATGCGACGGGCAACTGGGTGAAGGTCGTCCAGCGTCTGCCGGTGCGTATCGCGCTCGACCCGAAGGAGCTGAAGTCGCATCCGCTGCGCGTCGGGCTCTCGATGGAAGCCACGATCGACACGCGCGGAAACTGATCGATGGCCAGCGCCGCCGCCCCTGCATCCGCCATCCCGGCAGAGCCGCAACCGCTGACCGGCGCGCGGCTGATCGTCGCCGCCTTTGCGCTTGCGCTCGCCAACTTCGTCGTCGTCCTCGACACGACGATCGCGAACGTGTCGGTGCCGCACATCGCGGGCGGGCTTGCCGTGTCGCCGACGCAGGGAACGTGGGTGATTACCAGCTATGCGGTCGCCGACGCGATCAGCGTGCCGCTCACGGGCTGGCTCGCGATGCGCTTCGGCACCGTGCGCTGGTTCATGATCTCGATCATCGGCTTCGGCATCTTCTCCTTCCTCTGCGGCATTTCGCGCACGCTCGACGCCCTCGTGCTCTTCCGCGTGCTGCAGGGGCTCGCGGGCGGCCCGCTGATGCCGCTGTCGCAGATATTGCTGCTGCGCATCTTCCCCAAGGAAAAGGCCGGGGTGGGCCTCGCCATCTGGGCGATGACGACGACCACCGCGCCGATCCTCGGCCCGATCCTCGGCGGCACGATCAGCGACAACTGGACCTGGCCGTGGATATTCTTCATCAACCTGCCCGTCGTCGCAATCTGCGCCTTCGGCGTTTTCACGCTGCTGACGCCCTTCGAGACGAAGCGCGCCAAGGCGCGGATCGACGTCATCGGCCTGATCCTGCTCGTCGTGTCGGTCGGGGCGTTCCAGATCATGCTCGACACCGGGCGCGAGCATGACTGGTTCGGATCGACGTGGATCGTCGGCCTCGCGATCGTCGCCGCGATCAGCTTCGCCGCCTTCGTCATCTGGGAGCTGACCGACGCCAATCCGGTGGTGAACCTGCGTATCTTCCGCTTCCGCGGCTTCAGCTTCGCGACGATGGCGATCTCGCTGGGCTTCGGCGCCTTTTTCGCACAGGTCGTGCTGACGCCGCTCTGGTTGCAGCAGGTGGCGGGTTATACCGCGACCGAGACGGGCTTCATCGTCGCCTGGCTCGGCGTGTTCGCGGTGCTCCTGTCACCCGTCGCCGCGGGACTGATCACGAAGATCGACGTGCGGATCACCATCTGCGCCGGCATTCTCTGGATGGCATTCATGTCGATCCTGCGCGCGAGCTGGAACGCCGACGTCGGTTACTGGACGCTCGCGTTGCCGCACATCCTGCAGGGGATCGGCATGCCCTTCTTCTTCGTCGGGCTCACCGCGCTCGCGCTGAGTTCGGTACCCGCGCAGCACCAGACGTCGGCGGCCGGGTTGATGAGCTTCCTGCGCACGCTCTGCGGTGCGATCGGCACCGCGATCGCGACGACCGCGTGGGACGACGCGAGCCGGACCTCGCGTTCCGAACTGGTGTCGGCGCTCAACAATCCCGAGGGCACGATGACCTCGCTGCAAAACGCCGGGCTGACGCTCGAGCAGGCGCGCGCCGCGATCGAGCGGCTGGTCGAGGTGCAGGCCTCGACGCTCGGCGTGCTTCACCTGTTTCTCGCATCGGGCGTCGTCTTCGTGATTGCCGCGATCTCGGTGTGGTTCGCGCCGCGGCCGAAGCAGATTTCGATGGGCGGCGGGCACTAGGCCCTATCGGGCGAAGAGTTGGCCCGGATCGGCAAAGGCCTTGAACTCGAGCGCATTGCCCGCGGGATCGAGGAAGAACATCGTCGACTGCTCGCCCGGCTGACCGGGAAAGCGCGTGTGCGGTTCGATCACGAAGCGCGTCCCCGCCGCCTTCAGCCGGTCGGCGAGCGCCTGCCATTCGGCGGGCGGCAGCACGACGCCGAAATGCGGCACGGGCACGTCATGCCCGTCGACCGGATTATGCGCCGCGGACGCGCGCGGCGTATCGGTGCGGTGCGCGACGATCTGGTGGCCGTAGAGATTGAAGTCGACCCAGTCGGCACTGCTCCGACCTTCTGCGCAGCCGAGGACCGTGCCGTAGAAATGGCGCGCGGCATCGAGGTCGTCGACGGGAAAGGCGATGTGGAAGGGGGCGAGTCCGGTCATGTCCCGCTTTTGCCGCACCCTCGCCGCTTATGCCAGCCCGGGACTTGGGCGACGGCGCCGAACATGCTAGGCGCGCGCCCATGCTGACGATCAATAGCCTCACCGTGCGCCTCGGCGGGCGCACCATCCTCGACCGCGCGACCGCGAGTCTGCCGGGCAGAAGCCGCACCGGGCTGATCGGCCGCAACGGCGCGGGCAAGTCGACGCTGATGAAGGTGATGATCGGCCAGCTCGAGGCCGACGAGGGCGGTATCGAAATGCCGCGCAAGACGCGCGTCGGCTATATCGCGCAGGAAGCGCCGAGCGGAACCGCAACGCCGTTCGAAACGGTGCTCGCCGCCGACACCGAACGCGCCGAACTGCTCGCGGCGTCGGAGGTCGAGCAGGATCCGCACAAGCTCGGCGACATTCACGAGCGGCTGATCGCGATCGATGCCTATGCCGCGCCCGCGCGCGCCGCGCGTATCCTGATCGGATTGGGCTTCGACGAGGAGATGCAGGGGCGTCCGCTCGACAGCTTTTCGGGCGGGTGGAAGATGCGCGTCGCGCTCGCGGCGCTGCTCTTCTCGAATCCCGACCTGCTGCTGCTCGACGAACCGTCGAACCATCTCGACCTCGAAGCGACGATGTGGCTCGAAAGCTTCCTGCGCGCCTATCCGGGCCAGCTCGTCGTGATCAGCCACGAACGCGACCTCCTCAACAATGTCGTCGATCACATCCTCCATCTCGAAGGCGGCAAGGTCACGCTCTACCCCGGCGGCTATAATGATTTCGAGCGCCAGCGCGCCGAACGCATCGCGCAGCTTGCGGCGGCGAAGGCGGCGCAGGACGCGCAGCGCGCGAAGCTGCAGGATTATGTCGCGCGCAACAGCGCGCGCGCCTCGACCGCGAAACAGGCGCAGTCGCGCGCGAAGCAGCTCGCGCGCATGCAGCCGATCGCCGCGGTGTCGGAAGACCCGAGCCTCGTCTTCGACTTTCCGAGCCCCGACGAGCTGAAACCGCCGCTGATCACGCTCGACCTCGCGAGCGTCGGCTATGCGCCGGGCGAGCCGATCCTGACCCGGCTCAACCTGCGCATCGATCCCGACGACCGCATCGCGCTGCTCGGTCGCAACGGCAACGGCAAGACGACGCTCGCGCGCCTGCTCGCGGCGCAGCTCGCGCCGATGGACGGCGCGATGGCGGCGTCGGGCAAGATGCGCGTCGGCTATTTCACCCAATATCAGGTCGAGGAACTCGACGGCAGCGACACGCCGCTCGGCCACATGACGCGCGTGATGGCGGGCAAGACGCCGGGCGCGGTGCGCGCGCAACTCGGGCGCTTCGGCTTCACCGGCAACAAGGCGACGACCGAGGTCGGCAAGCTGTCGGGCGGCGAACGCGCGCGCCTCGCGCTCGCGCTGATCACGCGCGACGCGCCGCACCTCCTCATCCTCGACGAACCGACCAACCACCTCGACGTCGACGCGCGCGAGGCGCTGGTACAGGCCCTGAACGGCTTCGACGGCGCGGTGCTGATCGTCAGCCACGACCGCCACATGCTCGAACTCACCGCCGACCGCCTCGTCCTTGTCGACAATGGCACCGCGCGCGATTTCGACGGCAGCATGGACGATTATGTCGCCTTCATTCTCGGCAAGGCCGCGAATGACGATACGAAGGGCGCCCCGACAAAGCCCAGGGACGCCAAGCTCGCGCGGCAGGAGGCTGCGAAGGCGCGCGAAGCGCAGGCGGTGCTGCGCAAGTCGGCGAAGGATCATGAGGCGCGCGCCGCGAAGCTCGCGCAGCAGGTCAGCGCGATCGATCGCGCGATGTTCGACCCCGCGAGCGCCGAGCCCGCACTCGCCAAGCTGACCATGGGTGAATTGTCGCAGCGTCGCGGCAAGCTGGCGGCCGAGCTGGAAGGTGTCGAGGCTGCGTGGATGGAAGCGCTCGAGGCGATCGAGGAAGCGGCCGCTTAATTTTCCTCGTCACCCCGGATCAAGCCCGGGATGACGGGAGTGTTCGCGCATTGACTCGCGCCCCGCGATCCATCATACTAGTTTCAATTGAAACTATATAGGGAATGCACCATGGCCGATCTGTTCGACAATCCGCTGGGTCTCGACGGTTTCGAATTCGTCGAATTCTCGGCGCCCGAAAAGGGCATTCTCGAACCCGTTTTCGAAGCCATGGGCTTTACGCTGATCGCGCGGCATCGCTCGAAGGATGTCCAGCTGTGGCGCCAGGGCGGGATCAATCTGATCGCGAACTACGAACCCAGATCACCCGCCGCCTATTTCGCCGCCGAGCACGGCCCGTCGGCGTGCGGCATGGGCTGGCGCGTGCGCGACGCGGCGAAAGCCTACAGCGAAGCGGTCGAACGCGGCGCCGAACCGGTCGAGGTGACGCCGGGGCCGATGGAACTCCGTCTCCCCGCCATCCGCGGCATCGGCGGCTCGATCATCTATCTGATCGACCGCTACGGCGACGACCTCAGCATCTACGACATCGATTTCGTCTATGAAGCGGGCGTCGATCGCCATCCGGTCGGCGCGGGGATGCAGCTCATCGATCACCTGACGCACAATGTCTACGGCGGCCGGATGGCGCACTGGGCGGCTTTCTACGAGCGTATCGCGGGCTTCCGCGAGATCCGCTATTTCGACATCAAGGGCGAATATACCGGCCTGACGTCGAAGGCGATGACCGCCCCCGACGGCAAGATCCGCATCCCGCTCAACGAGGAGGGCGCGGGCGGCAAGGGGCAGATCGAGGAATATCTGCGCGCCTATAATGGCGAAGGCATCCAGCATATCGCCTTCAGCTGCGACGATCTCTACACCGCGTGGGACAAATTGAAGGCGCTTGGCAATCCTTTCGCGCCGTCGCCGCCGGCGACCTATTACGAGATGCTCGAAGAGCGGCTTCCGGGCCATGGCGAATCGGTCGAGGGCCTCCAGTCGCGCGGCATCCTGCTCGATGGTTCGACCACCGAAGGCGACCCGCGCCTGCTGCTCCAGATTTTCGGCCAGACCGTGATCGGCCCGGTCTTTTTCGAATTCATCCAGCGCAAGAAGGATGAGGGCTTCGGCGAAGGCAATTTCACCGCGCTGTTCAAATCGATGGAAATGGACCAGATTCGCCGCGGAGCCCTGAACGTCGAGGAACCCGCCGAATGACGAGCCCGATCAAATTGGGCGGCGTCCACCACGCCGCCTATCGCTGCCGCGATGCGAAGGAAACGGTCGAATGGTACGAGCGCATGCTCGGCATGACCTACACGACCGCTTTTGCCGAGGATCATGTGCCCTCGACCGGCGAGTACGACCCTTACATGCACGTCTTCCTCGACGCGGGGAACGGCAATATCCTCGCTTTCTTCGAGCTGCCCAACCAGCCCGACATGGGCCGCGACGAGAATACGCCCAAGTGGGTCCAGCATCTGGCGTTCAGGGTCGGCAGCCATGACGAACTGGTCGCCGCGAAGGAGCATCTGACCGCGAACGGCGTCGACGTGCTCGGGCCGACGCACCACGGCATCTTCAAGTCGATCTATTTCTTCGACCCCAACGGCCACCGCGTCGAACTCGCGTGCGACATCGGCACCGATGAGCAATATGCCGAACTGAAACGCGTCGCGCCGCTGATGCTCGAGGAATGGAGCCGGACGAAGAAGGCGCCGCGCCACGCGGATTGGCTGCATCAGGCCGCGAACGAGTAGACCTTCTCGCCGGAAAGCGGCGGCCCCTTCTATCGTCATCCCGGACTTGATCCGGGATCCATCGTAGCGCTTGAAGTCGTGGACCCCGGATCAAGTCCGGGGTGACGAGAAACAAGGGGCGTTGTCCGGCCCCCTCGTCGACCTACTTCCGATCCAGTCCGATGCTTTCCAGCGTCGCGCCGCTGCACTTGTCGGCTTCCCTGGTCTTGCCGTCGCCCGACAGCGCGCCGATCGCGAGGAAACCCGCGACCACGGCGACGAGGAACGCGCCGGTGACCCAGATCAGATATTTGTCGATGAACGCCTTGATCGGCGCTCCGAAGAGCCGGAACAGGATTCCCACGAGCATGAAGGAAAAGGCCCGGCTGGCGAGGCTCGCCCACAGGAAGGTCCAGAAATTCATGTGGATGAAGCCGGCGGTGATCGTCAGCAGCTTGAAAGGGATCGGCGTCGCGCCCTTGATCAGGATGATCTCGGCGCCGAATTCGCGGAGGTAGCAGGCGGCCGGCGGGAAAGCGTCGGTCAGCCCGAGCACCCCGAGCAGCCACAGCCCCACGCTCTCGTAAAGGAAGAAGCCGATCCCGTAGCCGAGCATCCCTCCGGCGACCGACGCGAGCGTGCAGATGATCGCATAGCGCACCGCTTTCTTCGGATTGGCGAGGCACATCAGGCCGAGCAGCGGGTGCGGCGGGATCGGGAAGAAGCTCGCTTCGACGAAAGACACCAGCGCCAGCCAGAACTCGGCGTGCGGATGCGCGGATTTCTCCATGGTCCAGTTGTAGAGCTTCTGGATCATGGACTTGTTGCGCGGTGTGGCGGTCATGCTGGTCCTTCGGTGCGCGAAGTGCGTCGCGACTCTATGCCGTCCGGTTCGACCGAAGTCGAGCCGATCAGTGGCGGAAATGCCGCATTCCGGTGAAGACCATCGCGAGGCCCGCTTCGTTCGCCGCCGCGATCACCTCGTCGTCGCGGATCGAGCCGCCGGGCTGGATCACGCAGGTCGCGCCCGCCTCGACCGCCGCGAGCAGGCCGTCGGCGAAGGGAAAGAAGGCGTCGCTTGCGACCGCGCTGCCGACGGTGCGCGCTTCGGCCCAGCCATGCGATTCGGCGGCTTCGCGCGCCTTCACCGCGGCGATGCGCGCGCTGTCGCGGCGGTTCATCTGCCCCGCGCCGATGCCCGCGGTCGAGCCGCCCTTGGCATAGACGATCGCGTTCGACTTCACATGCTTGGCGACGGTCCAGGCGAACAGCGCATCGGTCAGCTCTTCCCCGGTCGGCGCGCGGTCGGTGACGACCTTCAGGTCCGAAACGCCGATGCGGCCATTGTCGCGGCTCTGCACGAGCCAGCCGCCCGCGATCGTCTTGAGCATCAGCCCGCCGCGTGCGGGATCGGGCAACTCGCCGGTGAGCAGGAGGCGCAGATTCTTCTTCTTCGCGAACACCGCGCGCGCATCGGCATCGGCGTCGGGCGCGCATACGACTTCGGTGAAAATGCCGCTGATCAGCTCGGCGGTCGCGCCGTCGAGCGGCCGGTTGACCGCGATGATGCCGCCGAACGCCGACACATCGTCGCATTTCAGCGCCGCGTCATAGGCCTCGGCGATCGTCGCGGCTGTGGCGACGCCGCACGGGTTCGCGTGCTTGACGATGACGCAGGTGGGGTCGGCCTCGCGGAATTCGGCGACGAGTTCCAGCGCGGCGTCGGCGTCGTTGATATTGTTGTAGCTGAGTTCCTTGCCCTGCACTTGGCTTGCCTGCGCGATGCCGCGCGCTGCGGGGCCGGCGGGGAGGTAGAGCGCCGCCTTCTGGTGCGGATTCTCGCCGTAGCGCAGTTCGTTCGCGAGCTTCGCGGTCAGCGGCAGCGTGTCGGGGAAGAATTTGCCCTGATCGGCGAAGGCGAACCATTGCGCGATCATGCTGTCATAGGTCGCGGTATGCGCGAAGGCGGTCGCGGCGAGGCGCTTGCGCAGGGTCAGCGTGGTCGCACCGCCATTGGCGTCCATCTCTTCGATCACCGCGGCATAATCCTCGGGCTCGGTCACGATGCCGACGAAGGCGTGATTCTTCGCCGACGAGCGCACCATCGCGGGGCCGCCGATATCGATATTCTCGATGATCGTATCGCGATCGGCGCCGCTCATCACCGTCTGGAGGAAGGGGTAGAGGTTGACGACCACCAGATCGATCGCGCCGATGCCATGTTCCTCCATCGACGCGACGTGCGCGGCGTCGTCGCGCACCGCGAGGATGCCGCCATGCACTGTGGGGTGCAGCGTCTTGACGCGGCCGTCCATCATCTCGGGAAAGCCGGTGAGGTCGGAGACGTCGAGGACGGTGTGACCCGCTTCGCGCAATGCCTTCGCGGTGCCGCCGGTCGAGACGAGTTCGACGCCGTGGCGGACGAGCGCGGCGGCCAGATCGGCGAGCCCCGCCTTGTCGCTGACGGACAGAAGGGCGCGGCGGACGGGAATCAGGTCGGTCATTGGAGAGGGCCTCGGCTGGCGATGGGATGACGCGGCCCCCCTAGGCGCGCGTGGCCCTTATCGCAACCCTTCGCCCCCTTTTTAGAGCCCGAGCGCCGCCGCGATCTGGTCCCAGCGCACCAGCTTGAAATTCTGCGCCTTGGGGGCGTTGTCGCCATCCTGCGCGAGGAAGATGCCGTCGGGGTATGCGGATCCGAAATTGCCCGCGACCGCCTCGATCCCGTCGGTCTCGCTCGTCGCGCCATATGTGCCTGCGGCGACGGCGAAGCGGCCGATATAGTCGACGCCGGGCAGACGGAAGACGGCATAGGCATTGTCGCCCTGGCTCGACGCGAGCAGGTAGCGCTGGCCCTTGTGGTCGATCGTCGCAAGGCCTTCGACATCGGCGACGAGGCGCTGGTTGTCGACCGGCGCGACGAGGCGCGCGGTGGCGGTCTGGCCGTTCGGCACGAGCTGCCAGATACCGGCGTCTTCCTCGCCGACATACAGCGTGTCGCCGTCGAAGACGCAGCCTTCGGATTGGGTCGGGATCTTGTATTCCCACTGCGTCGTGAAGCCCGGCGCGCCATCGACCGTCAGTGTACCCACGCGCACGGTGCCGTCCTTGACGATCAGCGCGGCGGTGATCGGCTGGCCGGGCGCGCTTTTCTTCAGGCAGAGGCCATAGGCTTCGCCCGTCCCCGCGGCCGCGCGGCCGAGCGAAGCGATCGCGGGCTTGTCGGCGTCGAGGCGGAAGACCGCGAGATGTGCGTTCACCCCGTCGTTGCGGTCGCTCGCGACGATGATGTTGCCCGCGACGTCGACATTGTTGACGAGGCCGGCCTGTGTGAAGGCGATGTCCTTGCCCGAAAGGTCATAGACGTGGAGGCCCGCCTTCTTGTCGGTCGCGACGATCAGCGCGCGGTTCGGGTTGGCGGGATCGATCCAGATCGCCGGATCGTCGGCGGCATCGGCCTTGCCGGTGCCGACCGGGTCGGTTTCGCCGCTCGCGGTGACCTGAACCGGGGGCAGGCCGGTGAATACGGGTTCGCTCGCGGCGCAGCCCGCGAGGGCCCCGGCAAGCGCGGAAACGGTGAGCAATTTCGAAATCCGGTTCATCACATCAACCCCTTATACTCTTATTTGCCCGACGCGACGCAGCGGCCGCCGTCGGGGCCGGTTTCGCCCGCGCACATTCGCGCGGCAAGCATCGGCTCGTCGATTTCGCTCAGCCTGTTGCCGCTTGCCGTGCGGTCGAGGTCGAAGCCGTCGTAGAGCTTGCCCGACGCCGTATAGGTGCGGAAGCGGAGGCGCTTCGGTTCGACGTCGACGATCTGGTACAGCTCGGTCGCCTCGGCGACCCTGTCGGGCTGGCTGCCCGCGCGATCGTTGAGCCGGTACATCTTCGACCCCGTCACCGAAACGAGATAGACGGGCCCCTGGACGCTGCCGTCGGCGCGCGCCTTGGCGCTCGCCTCGCGCCCGGCTTCCGAGGTCAAACGGCTATAGCAATGATCGTGCCCCTGCAGCACCAGGTCGACCCTGCGCTTCTCGAATACCGGCTTCCACGCCGCCTTGATTTCCTTGGTATCGTCCGGGCGCGCGCAGGTGAAAACCGGCTGGTGGAACAGCACGACATTCCAGTTCGCCTTCGACGAGGCGAGCGTGGCATCCAGCCAGTCGGTCTGCGCCTTCATCGAGCCGAGGTCGATCGCGGCGGTGCCGTCGAGGACGATGAAGCGTACACCCTGATAGTCGGTGTAATAGGTCGTCGCCTTGACCGGCTCGGCGCCGTTCGCGGGCAGCGCGAACTGCGCGGGCCAATAGGGGCCGAGCCGGCGGCTTTCGCTCCCGTCGGCCTCGGACACATCGACATATTCGTGATTGCCCGTCGCGGGCACCTGCGGGACGATCGCGTAATTGTAGCCGCCCGCCTGGTTCCACTCGCCCCATTCGTCGTCATGGTCGAGGTCGTCGCGCTGGCCGACGAGATCGCCGGCGTGAACGACGAGGCGGATGTCGCCATTGGCATGGAACGCCTGCCGGATCACACGGCTGGCATAGGTCAGGATGCCGTTCTGGATGTCGCCGAGATAGAGGAAGCGGAAAGGCTTCGCCTCGGCGGCGGCGGTGCGGAACTGCAGCCATTCGCTCCAGCCCGCCGCGCCCCTGACGCGATAGGCGTAAACACTGTCGGGCGTCAGCCCGGTAAAGCGGACCTGATGATAGAGGGCGGGGCCATAGCTGCTGTCCACCGGCATCGCCTTGCCGGTGATCAGCACGGCCTTTTCCTCGAGCGTGGGCCCATCGACCGACACCGCGAGCTGGGCCTGGGACTCGGCCTGCGCGGTGTCGGTACGATAGGCGACCGCCATCTCGCGCGCCGGGTCGGCCCCGGGCGAAAGAACGATGCGGTCGGGAAGATTGCCGGGCGCATAGGGAAGGCCCGCGGAGCGGGGGATGGGCGCGCCATCCTCCGTCCGCGTCACGATGGGGAAACTCGCGGGTTCTGCGGCAGCGGGCGCGAACCCGCCGCAGAGCGCCAGCCCCGCCGCCAGCGGCAGCAGGGCGATCGTGTGCCGCATCAGAACTTCACCCGGGCGCCGAACTTCATCGTCCACTTGTACTGCTCGAACTGCAGCAGATTCTGGCGGGCGCCGACATTGTTGTAGGCGTAATATTTCGCGTTGTTGATGTTCACCCATTCATAGAAGACCTGCACCTGCTTGGTCACGTCGACCTTGGCCGAGAGGTCGAGCTGGAAATGATTGTCGACGATCCGGTCCTCGGGTGCATCGTCGCCCAGCTCGTCGAGATATTTCGAGCGATAGGTGCCGGCAAGGCGAAGCGACACCGGCCCTTTTTCATACCCCAGCGCGGCATTGAACGTGTGCTTGGCGGCGGCGGGCAGCGTGATCTTGCGCAGGTCGGTGACGTCGCCGTCGATCGGCACATAGCCGGTCGCATCGGTGTAGGTATAGTTGGCGTTCACCAGCAACCCGTCGAGCGGCGACGGCAGGAAGCGCAGCGCCTGCGTGTAGCTGAGCTCGACGCCCCAGACCTTGGCGCTGTCGCCGTTGATCGGCTTCGTCGCCTCGTCGAAGGCGATGCCCATATACTCGCCCGGGTCTTCGATATTGGTGTCGACGATGAAATTCTTCACGTCCTTGTAAAAGACGCCTGCCGACAGCGCGCCGTTGTTAGGCAGATAATATTCGACCCCGGCGTCGAAGTTCCAGGCTTCGTAGGGTTTGAGCTCGGGATTGCCGAATTCGCCCTCGCGTTCGCCGTCCTCATTCTGCTCGATGGTGAATCTCGGCGCGAGCTTCGACAGCTTGGGGCGCACCAGGCTCTTGTATCCCGCCGCGCGCAGCACGAGGTTCTGCTGCGGTTCCCAGCGGATCGTCAGGCTCGGCAGGACGTCGCCATAGCTGCGCTTGAACCGGTTGGGCACGATGCTGTCGACCGTGTCGTCTTCGGCGGTCTCGCCATTCGACAATTCGCCGCCTTCGGTGACGACCGTCACGGTGTTCGCGAGAATGTCGTTCTTCGTGTGCTCGTAACGGACGCCGCCGATGACGCGGAGCGTGTCGCTGTCCCAGCGGCCGAGCAGGTAGCCGGCGATGACGTCCTCGCTCACCGAATAATCCTCGACGTTCGAATCGAACAGCGAGTCGAATTCGTTCAGCTCGAAAGCATCGCGATTGGCGTTGAAGAACTGACGCACGCCGCGCTTGTCGAGAACCGGCGAGATGTCGGTGATGCGATAGGTCTGGTCGCCGACCAGATCGGCCATCGTCAGCCCGTCCATTTCCCAATATTGGGTTTCGAGGTTATAGCTCTTGTCGCGCCAGCGACCTTTCGCGCCGGCCTGAACCGTGAACGTGCCATTGCTCATCGCAAATTCGCGGCCAAGGTCGAGTTTGGCGCTCCATTCCTCGTCGCGCGAATCCGACAGTCCCGTGACTTGCACGCTGTCGAGTTCATACTCGTCCGGGTCGGAGAAGTCGGCGACGGCGTCGGCGTCGCCGCCGACGGTATAGAGCGGTTTGCGCGGATCGGCGAAGTCGAGGCCGAGTTCCAGGCCTTCATTCTCGAACTTCCGTTCGAAATTGGCGGGGTCGATCGAACCGTTCTCACGCTCGGTCGACTTGGCATAGCTGGCCGAATATTTGGCCAGCCAGCCATCGCTGGCGGTTTCGCCGCCCAGCACGATGCTGCGGATGCGCTGACGCTCGAAACGGTCCTTGAGCGAGCGCTGGACCGAGATTTCTCCCTCTTCATCGGGATCGGGATGCGTGTCGCTATAGACGAGATTGGCGCCGGTGCCCGTGACGTCGCCCGCATCCTCAAGCTTGAAGCTCGTCTCGCGACGATATTCCTGATCGTCGAACTGGCTGTAGATGCCGCGCGCGTAGAGCTTGGTCGACGATCCGACGCGGAAGTCGAGGTTCAGGTTCGCCGACAGGCGCTTCCGTTCGACGTCATAATCGCGATAATTGACCTCTTCGGTCGTGATCTGGCCGTCGTCGTTCGCATCCCAGCCGTCGGCCTCGATATTGTCGGTCTCGAACTTGCGCTGATAGTATGAGATGCCCCCTGAAATGCCGACATCGTCCGACAGGCGCTGTGCGAAATCGATGCTGCCTTTCGGGGTCAGCTTTCCGGAATAATCATTGTAGCTGCCTTCGATCTTCGCGGTCAGCAGATTCTTGCGGCGCTCGAAGGCGCTGGTGGTGTTGATCTCGATCGAGGCGCCGATCGTGTCGGCGTCCATGTCGGGGGTCAGCGACTTCTTGACCTCGATCGATTCGATGCTGTCGCTCGAGATCACGTCGAGCGCGACCGATCGGACGTCGCTTTCGGGGGCGGGCAGGCGCACGCCGTTCACCGAGGTCGCGTTAAGTTCGGGATCGAGGCCGCGGACCGAGACGAAGCGGCCCTCGCCCTGATCGTTGAGGATATTGACGCCGGGAAGACGGCGCAGCGATTCGGCGACATTCTGGTCGGGAAACTGGCCGACCGCGTCGCGCGTCAGGACGCTTTCGACGCCGTCCGCCGCCTTCTGGCGCGACAGCGCGCTCGCCTGGTTGGCCGACTGCCCGAGCACGAGGATCGAGCCGTCCGTCCCGAGGACGATCTTTACCGTCGCGTTGCCCGACTGGGGGATTTCGACGGTCATCGTGCGCGATTCCGCGCCGACATAACGTGCTTCGATCGTATAGGTGCCGGCCGGGAGGTTGCTGAAGCGGAAGCTGCCGTCGCGATCGGCTTCCGCAACGCGATTGAGTTCGACGATGCGGAGCTGCGCGCCTTGCAGCGCGCGCGTGTCGGTGGCGTCGGTGACCGTACCGGTCAGGTCGCCGGCATGGGCGGCGGTCGGAAGCGCGGCTGCCAGCGAAAGGCAGGTGCCGATCAGGATGCGCGAACGGACGGTACGAAGCTGGTGCATGAAATCCCCCGAGGAGTGCGAGAAGTTCGCCGGGTCCTCTTGGCTCCCGGCGAGTCGAGGGCGCCACTGACAGGGGTCTGTGACCGCTGTGTTACGGAGGTGTCACAGTATTGAAACAGACGGAAAGCGGTGTCGGGCAACCGCATGGGATTGCGCCGCTTCGTGCCGGCAATTTTTTTGACGACCGGTCGGCCGCCGCTCAGCCGATATGCTTGAAGATCCAGCCGATGCTGGCGCCGCCCGCGGGCGCGGTTCCGGTGACGACGAGCTGTTCGGTCGGGTGCGGGCGGCCCTCGCCGTCGACCCACAGGCTTTGCTCGATATCGAGCGCGCCCTCGGAGGTGCGGAACTGCCACAGCGGGCCGCCGCCCACGCGCAGCAATGCGCCCAGTTTGTCGGCGGTCAGGCTCGCCGAGATATGCGGGCCGAGGTGGAAGCGCAGCGTGAAGCCCTTGTCGGCCTTGCGCCGCGTCCGCGGCGCGGGGAGCAGCATGTCCTCGCCGCGCAATTCGCGGCCGTTGGGCGAGAGGATCAGCAGGCGCCGGTGGATCAGGCCGTGGCGCCGCGCATAGCCGTCGTGGCTCATCTCGACGCGGCTGCCCTGCGGCGTCTCGCGCCGGTCGAGCTCGACCTCGGTCACGCCCTTGCCGAGCGAGCCGTTGGCGAGGATCGCGGTCGAATTGCTGTCGCCGAGCGTCAGCGTCGAATGCGCCGCTGTGGTGCGCAGCCCGCGGGCCAGGTCGGCGGGGATCGTCGCGCCGGTCAGCGCCGCGCCGCCGCAATTGACGACGATGCGCTCGTCGCCGTCGCTGAGTTCGAAGGCGAGCGTCGAGGCGCAGCCCGCTTCGGTCACGCGGGCAATGGGGGGAGGCGCCGCGTCGGCGAGCAGCACGACCTTGTTCGCGACCAGCCGCTGATAACCCCAGTCGCGCGCCTGCTTGAGCGGCCGGGTACGCACGCCGCTCGCCTCGACGATCGCCTGCACATGGGCGGCCGAGGTGGCGCCGCTGCCCTGCCAGCTGCCCATGCCGCCGTCGCTGTGGACGAGGCCGAGCAGCGCGGGGACCGCGCGCGCGAGCACTTCCCGGATGAAGGGCGGCACCTCGATGCGGCGCATGTCGTATATTTTCGCGAGCATCGACAGCGCCATGATCGCGTCGAGCTGCGCCTGCGGCGAGCGCGAGATATTGCCGCCGTCGGCGTAGAAGCTCGTCTCGAGCACCTTGCGCAGCCCCGCCTCGCCGAACACCTGTCGCGGTTCGCCGCCGGGCATCAGCAGCGACGCCGCGACGATGCCGACCCACGCGACCATCTGGCCGGTGCCGGGCCGCGTCTTGTCGGCGACGCGGTCGAGGTGGCGCGCCGCGCGCGCGAGATGGTTGAGCACCGCCGAACGATAGACGAGATCGCTCGACGACAGGATCAGCGGCGCGTGCGCGGCCCAGAAGAGGATGCGCCATGCCGTATTGTCGGCCTTCCACGCGGGTTCGCTGACCGTCTCGCCATGGGTGCCGAGCCAGTGGCGCACCACGGCTTCGGCGATCGGCGCGCCGTCGGCGCGCGATCCGGTCGCAGCAAGGTCGCGCAGCCAGGCGAAGCTGTGCAGATAGTCGGCGAAGGTCGGCGCCACGTTGAGCGCCGCGAAGTCGAGTTCGCCGAGCGGCAGCTTCAATCCGCGGTGCAGGAAATGGCCGGCGCGGATCGCGGTGCCCGCGCGCGCGTCGCCGGGCACCGGATCGGTCGGCACCCCGAGCAGCTTCAGCGGAAAGCGCCCCTTCAGGCGGAAAGCGTGAAGCGGGGTGCGCCAGGTCAGCCGCGTGATCGCGTTGGCGACACGGTCCCCGAGCGAGAGGCCCTTGTCGGCGGGAAGACGGATCAGCCGTTTGCCGGGCTCGATCGTATCGTCCAGCGGCGCGGTATCGTCACCGGCGTCGGGCGGTGTGTCGGCGGGGATGGCGTTGGGCGATCTCCCCTGCATCGATCAGGCTCCGCGCAGCCGCCGGATATTGTCGGCATAGGCGTCGGGCCCGCCCTTGAAGGTCGCGGTGCCCGCAACGAGCACGTCGGCGCCCGCCGCGATCGCGAGCGGGGCAGTGCCCGCGTCGATGCCGCCGTCGACCTCGAGCCGGATGTCGCGGCCCGATTTCTCGATCATCTTCCGGACCGCCTCGATCTTGCGAAGCTGGCTCGAAATGAAGCTCTGGCCGCCGAAGCCCGGATTGACGCTCATGATCAGGACGAGGTCGATGTCGTCGATCAGATAGTCGAGCATCTTCGCGGGCGTCGCGGGATTGAGCGACACCCCCGCCTGCTTGCCGAGCGACTTGATGTGCTGGACGGTGCGATGGATGTGCGGCCCGGCCTCGGGATGCACGGTGATGATGTCGGCGCCGGCCGCGGCGAAGGCGTCGAGGAAATGATCGACGGGGCTGATCATCAGGTGGACGTCGAAGGGCAGGGCCGAATGCGGACGCAGCGCCTTCACCACCATCGGGCCGATCGTCAGGTTGGGGACATAATGGCCGTCCATGACGTCGATATGGACCCAGTCGGCGCCCGCAGTCTCGATCGCGCGCACCTCTTCGCCAAGCCGCGCGAAATCGGCGCTCAGGATCGACGGGGCGATGCGGACGGGGGTGGTCGGGCCGGTCATGACATCGGCCTTAACCATCTAGCGAGTCGGGGGCAAGCGGGGCGGGGACGCTATCGACAGCTATCCCCGGGAAAAGTCGCCGGGGCCTATCGCCAGCGCCAGCCGCCTTCGGTCCGGGCGCGATAGATCGGCATCGGGGCGAGCCCGGCAAGGAGCACGGCAATCGCCATCGTCACCGGGCGATCGCGCAGCAGAACCGCGATGCCCGCGATCAGCGCGACATGCAGCGCCATCAGCACCCATCCCTGCCACGCGATCGGCAGCCCGGTTCCGTAGCCGTGACTTTTCGGCCGGAACCAGGGGCGCTTGTCCGGAAACAGGTGGATCATCTCAGCTCTCCTCCCTGGGCGGCCGGCCGCGTTTCGGCGCTTCCGACTGTCTGACGCTGACGCCGCGCCGGCCGAGCGCCTCGCGCAGCAAAATCTCGATCTCGGCATTGGCGCTGCGCAGTTCGGCCGCCGCCAGCCGCTCGATCGCCGCGTAGAGCGCGGGATCGAGACGGAGGGCAAAGGCCTTTCGGGACTGTGCAGCCACCGGACGGCCTCAGTAGAGCGAGCCGGTGTTGACGACGGGCTGCGTGTCGCGTTCGCCGCACAGGACGACCATCAGGTTCGACACCATCGCCGCCTTGCGCTCGTCGTCTAGGTCGACGACATTTTTCTCGGACAGGTGCTGGAGCGCCATCTCGACCATCGTCACCGCGCCCTCGACCAGCTTCTTGCGCGCCGCGATCACCGCTTCGGCCTGCTGGCGGCGCAGCATCGCGCCGGCGATCTCGGGGGCATAGGCAAGGTGGGTGAGACCGCATTCGTCGACGGTGATCCCCGCCACTTCCAGCCGCTCGATCAGGGCCTTGCGCAGTTCCTCGCCGACCTCGTCATGGTTGCCGCGCAGCGTCACTTCCTGATGCTCGATATCGTCATAGGGATAGCGCGAGCCGATCGAGCGCACCGCGGCCTCGATCTGCGCCATCACGAATTCCTTGTAATCGTCGACGTCGAACAGCGCCTGCGCGGTGTCGGTGACGCGCCACACGACCTGCGCCGCCATCTCAATGGGGTTGCCGCGCAGGTCGTTGACCTTGATCTTGTCCGAAATCACGTTGTTCGCGCGGACGGCGATCTTCTTGCGGCTGAGCCAGGGCAGGACCCAGCGCAGCCCCTCCTCGCGGTCGGTGCCCCGATAGGCGCCGAACAGCTGGACCGCCGCCGCCTCGTTCGGGTTGATCATGTAAAAGCCGCAGAGGATGATCGTGCCGATCACGCCGCTCGCGACGACGAACGCCCATTTCCAGTTCCAGTCGATCCCCTCGCCGCCGATATTGGTCGTCGCGGCCCAGATCGCCAGCCCCAGCAGCACCAGCCAGATCAGCAGCATCAGATAGCCGCTCTGCGTATTGGCGCGCGTCTCGCGGCTGCGATTGAGCGCCCTTGTCCCTGCTTCGACCATGTTTCCCTCCGAATCATTCGATATGATTATGATATCATATTTATATCGAATCTGTCGTTGGTCAACCCCTCGTTGCGCGGCACCTTCGCCAACTTCCACGCCCAAAACAAAGGGGGCGAAATCGCCCCCTTTGCCTCCCCGGTCCTGTTCGCTTACTCGGTCGGAAAGCCGCGCTTCTCCAGCAGCGCCTTCACGTCGGGATCGCGGCCGCGGAAGGCGCGATAGGCCTCGGCGCGGTCGGTCTCGTTGCCGGTCATCAGCAGGATGGTGCGGAACTTGTCGGCGACGCTGCGATCCCACGGGCCGCCGGCTTCGGTAAAGGCTGCCCAGGTGTCGGCGTCCATCGTCTCCGACCACAGATAGCTGTAATAACCCGCCGAATAGGCGTCGCTGCTGAACAGATGGCCGAACTGCGGCAGGCGATGGCGCATGACGATTTCCTTCGGCATGCCCATTTCGGCGAGGGTCTCGCGTTCGAACTTGTCGACGTCGGTTACCGGGATCTTGCGGTTGTGCAGCTTCATGTCGACGATCGCGCTCGAAAGATACTCGACCGTCTCGAAGCCCTGGTTGAACTTGTTCGAGGCGAGGATCTTGTCGACCAGCGCCTGCGGGATCGGTTCGCCCGTCCTGTAGTGCGTCGCATATTTCGACAGCACCTCGGGTGTCATCAGCCAGTTCTCGTTCACCTGGCTCGGGAACTCGACGAAATCACGCGGCACCCCGGCGAGCGCCGGATAATAGATGTGCTGCAACAGATAATGGATGCCGTGGCCGAACTCGTGGAACAAGGTCGTCGCATCGTCGAGGCTGATAAGCGTCGGCTCGCCCTTCGCGCCTTCGGTGAAATTATTGTTGTTCGACGCGAGGACGTTGCGTTCGCCGCCGAGCGTCTGCTGACTGCGATAGGTGGTCATCCACGCGCCCGAGCGTTTGCCGTCGCGTGCGAAATTGTCGAGATAGATCAGCCCGACATTCTCGTTCGTCTTGAGGTTATAGACCTCGAAGGTTTTGACCTTGGGATCGAAGACGGGGACGGTGCCGGTATTTTCGCGGAACCCGAGATCGTAGAGCTGGCCCGCCGACCAGAACATCGCCTGCGTCAGCTTGTCGAGCTGGAGATACGGCTTCACCTCGCTTTCATCGAGGTCGTATTTCGCCTTGCGGACCTTCTCCGAATAGAAGCGATAGTCCCACGGTTCGATGGTGATCTTCGGACCATTGCCGGCTCTGGCTTCCTGATCGGCGATCGCCTGCATGTCGGCGACCTCTTCCTTCACGCGCGCGACTGCGGCGGGCCAGACCTTCATCATCAGACCCATAGCGTTTTCGGGAGTCTTCGCCATCGTGTCGGCCATGCGATAATTCGCGTGGGTCGCAAAGCCGAGCAGTTCGGCGCGCTGCTGGCGCAGCTTCAGGATTTCGGCGATCGTTGCGTTGGTATCGTTGGCGTCGCCATTGTCGCCGCGGCTGATGAAGGCCTTGTAGACGCGTTCGCGAAGCGCGCGGTTCGTTGCGCCCTGCAGCACCGGCTGCGCCGAGGAGCGGGTGTTCTTGATCGCCCACTGACCGGGTTTGCCCTGCGATTCCGCCGCCGCCGCGAGCGAGGCGACGAAGCCGGGTTCGAGGCCCGCGAGCTCGGTCTTGTCCGTGACGAAAGTATAGAGCTTTTCGTCGCCGAGCAGCTTCGACGAGAAAGCCGAGAAAAGCCCTTCAAGCTTCGAGTTCATCTCGACCAGCTTCGTCTTGTCGGCGGGCGACAGGTTGGCGCCATCGCGCACCATCTCGTCATAGCTGCGCTCGACGATGCGGACCTGCTGCGCGTTAAGTCCGCTGCTGTTCCGCTTGTCGTACACGGCTTTGTAACGCGCGAAGAGTTTCGGGTCGAGGAACAACTCTGTGTAGAAGGTGGTGAGCTTGGGGCTCCACTCGGCGTCGATATCCTCGACGCGGTCGTTCGACTTGTTCGACGTCTGTACGCCCCACAGCGCGAACAGGCGTTCCATCGTGTCGCCCGCGAGCATCATCGGGACATGCGTGTTCTCGAATGTCGGCGTGTCGGGATTGTCGATCACCTCCTGCACCTGCGCCCTGGTTTCCGCCATGCCCTTGGTGAAGGCGTCGGGGAACAGCTCGGGGTCCATCTTGTCCCACGGCGGCACCCCTTCAAAGGGTCCGGTCCAGGGCGCGAGCATCGGGTTGGCACCCGCGGGGGCGATGGCGGCGGTCGTTTCGGCGGCGGTTGCAGTCATCTGGCTATAACCCACCATCATCGCGGTGGATGCAAGCAGGATCGACAAATGGCGGGCAAAAGGCTGCGCTGGGCGCGACATCGATAAATCTCCCCGGAAGATAAGGTTTCGGACGAAACCATGTCCGGGGCCGCCTTAACCTTATATGACAGTGGGGCGCAACCCGCCTAGCCGCCAAAATCCGTCTGCGTCAGGCCGGGGACATCGACGCGGAAGGAAAAGACGCCGCCGGCATGCGGCTGGGCCTCGCGTTCCTCATCGTTCAGATTCTTGCCCGCGCTGGTGACGAATGCGGTTTTGAGATCCTCACCCCCGAAAACGATCATCGTCGGGCGCTGGACCGGCATTTCGACCGTCTGAATGAGTTCGCCTTGCGGCGAGAGGCGCACGATGCGCCACCCGTCCCACAGCGCCGACCAGTAGCAACCCTCGGCATCGATCGCGGCGCCATCGGGGCGCCCATGACCTTCGGAAAATTGATGAAAGACCCGCTTGTCCCCGAGCGTGCCGGTCGCCGGATCGACATCATAGGCGTCGATCCGGTGCGTCGGCGTGTCGGCGTGATAGAAAGTCCGGCCATCAGGGCTGAAAGCGGCGCCGTTGCTCGTCATCAGCCCGGCGATCATCGGCGTCAGCGTCGCGTCGGGGTCGACGCGATACAGGGTCGCGTCGCGCTTCGCCTTGTCAGCGGTCAGGCTCCCGACCCAGAGCCGACCGGCGGCGTCAACGCAGCCGTCGTTGAACCGTTGCCCGGGCAGGTCCGCGAGCACCTGTTCGCCAAAGGCTTGCGGCGCGGCGCCCCATTCGTCGATCAGCGCGCAGCCCGATTTGAGCGCGGCAATCAGACCGCCCGCCGCGCGCGGCGCGACGCAGCCCACCGGGCCGTCGAGTTGCATGACCTCGTCCCGGCCGGTTGCGGGGTCAGTACGGTGAATGCGGTGTGCGTCGATATCGACCCAATAGAGGCGGGCGTCGGCGCCGTTCCAGCGCGGCGATTCGCCGAGCAGAGCGCCGGCGTCGAGAAGCAGTTCGACCATGGTCTTGCCATAGCGTGGCGTGCTGAAGCTGCCCAGCGGCTGCAAACCTATTCGGCGGGTGCAGGACAGGATGATGGCAAAGGGCATGCTGCCAAAGAGTCTCGTGCCGTAGCGGCATTTGCACTTGACGTGGACGTAAACGTAAGGTCTCTTGGCTTGGAAGGATGCGGCCGACTCCCCGTTTGCGCCCGGCCGTCCTCAGGGAAAGGAAGATCAATGTCGCTCGATAACCTGTCGCGTTTCGCCTATAACGAGGACCATGAGGCGTTTCGCGCGACGGTGCGCCAGTTCCTCGAAAAGGAAGTCGCGCCGAACGCTGCGCAATGGGCCGAGGACAAGATCGTCCCCAAGTCGATCTGGCCGAAGGCGGGCGAGATCGGCATGCTCTGCCCGACGGTTCCGGAGGAATATGGCGGGCTCGGGCTCGACTTCGGCTATAATGCGATCGTCGATGAGGAAAGCGCCTATTACGGCCGGGCGACGACGGGCTTCTCGCTCCAATCGGACATCGTCACCAGCTACATCGTCAAATATGGCAGCGAGGAGCAGAAGAAGCATTGGCTGCCGAGGATGGTGTCGGGCGAGACGATCACCGCGATCGCGATGACCGAACCGGGCACCGGCTCCGACCTTCAGGGGATGCGCACGACCGCGAAGAAGGATGGCAATCATTACGTCATCAACGGGTCGAAGACTTTCATCACCAACGGCCAGAACGCCGACCTGATCCTCGTCTGCGTCAAGACCGACACCGAGGTGCAGCCGGCATGGAAGGGCGTGTCGATCGTCCTCGTCGAGGCCGACCGCGAGGGTTTCGAGCGCGGCCGCAACCTCGACAAGATCGGGCAGGATGAGGCCGATACGTCGGAGCTGTTTTTCAACGACGTGCGCGTGCCGATCACCAACTGCCTCGGCGAAGAGGGCCAGGGCTTCATCTATTTGATGAGCGAGCTGCCGCAGGAGCGCCTGTCGATCGCGGTCAGCGCGCAGGCCTCGGCGCAGCGCGCCTTCGACGACACGGTCGATTATACGCGCGAGCGCAAGGCGTTCGGCAAGCCGATCCTCGACTTCCAGAACAGCCGCTTCGTGCTCGCCGACCTCAAGGCGAAGCTGCAGGTCGGCTGGGCGCATCTCGACTGGGCGCTCGCGCGCCACATGAAGAAGGAACTGACCCCCGAAGAGGGTGCGGCGGCGAAGCTGTGGCACACCGACCTGCAGTGGGAAGTGATGGACAAGTGCCTCCAGCTCTTCGGCGGCTCGGGCTACATGAACGAATATCCGATCGCCCGCGCGTGGCGCGCAGCGCGCGTGACGCGCATCTTCGGCGGCACGAACGAGATCATGAAGGAACTGATCGGGCGCAAGCTCTGACCCGACAAGCGCAGGAAAGGAATTCTCCCATGGCTACTGCCTATATCGTCGACTCCGTCCGCACTGCCGGCGGCAAGCGCGGCGGCCGGCTCGCGGGCGTCCACCCCGTCGACCTTGGCGCCGCCGTGTTCGACGCGATCGCCGACCGCAACGACTTCGACACCAGGGCGATCGACGATGTCATCACCGGCTGCGTCAGCCAAGGCGGTCAGCAGACGATGGACGTCGGCCGCAACGCGGTACTCGCCTCGAAGCTCCCCGACTCGATCCCCGCGGTGACGATCGATCGCCAGTGCGGCTCGTCGCAGCAGGCGATCCAGTTCGCCGCGCAGGCGGTGATGTCGGGAACGCAGGATATCGTGCTCGCGAGCGGCATCGAGAGCATGACGCGCGTCCCGATGGGCAGCGTCGCGACGCTCTTCATGAAGGAAGGGCTCGGCCATTATAAGTCCGAGCGGCTCGAGGAAAAATATCCCGGCATCATGTTCAGCCAGTTCATGGGCGCCGAGATGATCGTCAAGAAATACGGGCTGACCAAGGATGACCTCGACGCCTATGCGCTCGAAAGCCATCGCCGCGGCAAGGCGGCGACCGAGGCCGGCCATTTCAAGCGCGAGATCGTCGGGGTCGAGATTGACACGCCCGAAGGCCGCCAGACGCACCTCGTCGATGAGGGCATCCGCTTCGACGCGACGCTCGAAGGCATCGCCGGGGTCAAGATCCTGCAGGAAGGTGGCTCGATCACCGCGGCGACGTCGAGCCAGATCTGTGATGGCGCCTCGGCCGCGCTCGTCGTGTCCGAACAGGCGCTCAAGGATCACGGCCTGACCCCGCGTGCGCGAATCCACCATATCTCGGTGACTGCGGGCGACCCGGTGATCATGCTCGAAGAGCCGCTGTTCGCGACCGAACGCGCGCTCAAAAAGGCAGGCATGAAGATCGGCGACATCGACGCCTATGAGGTCAACGAGGCATTCGCGCCGGTGCCGCTCGCTTGGCTGCAATATCTCGGTGCCGATCATGCGCGGCTCAACCAGCATGGCGGCGCGATCGCGCTCGGCCATCCTCTCGGCGCCTCGGGTGCCAAGCTGATGGCGACGCTGCTCGGCGTGCTCGACGCGACCGGCGGCAAATATGGCCTGCAGACGATGTGCGAAGGCGGCGGCCAAGCCAACGTCACGATCATCGAGCGATTGTAAGAATTCCAATCAGGAGAGAAAAATGAAACTCGATTCTACCGTATCCGCCGTCGTCACCGGCGGCGCTTCGGGCCTTGGCGCCGCCACCGCGCGTGCGCTTGCCGCCAAGGGTGTCAAGGTTGCGATCTTCGACCTGCAGGAAGAAAAGGGCAAAACGCTCGCGGCCGAGATCGGCGGCGTCTTCTGCGAATGCAACGTCACCGACGACGCGTCGGTTGATGCCGCCTTCGCCAAGTCACGCGAAGCGATCGGGCAGGAGCGTATCCTCGTCAATTGCGCGGGCACCGGCAACGCGATCAAGACCGCTAGCCGCTCGAAGGAAGATGGCAGCATCAAACATTTCCCGCTCGATGCCTTCAACTGGATCATCCAGATCAACCTCGTCGGTACCTTTCGCTGCATCGCCAAGTCGGCGGCGGGCATGCTGAGCCTCGACCCGATGGAAGACGGCGAACGTGGCGCGATCGTCAACACCGCAAGCGTCGCGGCCGAGGACGGTCAGATCGGTCAGGCGGCCTATTCGGCGTCGAAGGGCGGCGTCGTCGGGATGACCCTTCCCATCGCGCGCGACCTTGCGAGCGAAAATATCCGCGTCAACACGATCCTGCCCGGCATCTTCGATACCCCGCTGCTCGCGGGCGCGCCGCAGAATGTACGCGATGCATTGGGCGCCTCGGTGCTCAACCCGAAGCGCCTGGGCAACCCGCCCGAATATGCCGCACTCGCGCTCGCGATGATCGAGAATGGCTATTTCAACGGCGAGGACGTGCGTCTCGACGGCGGCATCCGCATGGCGCCGCGCTGACATGCCGAAACCGGAAAGCTGGCGGCTCGACGCCGCCAGCTACCCCGTCTGTATCGACTTGCAGACGCGCTTCCAGGACATGGACATCAATGGCCATCTCAACAATGTGGCCTTTGCCGCGCTGTTCGAGAGCGGCCGCGTACTTTTGAACCGGCAGGTGCGTCCGCTCGACGAACGCCCCGCAAACGAACGGACAATGGTCGCGGCGGTCGAGATCAACTATCTCGCCGAGGGCAATTTTCCCGACCCCGTGCAGATCGCGACAGGCATCGGCCGCCTCGGCACTTCGAGCTGGACGATCGTGCAGGCGATGTTCCAGAACGGCCGGGCGATCGCGACCTGTGATACGGTCGTCGTGTGCCGCACCGACGGGCAGGCGAAACCGCTACGGGCCGAGATGGTCGCAGAGTTGGAAGCCAGTCTGGCGAAGCCTGCCTAAAGCTTCTTGTCGGCGTCGGGAACGGCGCGGATCAAATCGCGCGCGAAGCCGATCAGGCCGATCTGGCGGCGGCGCTTCAGCCGCTCGGCGCGCAGGATCGCGCGCACCTCGTCGAAGCAGCCTTCGACATTGTCGTTGATCAGCACATAGTCGTAACCGTCCCAGTGGCTGATCTCGTTCGCGGCGCGCTCCATTCGCGCGGCGATCACCTCGTCGCTGTCAGTGTTGCGGCTGCGCAGGCGACGCTCCAGTTCCTCCATCGTCGGCGGCAGGACGAAGACGCGCACGACGTCGGGGCCCGCTTCCTGATAGAGCTGCTGCGCCCCCTGCCAATCGATGTCGAAGAGGACGTCCTTGCCCGCGGCGAGCAGGTCCTCGACCGGTGCGCGGGGCGTGCCGTAGCGATGGCCGAAGACATGCGCCCATTCGAGAAATTCGCCGTCGGCGGCCATCTTCTTGAAGTTTTCGGTGTCGACGAAATGATAATGGACGCCATCGATTTCACCAGGCCGCGGCGGACGCGTCGTCGCGGAGATCGAGAGCGCGATATCCTTGTCGGCCTCGAGCATCATGCGCGAGATGGTGGTCTTGCCGGCGCCCGAAGGCGAGGAGAGGACGAACAACACGCCGCGGCGGTTCAGGTGGACGCTTTCAGCCATGGGCGCTAATTGCGCGAGCGGACACGCCGGTCAAGCGAGAAGGGTGACGATGGTCGGGAGGATTTCAAGGACGGGCTGGCTTGTCGCGGCAGGGCTCGTCGCGCTTCTTGCTGTCATATTGCTCGTCATGGGGCGCCCGCCGATCTGCCCGTGCGGGACGATCAGCCTGTGGCATGGCACCGTCGAGTCGAATCAGAACAGCCAGCAGATTTCGGACTGGTACAGCTTCAGCCATGTCATCCACGGCTTCATCTTCTATGGCGTGCTGCGCTGGATCATGCCCGACCGGCCACTCTGGGTGCCGCTCGCGATCGCGATCGGCGTCGAGGGCGCATGGGAAATCCTCGAAAACTCGCCGATGATCATCGATCGCTATCGCGAGGTAACGATGGCGTTCGGCTATTCGGGCGATTCGGTGCTCAATTCGGTGAGCGACACGCTGTTCATGGTGCTTGGCTTCGTCGCCGCGAGCCGGATGCGCTGGTGGGTGACGGTCGCTCTTGCGATCGTCTTCGAGCTGTTCACGCTCTGGACGATCCGCGACAATCTCACGCTCAACGTGCTGATGCTGGTCTCGCCGGTCGAGGCGATCAGGGAGTGGCAGGCGAGGCCATAACGCCGTCGGGCCCGTTACAGACCCTTGCGGCCGAAGCTTCCGGGCTTGGTCGGAGACACGTCCCCGAGGTCGGTGCCTGTCCGGTTGCTCATATAGCGGGCGAGCGCGGCATCGGGATCGAAGCTTGCCTCGGCAGGATGGATGTCGACATGCTGCGGCGCCGCTTCGGGTCCGACCTGCGGCTCATTTGGCGTGCGCGGCCTGTCGAAGAACATCAGTTTCAGCGCCCAGACGAAACAGGCGCCGGCGGCGACCAGCACAACCAGCGCCGATACATGGTTGAAGAGTCGCGTGCCCGGGTCGCCGGCGAGGTCGCTGGCGCGTTCCAGTATGTTGCTGAGCGACTTCAGCCCGAAGCCGAAGACGAGCATGATGAAGGTTCGAAATCCCGGCGGATTGAAGGTCATGGCCCGCCTCGATAGCGGATCATGGTGAGGAGGAGGTTAATCCGGCGAAAGCCGGGTCAGTGCAGCGCGCTGCTTCGCCCGTTTCCTTCGATCGGGATCGCGGGCGGCAGTGCATCGCCCATTGTCTGGCCGTCGGGGAGAATATTGGCAGTCCCGGCATAGGTGTCGACGACGCCCGCGTTCGCTAGCGCGGGGTCGAGTGCGTGCGCTTCCCGTGCCGCCTTGCGCGCTTCCGACCGTTCGGCCCATTTTTTGGTGAGATAGCCCGCCGCGACCGTCGCCGCGAGGACAGCGTAACGCTGCGGGAACAGACGCCGCGCCGCGAACAATGTGCCCGCGCCGATGACCGCGCCCGCGACGGGATGATTGCCTTTCTGGCGTCCGATGGCGCTACCGAGAACGCCGCCTACGATGCGACCGATCATCTTCATCTCTCCTTCCCCTCATCAATTCCCGGAAGGTCCCGCGGGTTCCGTTCGGCCCTCGGGCCCCAGCATCGCGCGCGGATCGACGATTCGGTCGAAGGTCGCGGCATCGACATAGCCGAGATCGAGCGCGGCTTCCTTCAATGTGCTGCCGGTCTCGTGCGCGTGCTTTGCGATCTTCGCGGCCTTGTCATAGCCTATCTCGGGAGCGAGCGCAGTGACGAGCATCAGCGAACGGTTCATCAGCTCGTCGATGCGGGCGCGGTTGGGTTCGATCCCGACGACGCAATGTTCGGTAAAGCCAGCCATGCCGACGGCGAGCAGCTCGATCGAACGCAGCACATTCGAACCGATCAGCGGCCTGAAGACATTGAGTTCAAGATGGCCCTGCAATCCGCCGACGGTGACGGCCTGATGGTTGCCGATCACCTGCGCCGCCACCATCGTCAGCATCTCGCACTGCGTCGGATTGACCTTGCCCGGCATGATCGAACTGCCCGGCTCGTTCGCGGGCAGGTCGAGTTCGCCGAGCCCCGCGCGCGGGCCCGAGCCGAGCAGGCGGATATCGTTGGCGATCTTGGTCAACGCGACGGCGAGCGTGTTCAGCGCGCCCGAGAAGAAGACGAGCCCGTCGTTCGATGCGAGCGCCTCGAACTTGCTCCGCGCGGGCTCGAAGGCGATGCCGGTGGCTTTCGACAGCTCCGCAGCCATGACGACGTCGAAGCCCGCGGGTGCGTTGAGCCCGGTGCCGACCGCGGTGCCGCCCTGCGCGAGCTTGCAGATATTGTGCGCCAGCGCGCCCTCGATCCGCGCGCGGCACGCAATCAGCTGCGCGACATAGCCCGAAAATTCCTGGCCGAGCGTCAGCGGCGTCGCGTCCTGCAGATGGGTGCGCCCGATCTTGACGATATCACCCCACGCTTCGGCCTTCGCACCGATTGCGTCGGTCAGGTCGCCCAGCGCAGGGATCAACCGCGCCGTCGTCTCGACCGCGACCGCTACGTGCAGCGCGGTCGGGAAGCTGTCGTTCGACGACTGGCTCATGTTGACATGGTCGTTGGGATGGACGGGCGATTTGCCGCCGCGCGTGCCCGCGAGCTTCTCGTTCGCGATACCCGCGATCACCTCGTTCGCGTTCATGTTCGATTGCGTGCCGCTACCCGTCTGCCAGATCGCGAGCGGGAACTGGTCGTCGTAATCGCCCGCGACGACGGCTTCTGCGGCCGCGGCGATCGCGTCAGCGAGCCCGGCGTCGAGACCGTGCGCCCGATTGACCCGCGCCGCGGCGCCCTTGATCCGCGCGAGCGCATGGACGATCGGCATCGGCATACGCTCGTGGGCGGGGAAAGCGAAATTATGGCGGCTACGCTCGGTCTGCGCACCCCAATAGGCGTCAGCTGCCACCTCGATATTGCCGATAGAGTCGCTTTCAATTCGCGTGCTCATGCCATCAGCATCCTTGTCACCAAAATCGCACCGGCCCAGATTATCGCGACGAGGCCGAGCAACTGCCAATATCCCGTTTCGCCGACGCGCCGCCGCAGCCATCCGGCGATGAGCCACACCAACACCAGCGCGGGGGTCAATACCAGCAAACTAAAGCGCAGTAGCCCGTCGCCAATCTGTCCGCGCGCATAATTGCCCTGGAACAAGGCATAGCCCTCGACCCCCCACCAGAAGGCACCGGTCAAGACGAGCATCCCCGCGATAGCCCAGAATTGCCAGAAGCGGCTGGGAGGCCAGGCGGGGCCCGGCACTTTTAGCGCTTCTTGCCGAAATCCACCGTCACGACGTTCGACCCGTCCTCGCTCGTTACCTCGGGGCGGTCGTTGTCGGCCTCGTCATGCGGTTCGGGCTGCGCGGCCTCGTCGTCGCTGACCTGGAATTGCAGCCCGAAATCGACCGACGGATCGACGAAGGCGGTGATCGCGGCATAGGGGATCGTCAGCATCGACGGCGTCTGGTTGAATGACAGGCCGACGCTGAAATGATCGCCCTCGACGCTGAGATCCCAGAAACGGTTCTGCAGCACGATCGTCATTTCGTCAGGGAATTTGGCGATCAGATGCGCCGGAATATCGACCCCGGGGGCCTGTGTCTTGAAGGTGATATAGAAATGATGTTCGCCGGGCAGGCTGTCGTAACCCTCGATCTGGCTCAGCACGCGGCCGACTACGGCGCGCAGCGCATCCTGCACGATTTCGTCATAGGGAATCAGGCTGTCGCGAACGTCATCATTCATGCGCGACGGGATGAACGCGCACCGCACGCCGGTCAAGGGGGGAGAATCGCCTTGCAACGCGAAACTGAGGCACTAAGGCGTGCGCCATGCGAACCGCCACCGTCCAGCGCACGACCAAGGAAACGGATATCGCCATCACCGTCAATCTCGACGGGACGGGCGATTATTCTGTCTCAACCGGCATCGGTTTTCTCGACCATATGGTCGAGCAGCTGTCGCGCCACTCGCTGATCGACATTTCGATGCAGGTGAAGGGCGACCTCCACATCGACCAGCACCACACGGTCGAGGATTCGGCGCTCGCGCTCGGCGAGGCGGTGGCGAAGGCGCTCGGGGACAAGCGCGGCATCGCCCGCTACGGCGAGGCGCATGCGCCGATGGACGAGACGCTGACGCGCTGCGTGCTCGACATTTCGGGGCGCCCGCACTGCGTCTACAAATCCTGCTTCTCGCAGCCGCGGCTCGGCGAGATGGACACCGAGATGTTCCCGCACTGGTTCCACAGTTTCGCGCAGACCGCGGGCATCACGCTGCACATCGAGATGCTCTACGGTGAGAACAATCATCACATCGCCGAGAGCATGTACAAGGCGCTCGCTCGCGCCTTGCGGCAGGCGGTCGAGATCGATCCGCGCAAGGGCGATGCGATCCCCTCGACCAAGGGCGTTCTCTAGGACAGCCGATGAGCGTCATTGCCCTGATCGACTATGGCGCGGGCAATCTTCGCTCGGTGCATAATGCGCTCGCAGCGGCGGGTGCGGACAATGTCACCGTCACCGCCGATCCCGGTGTCGTCGCTCAGGCCGACCGGATCGTGCTGCCCGGCGTCGGAGCCTTCGCAGCCTGCATGAACGGGCTTTCTGCGATCGACGGGCTGGTGGGCGCCATGGATCGCCGCGTGCGCGGCGAGGGTGCGCCCTTCCTCGGGGTCTGCGTCGGCATGCAGTTGCTCGCCGATGCGGGCGAGGAGCATGGGGCGCACAAGGGCCTCGGCTGGATCGGCGGTACGGTGCGCGCGTTCGACCCGGCGCCCGGCCTGCGCATCCCGCACATGGGCTGGAACGACGTCGTTCCGGCCTTCGCGCATCCGGTAATCGCGGCGGGCGAGGCCTATTATCTCCACGGCTATCATTTCGCCGATGCGGCTCATGTTGCCGCCACGAGCAGTCACGGAACGACATTCACCGCTGCGGTCGCGAAGGACAATGTCGTCGGCGTCCAGTTCCACCCCGAAAAAAGCCAGGCCTATGGTCTTGCGACCCTCGAAAGGTTCCTGAAGTGGCGACCCTGACCATCTTTCCCGCAATCGACCTCAAGGGCGGGCAGGTGGTGCGGCTCGCCGAGGGCGATATGGCGCGCGCGACCGTCTATGGCGACGATCCGGCGGCGCAGGCTCGGCTGTTTGCCGAGGCCGGCGCATCGCACCTGCACGTCGTCGACCTTGATGGCGCTTTTGCGGGCGCGAGCGTCAACGGTGCGGCGGTCGAGAGCATTATCGCTGCCTTTCCGGGCAAGGTGCAGGTCGGTGGCGGCATCCGCGACCGTGCGGGCCTCGATCGCTGGCTCGCGCTCGGGGTCGAACGCGTGATCATCGGCACCGCGGCACTGAAAGACCCCGAATTCGTGAAGTCCTCCGCGCGCGACCTTCCGGGTCGCATCGTCGTCGGCGTCGATGCGAAGGGCGGCATGGTCGCGACCGAGGGCTGGGCCGATGTCTCCGACGTCCGCGTCGAGGATCTCGCCCGCCGTTTCGAGGATGCCGGCGTCGCCGCGCTGCTGTTCACCGACGTCGGCCGCGACGGCCTGCTCAAGGGCTGTAATGTCGAGGCGACGGTTGCGCTGGCGCAGGCGGTCGCCATTCCGGTGATCGCGAGCGGCGGGGTTGCCGATATCGGCGATATCCATGCGCTGCGTCCGCATGTCGCGAACGGGATCGAGGGCGTGATTACCGGGCGCGCGCTGTACGACGGCCGGCTCGATCTGGCGGAAGCGATCGCGGCGGGGGCGGCGTGACCGTCCGCGTCCGCGTCATCCCCTGTCTCGACGTCGCCGACGGGCGCGTCGTCAAGGGCGTCAATTTCGTCGATCTGCGCGACGCGGGTGATCCCGTCGAGGCCGCGCGCGCCTATGACGCTGCGGGGGCCGACGAGCTTTGCTTCCTCGACATTTCGGCTAGCCATCAGGGGCGCGGCACGCTGCTCGATATGGTCGCCCGCACCGCCGAGGTATGTTTCATGCCGCTCACCGTCGGCGGCGGGGTGCGCAGCGCTGCGGATGCGCGCGCGCTGCTGCTCGCCGGCGCCGACAAGGTCGCGGTGAACAGCGCGGCGGTCGCGCGGCCCGAACTCGTCGCCGACATCGCCAACCGCTTCGGCAGCCAGTGCGCGGTCGGCAGCATCGACGCGCGCCGGGTCGAGGACGGGTGCTGGGAAATCTTCACCCACGGGGGGCGCAAGCCCACCGGGATCGATGCGCTCGAACATGCCATCCGCCTTGCCGAGCTTGGCGCGGGCGAACTGCTCGTCACCTCGATGGATCGCGACGGCACCAAGGACGGCTACGATCTCGCGCTGATCCGCGCGATCGCTGATGCGGTCAGCGTGCCCGTCATCGCTTCGGGCGGCGTCGGCAATCTGGACCACCTCGTCGCCGGCGTCGTTGAAGGCGGCGCAAGTGCGGTGCTCGCCGCCAGCATTTTCCATTTCGGCGAAGCGACGATCGCCGAAGCCCATGCGCGGCTTGCGGCCGCCGGATTGCCCGTCCGCGCACATTAATTACGCCCCAAGGGGTAGTCAGGTTGGAAAGTGGCTGCAATAGAGCCACCATGACCTCGAAACTCCGCCTCGCCGACCGCACCAACGACCTATTTCCGATCCTCGGCTTTCTTGCCGCACTCGCGAGCTTCGCGATGCCGCTCAACCCCTGGATCGTCGCATTCATCCTCGCGGGCGCAGTCGTCGCGGCGGTTCACCATGCCGAGGTTATCGCACACCGCGTCGGCGAGCCCTTCGGCACGCTGATCCTCGCGCTCGCGGTGACGGTGATCGAGGTCGGACTGATCCTGACGCTGATGCAGGCCGAACCCGAAAAGGCGCTGACGCTCGCGCGCGATACGGTGTTCGCGGCGGTGATGGTGATCCTCAACCTGCTGATGGGCCTTTGCTTGCTCAGCGGCGCGATCCGCCATCACGAACAGCGCTTCCAGCGTACCGGTATCGGCGCGGCGCTCGCGACGCTGACCGTGCTCACCGTCGTGACGCTCGTGTTGCCCAATTTCACGTCGAGCGTGCCAGGGCCCTTCTATTCCGCGACGCAGCTCGGCTTCGTTGCGGCCGTGTCGCTCATCCTTTATGCGACCTTCGCGCTCGTCCAGACGGTTCGCCATCGCGATTATTTTCTACCCGAAGGCGAAGCGCATGATGAACCCGACACACACGCCGCGCCGCCGAGCGTCCGGCGTACGGCGATTTCGGGCGCGCTATTGCTCGCGAGCCTGTTCGCCGTCGTGCTGCTCGCAAAGAACCTGTCGCCGATCATGGGCGCGCTGCTCGCCGACTGGGGCGCACCGCCTGCGGTTCTCGGCGTGCTGATCGCCGCGCTCATTCTTGCACCGGAAGGGCTCGCGGCGGTGCGCGCGGCGAAAGCCGACCGCCTCCAGACGAGCCTCAACCTCGCGCTCGGATCGGCGCTCGCGACCATTGGCTTGACCATTCCCGCAGTGGCGATCCTTTCGATCATGACCGACATGCCGATCAGCCTCGGGCTCGATGCAAAGTCGGCAGTGCTGCTGTTCCTGTCGCTGATCGTCGCGTCGCAGACGCTGGCGAATGGCCGCACGACCGTGTTGCAGGGCGTGATCCACCTGATGCTGTTCGCGATCTACCTGTTCACGACTTTCGTGCCGTAAATGGGCTCGTCGTTCCCGCGAAGGGGGCGTCTGGAGCTCTCCGGAGGACGCCGCCTTCGCAGGGGCGACGGTCAAGTCTTGCGAACGAACACCGTTCCCGCCGAATAGCCCGCGCCGAAAGAACAGATCAGCCCGGTATCGCCCGCGGCCATATCCTCATGATTTAGGTGGAAGGCGATGATCGACCCCGCGCTCGACGTGTTGCCATAGGTGTCGAGTACCGTTGGACTCTCGTTCTCGTTTGCTTCATGGCCCAGCACCCTTTGCGCGATCAACCGGTTCATGTTGGTGTTCGCCTGGTGCAGCCACAGCCGCCGCATGTCGGCCCCTTCGAGCCCCAGTATTTCCATTTGCTCGACGATCATGCTCGCGACCATCGGCACGACCTCCTTGAACACCTTGCGGCCTTCCTGGACGAAAAGCTTGTCGCTCTTCGGTCCCGACTGGTCGATCCCGCCGTGACCGCGATTCAAAAAGCCGAAATTGTTGCGGATGTTGTTGCTGAACCGGGTTTTCAGCTTGGTGCCGAGGATGTCCCAATGCCCCGCGGGCGCGATGCTCTTGTCCTCGACGAGGATGGCGGTCGCGACGTCGCCGAAGATGAAATGACTATCGCGATCGCGCCAGTTCAAATGACCTGAACAGATTTCAGGGTTCACCACGAGCACGCTCTTCGCATGGCCCGCGCGGATATAATCGGCAGCGGTCTGGATGCCGAAGGTCGCCGACGAGCAGGCGACATTCATATCGAACCCGAAACCTTCGATGCCGAGCGCGTCCTGAATCTCGACCGCCATCGCAGGATAGGGGCGCTGCATGTTCGACGCCGCGCACAGCACGGCATCGACGTCGGCCGCGTCGCGGCCCGCGCGTGAGAGCGCATCATTGGCCGCCGCGACGCCGATTTCGGCGAGGATCGACAACTCATCGTTGCTCCGCTCGGCGATGCGCGGCGCCATGTGGCGGGGATCGAGTATCCCCGCCTTGTCGACGACGAAGCGTGACCCGATGCCGCTCGCTTTTTCGATGAATTCGACGCTCGATTCAGTCAGTTCGGCAATTTCGCCCGCGGCGATGGCCTCGGCATTTTCTCTATTGTGCAGCGCAACATACTTGTTAAAACTCGCGACAAGTTCGTCGTTGGAGATACGTTCGGCGGGGGTGAAGAGGCCGGTTGCGGAAATGACCGGCTGCGGTGCGTAGGGCATGGTGGAGCTCGCGTGTCTTATGATTTCAGACACGTTGATTAGGCTTCGTCGCATCATCGCGCAACGCCCCGCACGTGGCTGAACGATCGCCGACACGATGGTTAACCTGCCACTAACGATTGTCGTGGCAGATTGTCTGATGCAGGCCTCCGGGGGGATGGCTCCCCGGGCGCCGTGCGGGAGCATGACCATGGCGACGCGTTCAGGACCGGCCGCAGGCGATCTGTCCCTTTCCGAGATCAAGGAATTTGCGGGCTTTCCCGCAGCGACGCAGCGCTATATCCGCCGCTCGCTGGACATCGGGCTCGAACGCGACGATGCGATCGCGCGCTGGTCGCGCGATATGGTCGAGGAAACCGCGATCCGCGTGCAGGCGCGTGTCTATCAGCGGCTCGTCGAAATCCGTGCCCATATTCCAGACGACAGCGGGCTCGACGCGCTCGAACATTTCATGGCGCCGCTGATCGCGGTGTCGGCGTTCGACCTCGGACAGGATCGTTTGCCCGGTTTTGCGCCCTATCGCTTCCTTTATGAACGGCTGCTCGGCGCGCATGCGCGACCGTGGCTGCCGGGCGCCTTCTGCGCCGCGGCGTCCCTGCCGCACCTGCATCCCGACAAGCGCAAGGTGCTACTCCAATCGATCAGCGAGGCGGCCGCCACTGCCCCCGGCTGGTCGGCGCGAGAGCCTAGCTTCTTCCCCGAATGGGTCGACAAGATCGACGAGACCAAACCGGCAAATTGACCTGGGCGTCTGACCGCAGGAATCCGTCCGTTCGCCGGCTACGCGGCGTAGGTATCCCGCAGTTCGCGTTTCAGCACCTTGCCGATCGGACTGCGCGGCAACTCGTCCACTTGCCTGATGGCGCTCAGCCGCTGGGTCTTGCCGACCTTCGCATTGCAATCGGCGCGCACGCTCTCCGCATCCGCACCGGGCTTCAGCACTGCGAAGGCGACTGGCGTCTCGCCCCATTCCTCGCTCGGCATGCCGACCACCGCCGCCTCGACGACGCGCTCGTCAGCGATTAATATCGCCTCCAGGTCGCTGGGGAAGATGTTGAAGCCGCCCGAGATGATCATATCCTTCGCGCGGTCCATCAGTGTCAGGAAGCCATCCTCGTCGATGCGGCCGATATCGCCGTGGCGATAGAAGAGATTTCCCTCCGCATCGTACCAGTGCATCGCCTTGGTCGCCTCGGGGCGGTTGTTGTATCCCGTCATCATCGCGGGTGAACGGCCGACGACTTCGCCGACTTCGCCTTGCGGCAGTTCGTTGCCCTCCTCGTCGATCACTTTCGCGATATGGCCGGGGGCGGGCTTGCCGACGGTGTGGAGCTTGTCGGGGAACTGGTGCGCCTCGAGAATGAACGCCGCGCCGCCCTCGGTCATGCCATAGATCTCGACCAGCCCGCCCGGCCAACGTTGCAGCACATCGGCTTTCAGCGCGGCGGGGAAGGGCGCCGAAGTGCAATATTTGACCACGAAGTTCGAGAGGTCGAAGTCGCCGAAATCCTCGAGCGCCATGATCCGGCGGTATTGCACCGGCACCAGCATCGTGTTCGTCGCACGCTCGCGCGCCGCGAGTTCGAGGAAACCGTGCGCGTCGAATTTCTTCATCAAGACGACCTGTCCGCCTGACCCGACGGTGGGCATGAAACTCGCCATCGTCGTGTTCGAATAGAGCGGGGTCGACAGGATCGTGATCGCTGCGGGGCCATAGGCGGGCGCGCCGCGGATGATATGCTGCCAGCGCATTGCATGGCTGTGGACGATGCCCTTGGGCGTACCGGTCGTGCCCGACGAATAGATGATGTTGAAGCCGTCCTCCGGCAGGATGTCGACCGGCGCCGGTTTCGCCCCCGCGAGCGACAGCCAGGCGTCGAGCGGCGTGCCGGCGTCGCTGCCGTCCATCGCGATCAGGTCGCTCGCGGTGATGACATGGCCATCGAGGCTCGCTTTTGCCGCGCTGTCTAGGAACAGGTGGCGCGCACCGGTGTCGGCGATCATCGCCGCCATTTGTTCGCCCGTCGCGCTGTTGGTGACGAGCCCCGCGACCCCGCCCGCGCGTAGTGTGCCGAGGATAACGGCCATCTGCTCGACGCTGTTGAGGCCGGCGATCGCGCTGCGATCGCCTTTGCCGAATCCATCCTCCTGCAGCCGCGCGGCGATTCGGTCGGTCAATTGATCCAGTTCGGACCAGTTCAGCCGCCGAAACGGATCGGCAGCCGCTACGGCATCGGGACGTTCCGCGGCGTGGGCACGGACGAGGTCGGGCAGGGTGGCGAAGTCGCCGTCAAGCATTTCGATACTGGTCATGTCCAAGGGTTAGCACAGCGGAAAAGCGGTGCAATGCCGGGTGGGGCGGCGGGGCGATACTAAGTCGCGACAACGGCGGGGTCGGGAATGGCATCATCGGGTATGGAAGAGGGGGGCGACAGGAAGTTGCTCGTTGCCGTCTATCATCCGCAGCCGGATCGGGCCCATGCGCTGATGGCTGCGATCGGTTCGGCCGGTCTTGCCGCGCGACTGCTGCCGCAGCATGTCGACGGGCTGCGCGCATGGGTCGATAGCTGTTTCGACCTGCTTCTAGTCAATCCGTTTCTCGACTGGCAGGAACCGTTCGAATTCGTCCGGCTGGCAAGATCGATCGCCGGACGGCGGCCGCTGCTGGTCGTATCCGACCGCGACGCACTCGATGATCGGGTGAGGGCACTGTCCGCGGGCGCCGACGATGCGGTCGGATGGACGAACAATCTTCCCGAACTGCTCGCGCGGATCTCGGGCCTGCTCCGCCGCAGCCGCATCGGCGCAGGCCAACTGGGCGAGGGCGAACTGCGCATCGACCTGATTGACCGGCGCGTCGAGCGGGCCGGCCGGCTGATCCGCCTGCCGCTCCGCGAGTTTGACCTGCTCGCGAATCTCGCCCGCGTTCCCGACCGCCCGCTGTCGCGCGATGCACTGCTTCGCGCGGTGTGGCGCATCGATTTCGACCCCGGCACCAACCGGGTCGAGGTGCATATGTCGCGGCTGCGCGCCAAGGTCGATCGCGGCTTCGACTGGCCGATGCTGCATACAGTGAAAGGGGAGGGGTATCAGTTACGCTCGCGCCCCGACTGAAACCCGGCTTCTTCCGATTTTGCGCTGCAATTTGCCCCTTCTTGATCGAGCGGCCGTCACGAGTGCCAGCTTGCTTGACCAAAAGTTTCAGGTTGCTACTCATCTTCGACATAAAGAAAGCAACGATTCCCGGAGATGATGCCCGATGCACCCCTCAGTCCATGCGCGTAGCAATCCCGACAAGCCCGCGATCATCGTCGCCGAGACGGGGGAGCCGATCAGCTATGGCGAACTCGACGCGGCATCGAATCGCGCCGCTCAGCTCTTCCGGTCGCACGGGCTCGGGCATGAGGATGTCGTCGCGTTCATGCTCGACAACACGCCGCATTATTACGGCCTGACCTGGGGCGCGCAGCGCGCGGGGCTGCGTTACGTCTGCATTTCGTCGCGGCTGACGCAGGACGAAACCGATTATATCCTCGAAAATTCGGGCGCACGGATACTGATCGTCTCGGCGAGCCTCGCCGGCGCCGCGCAGGAGCTGACCACCCGTATCAAGCGTTTCGCCATGGGCGGAAATATCCCGGGCTATGAAAGCTGGGAGGATGCCGTCGCCGCGATGCCCGCGACGCCCGTTGCCGACGAGCGCGCCGGGGTCGACATGCTCTATTCATCCGGGACCACCGGTCGGCCCAAGGGCGTGCGCGTACCTCTCCCCGAAGATCCGGCGATCGACGCGGCGAACAGTCTCGTCATGCTCGCCTCGGCGGTGTTCCAGATCAACGCCGACAGCATCTATCTGTCCCCGGCACCACTCTATCATGCCGCGCCGCTGCGCTGGTCGATGACGATCCACCGCCTTGGCGGCACCGTCGTCCTGATGAAGAAATTCGACCCTGAAGCCGCGCTGTCGCACATCGAAAAATATCGGGTGAACAGCAGTCAGTGGGTTCCGACCCATTTCGTGCGGATGCTCAAATTGCCCGACGAGGTTCGCGCGCGCTACGACACTTCGTCGTTGAAGGTTGCGATCCACGCGGCGGCGCCGTGCCCGGTGCCGGTCAAGCAGGCGATGATCAACTGGTGGGGGCCGGTCCTTTTCGAATATTATGCGGGGTCGGAAGGCAATGGCATGACCTTCATCTCCAGCCCCGACTGGCTGACGCACAAGGGTAGCGTCGGTCGCCCGATCCTCGGCACTGTGCACATCATGGGCGAGGACAGCGAAACCGAGCTCGGCCCGAACGAGGAAGGCGCCGTTTTCTTCGAGAGCGAGAATGTCTTCGAATATCATGGGGATAATGAGAAGACAGCGTCCAGCCGCAACTCGAAGGGCTGGTCGACGCTGGGCGACGTGGGCAAGGTCGACGAGGACGGCTTCCTCTATCTCACCGACCGCAAGAGTTTCATGATCATCTCGGGCGGCGTGAACATCTATCCGCAGGAAATCGAAAATCACCTCGTTACCCACCCCAAGGTCGCCGACGTAGCGGTCGTCGGCGGCCCGCACGACGAGATGGGCGAGGAGGTGATCGCAGTGATCCAGCCTGCCGACATGGCCGATGCGACCGAGGCCTTCCGCGAGGAACTGATGGCCTATGCGCGCGAGAAATTGTCGGGGGTGAAAATCCCGCGCCGCATCGATTTTCTCGAAGCGCTGCCGCGTCACGACACCGGCAAGCTCTACAAGCGCCTGCTGCGCGATCAATATTGGGAGAAGGTCAAGGCGGAGGCCTGACCCGATGACCGCGCGCGTCGAATTTTTCTTCGATCTGTCGAGCCCGTGGACCTGTCTTGCATTTCACAATCTGCCGAGCGTTCTCGACCGGACGGCAACGACGGCGATCTATCGGCCGATCCTCGTCGGCGGGGTATTCAATGCGGTGAATCCGGCCGTCTATGCGGCGCGCGCGCGGGCGGACAACCGGCGGCTGACGCATAGCTGGAAGGTGCTGAAGGACTGGGCGCGGCTCGCGGCCGTGCCGATGAATTTCCCGTCCGAGTGGCACCCGGCGAAAAGCATCGCGGCGATGCGCTTCTGCTGTGTGATCGAGGAAGATCAAGCCGCGCTCGTCCGTTTCGCGCGGGGTGCCTTTGCCAGCTATTTCGATCGGCAGGAAAATCTCGACGACCCTGATGTGCTCGTCGCCGTTGCAAATGCCGAGGGACTGGACGGCACTGCGATCGCCGCAGCGGCCGGGAGCGACGCGATGAAGGCGCGGTTGCGCGCGAATACCGATGAAGTCGTCGCGCGCGGCGGTTATGGTTCGCCGACGATCTTCGTCGATGGCGACGACATGTATTTCGGCAACGACCAGCTTCCGCTCGTCGAAGCCGCACTCAAAAGGACTCTCCCATGAAGGACCGCATTTCGATCACCATGCTCGATGGCGGCATCGCCGATGTCCGGCTGATCCGCGCCGACAAGATGAACGCGCTCGATCCCGCGATGTGGGAAGCGCTGGCCGAAGCGGTCGACCGGCTCAAGGCGACCGCGGGCCTCCGCGTCGTCGTGCTGTCGGGCGAAGGCCGCGCCTTCTGCGCCGGGCTCGACCTCTCCAGCCTCAGCAACGATCGCGACCCGGGCACCAGCAGCGCCGGGGGAAGCCTGTCCGACCGCACGCGCGGCATCGCGAACAATGCCCAATATGCTGCGTGGGGCTGGCGCGAAATTCCGGTACCCGTGATCGCCGCGGTGCACGGCGTCGCGTTCGGCGCGGGCAGCCAGATCATGGCCGCCGCCGACATCCGCATCGTTCATCCCGATACGCGCATCGCGATCATGGAAATGCGCTGGGGTCTGGTCCCCGACGTCGCGGGCATGGCGCTGTGGCGCACGCAGGTTGCAGACGATGTGCTACGTGAGTTGATCTACACCAACCGCGAATTCAACGGATCGGAAGCGAAGCTGCTCGGCTTTGCGACGCATGTGTCGGACGATCCGCTGGCGAAGGCGATGGAACTGGCCGAAGTGATCGCCGACAAGAATCCGCACGCGATTCGCGGCGCCAAGCGGCTCTGCAATATGCTCGGCCATGCGAGCGATGCCGAAATATTGCAGGCCGAAAGCGACGAGCAGGTGAAGATTATCCGCACGCCGAACCAGATGGAGGCGGTGACGGCGGGGATGCAGAAGCGGAAGCCGAATTTCGTCGATTAAAGCAGAGTCAGAAACCGCGCCGCCCTGTCCCAGTCGCGCTTGTTCGCGGCGCGTGCCTTCTGCGCTTCGCCGTCGACGCCCCAGCGGCGTTCCTGATAGAGATCGTCGAGGCTGACGGCCTTCCACAAGGTGTCGGCGTCGAATGCGTTTTCCAGCAGGGCGAGGCCCGCGACCAGCGAGCCGCCGATCGTGACCGGCGGGGTCAATGCCGTGATCCCCCACGCGTCCTGCGCGAACACCGCGTCGTGCAGCGCCGTGATCGTCGCTGCGGGCTGATCGACCGGAAGGACGCCTTGCGTCAGCGCGAATTCGATGCCGTATCGTTCCTCGGCCCATGCGAGAAGCGGGTTCCAGGCGGCCGCCTGCTCGGTCTGGAGTGCCGCGTCGCGCGCGTCGCGGTAACAGAAGAGGTCGCTTTCCGCATAGGCAGCGATCGGCACCGCGAAGGCGGCGACGTCGGGCGCGGCGAGGTCGATCGCGGCGTTCGCGAGGCCCGTCATCGGCATCGCGGCGGGGTCGATCGTTTCGCCGACACCGCGCCATTCACCGGCGATCGCCTCGGCAAGCGCCGGGCTTGCGACCGCGAGCGATGCACGCTGGGGGGTGCGCACCGGCCGCCCGTCGAGCGCGATGCCCCAGCCGCCGTCCTCGGCGACGACGGTGACCTCTTTCCAGAAGCGCTTCACGGGTTTTTGGGCGAACGCCAACGGCGCGCGAGGATCAATGGCATCACCGCGAAATCGAACGCGCCGACAAGTACGATGGCGACGCCGACCCAGCGGTCGGTCGGCTGCCCTGCCAGCGAGAAGCCGCCGCCAATCAGGATGAAACCGATCGCGACGAAGGCGGCGCCCATCAGGCGCATCAGGCTGAGCGCGAAAAAACGCCTTTTTGCAAGCGTGTCGTCGGAACGGGTCATGCGCCTCCCCTATCGCCGCCAAGGTGGCGCATCAACTGCGCGAGCGCGCCGTGGCCGGTCGCCTCGACCCCCGCGATTACACGCTCGCGCTCGTCGATCGACTTGTTTTGCGAGAGCTTGATCGTCGGGCGCCATGCCGCGATCCGCATTTCGAAACCGACGATGGCGCCCGTCATCTTGCCAAACAGGGCCGGCTTCATCTTGGCGCGCGTCCATGGCGGGTTCGCTCCAGCGCGGGCTTCATGCCGGGCAGACAGGGTATCGAGCAGTGTGACGAGCGCGCTGTTGTCCAGCCTCTGTGCGACGCCCTCCATCTCGATCGCGACATAATTCCATGTGGGAACCTGGTCGGCCTGGGCATACCAGCTTGCGCTGACATAGGCGTCGGGCCCCTGTACGACTGCAAGCGCCGTTGTCCGGTCGAGGTGACGCGTCAGTGCATTGCCGCGCGCGAGGTGGAATTGCAGCGCGGTGCGGTCCTCGCTCAGCACCACTGGCGTGTGCGCGACGCGCGGCCCGTCGGGCGTGCCCGCGAAGATCGCCGCAAAGCCGATCTCGCGCACCAGCAGTTCGGCAAGGTCATCTTGCGCGGGCCGGAAGGCGGCGTTCGGGTGCATCAGCGCGGCCGCGCCGGACGCGGCGGCGGTTTTTTCGCGCCGGGCTTACGGCTCGCGGGTTTGCCGGCCTTTGCCTTGGGCTTCGGCTTGCCGACATGATCTGTCGGCTTACTCGTCGCGGTGCGTCCGCGCCGTTCGCCGCGCCGCGCCTTGCGGATCTGTTTGCTGTGCGCCTTGGCGGCGGCCTTTGCGGCGGCTTTCGGCGGTGGACCCTTGGCGACGTCGTCGATTCCGACCTCGCCCAGCAGCAGGTCGAAGCCCAGGGCGTCGAGGCTCGCCGCGAAATGTTCGGGCACCTCGGCGCTGATATCGATTGCCTCGCCGTCGGGATGGTCGATGCGCAGGCGGCGGCTGTGCAGATGCATCTTGCGGCTGATCGTGCCGGTCAGGAAGGCGCCCTTGCCGCCATATTTGCCGTCGCCGACGATCGGATGTCCGATCGCCGCCATATGGACGCGCAGCTGGTGCGTGCGGCCCGTAAGCGGCTGCAGTTCGACCCACGCCGCGCTGTTCCCCGCGCGCTCGATAACGCGATAGCGGGTTTTCGCGGCGAGCCCCATGTCGTCGACGTGCATCTTCTCGCCGCCCGACCCCGGCTGCTTGGCGAGCGGCAGGTCGATCTCGCCCTGCGCGATGTCGGGCACCCCGACGATGATCGCCCAATAGGTTTTCTTCGCGCTGCGATTCGAAAAGCTCTTGGCGAAATAGGCGGCGGCGCGTGGGGTGCGCGCGATCAGCAACGCGCCCGACGTGTCCTTGTCGAGCCGGTGAACGAGCTTGGGCCGCACCGGCCCGTCGAATTTCAGCGCGTCGAGCAGCCCGTCGACATGCTGCTCGGTCTTGGTGCCTCCTTGGGTGGCGAGCCCGGGCAGCTTGTTCAGCACGATCGCGCTTGCGTCGCGGTGGATCATCATCCCCGTCGCGAGTTCGATGTCGGCGTCGGTCAGCGGGCGCCCCTTGCGCGCTGGTCGCGCTTCGGCCTCGACAGGCGGGGTTGGCATGACGAGTTTCTGCCCGGTCGCAATGCGGTCCGAGACATCTGCCTTTTTGCCGTCGAGCGTCAGCTGGCCTGATCGGGCCCAGCGCGCGAGCAACGCATGCGGCGTGCCTTCGCGATGGCGCTTGAACCAGCGATCGAGCCGGATGCCGTCGTCTTCCTCGGAGATCGTTGCGCCGTCGAGCTTTGCCTTGAGCTCGCTCATGCCGGCACCTGCCGCATGATGAACAGGCCGAGGCCGCAGGCGACAATCGCGCCGGTCGCCGACGCAAGTGCATAGACGACCGCCTGAGCATTTTGACCGCGTTCGAAGAGCATCCAGAATTCCATGCTGAAAGAAGAGAAAGTGGTAAAGCCGCCGAGGACCCCGACGCCAATGAAAAGACGTGTGGTTTCGCCTCCGTCGCTGCTGCGCGCGAGAGCGCCGACGAGCAGACCCATCAAGAGGCTGCCGGCGATATTGATCGATAGTGTCCACCAAGGAAAGCCGGGACCGAGCCGCGCGAGCATCGCCTGCCCCACCAGATGGCGGGCTCCGGCGCCAACGGCGCCGCCGATCATGACAGGAAACAGGCTATTCATGCGCTCGCCCTAGCCCGAAACGGCGGCTAGGCATAGCGGGCGCGTTTTTCGCTACCCGTCGGGCGGCGCCAGCGCCGCGCTTGTCCGTTCGTGCGTCGCGCGCCATTCGGCGGGACGGACGAAGTCCCCTTGCCAGATGCCGCGCCGCTTCGCCTGTGCTTCCGTCTCTTCGACCATATAGGCGTCGGTGGTTGCGATCGCCCCGCCCAAGCGGACCATCTCTGCGCCCAGGTCGACCCCGTCGGGGAACGGGCGGGTACGGCACGCGGCGAGGGTGCGATCATAGCGATCTTTCGCCGCGACCTCGCAATGGAGCGGCCCGCCGCCCGCCAGCTTTTCCAGCATGGTGCGGGCTTCGCTGCCGCACGGCCAGCGGCTCGCATCGGCACGCGCGCAATCCTGCCGATATTCGACGGCATCGATACCGGTCAGCCGGATCGCCAGCGCCGCATCATCGTGCCGCACCGTCAGGCTATCGCCGTCGATGATGTGGACAAGTGGCACCGTCGTGACCCGCGCGGGCAACCATATCCATGCGGCAAAGGCGAATATCGCAAGCAGCACCAGCGCGGCAAGCGTACGAAATCGCCGCCGCCATCGCAAACGGGCAAGAGAGGGCAAGCCGCGAACCATGATCCCCGACTGTCGCGGCGCTGCCGGATTCGCAAGCCTCAATAAAATATTGACGGTGAGAACAAATCATGTCCAAAATGGACCATTCTGTTCGGGCCGACATAACGCCGATCTCATGCTGGTAGTGCGCTTGGGTCCGGATTGGCAGCAAACAGGAATGAACAAAAGGTGAATGCCGCCGAAATGAGGTGTTTATCCCTTTCGGACAAGTAGCATGACATCTCACACAACTACTGGTATGCGAGGCGGATGGGGAACCGGCGCAATAAATTCATCGGAGGCGGGACTGGGATTCTTATCTCTGGACCGTGGGGACTATACTCAACTCTTACCACGGCGAAGGACCTGCCAGAAGACGCAGGATGGGTTGCTAAGATGATAGCAGATCCCCCGATCTATGCGCCGTGGCTTTTGTTCGCGATATGCGTGATTTTTGTGGCTTATGTTTTTTGGGATCGCGACGATGCTCCCGATAACAGTACGGACGGTTCGGCCTCGACTAGCGGCTCCAACTCTCCAGCATTTAGCGGTCCAATCCACGGCCCTGTGACGATAAACAACGGCATCATGGCCGAACCCGCAAAGCCTGAACGTCCCTACAAATATGATATTGATAAACTCAACGAAGGGTTGAGCCGGGCGTTCGCGAGGCTGGACAGTGGTTCTCAAATAAACCCGTTATCAGCCACTCCACCCGGTCTAGCGCGTTATGTGAAAGCAGATCGCTGTCCCGATTATGCCGCTTGGCAGGCCCTAGCACACATCGCGCAGGTTATTGGCGACGATGCTGCCACACATTTTGCGAAATCCCGCACTCAACTTCGCCAAGCGGCGCTAGACGGTCGAGTTCAAATTTGGGGTCGGCAAGGTATCAGCCCCGCGCACATGAAAGCGCCGCTGACCTGCAGCGAAGTTTGGACCAAAATTCCAGCCGACTATTGGCGGGATTATCGTCTGAATAACAATGCTGCGGTCGACGCATCGGATGCCCTTGATCACACCGACGCAGAGCAGCACGTTTCGCATGATATTCTTGCCAACAAGTACTGGACGCTACGGGTCGACAAACAGGCTGTCGAACAAAATTGGCGCTTGCCGAAGGAGCCGTCGCCATCCAGTCCTCCCCATCGAGATTTGGGTCCTAACGGATGGATGGCACGCTAATTTCCTAGTTCGACCGGTGAATGCGTATCCGCGGCCTGGAGCGATAAGGACGCGGCGGATCGGATTCGACGCCTACCTTCTCGGCAATCTTTTCGACCAGTCTCTCTAGCTTCCGCAGTCGATGATCTAAGTCATCCATGGTGACATGCATATCGCCTCCTATGACAGTTTCCTGCAAATAGGATACAACCCCTTCATGACCGAGCAAGCAACTAACCCCAACGACCGCTTCGACGCTCTGCTAGGCGCCATGGCGCACGGCGAAGCCCCCGTCAGCGCACGAAAGAAAGCATCAGGCGATCCAGCATCAGATGCGGAGTCTTCCGCATGTTCCAGCGAAACTCGAACTCACCAAGATACTTCGAAAGATGCTGACGGCTGACGTGAATATGCGTTCCGTTGATGCCACGCTTTAGCATCGACCAGAAACCTTCGATCAGGTTCACCGACGAGCCTTTCGGGCAGACATACTGCCCTGCACCGTGGTTCACCGTCATATGGTAGAACCCTTCACCGCCGACCGTCAGATAGGCACCCGCTTCGTCGGTATGGACGATGCTGTGACGCTTGACGTTCTCTTTGATGATCGGGAGCAGCGTTGCGCGACGCTGGTCAGGCACGACCTTTGTCATCACCTTGCCGCCGCGTTCCGCGAGACCGACAACGATCGTCTTGTTCGACATGCGACCCTCTGACTGGTCGACTTGACCGCCAACCCAAGTCTCGTCGACCTCCACGTGCTTCGTGAAGCCACCAAGCGGACCGTCGCCATCGACCAGTGCCATATATTTGCGAATCTCATGGCACATGCGCCAGGCGGTCTTGTAGGTCACGCCGATCTGACGCTCGACTTCCTTGGCCGCAACGCCGTGGCGCGACGAGCAGAAGAGAAACATCACGAAGAACCAGTCACGCAGGCTGGTGCGCGTGCGATCGAACGGCGTGCCGGCAGTCGGATAGACCTGATGACCGCACCATTCGCAGGCGTAGCTGCGACGCTTGGCGACGCGGTAGAACTTTGCGTTCTTGCCGCATTTTTCGCAGTCGTGGCGCTCGCCCCAACGGACGCGCATCAAGTGATCTAGGCAGCTTTCCTCAGTCGGAAAGCGGTCCTGAAACTGGCGAAGGGTCGGGGTCTTGCTCATGCATTTTGTATAGCAGAATCGCTTACTTGTCGCAAGGGGATAAATACCCGAAATGACGACATAGTTACGCCATGGCGGAGCGATAGAAACGGGGATGGCAATCATGAGGAACGATGGGATAGAGATCGGAATCGATGCGCCGACATTGCTGCGCGGCGGTTTCGGCGCAGGAGATGCAGGGCCTCCCGAAACGATCGGTGGATATATTCCCGAAAGTCTCGCATCGTCACTTCTGCTGGTCGGGCAGGAGGCGGATTTGCCAGACTTGGTCTTCCTCCCTGACATACGCTTGGCGAGCATACTCCCCGCATCGGGCGCAGCGGCTCATATCCGGCAGGCGGCCACGCTCGACATAGTCTGGTTGTCCGCAGCGGATGCGGTGAAAGACGAAACGCTGGCCCAAATATGCGCGGCGCTGAACGAGAGGGGCTGCAACCTGATTTGCGAAACGTCGCTGTTGGCGCTCGACCGGGTTGCGGCCGTTCTCCCCGCATCGCTTCAAGTCCAATTGCTCGTCGATGCCGATCCGGCCGACAAGCTCGTCGCTCTCGCGGCAGCGCGGCGTAACCGGTATGGGGTGGTCCACGATATCGCGCGCGACGACGCGATGGAGCGGATCGACCGGCTGCAGGAAGAAGTCGCGCGCATCTCGCGCCTTCTTGGCGATCTTGCGGGGCAAAGGGGCGGGCTTCCAGGCACGCCGACGGGCTTCGCACCGTGGAATGAGGATTCAACCGATCATCCGGGTCACGTCCGCGCTCCGTCGCGCGATTACACCGCCATGCCGCGCAGCTTCGTACCGGAAGAGCGGCTGCTCGACCGGCAGCGCGCCAAGCAGGTACGGCGGATGCTGCGCCAGCGAAGGATGCGCGAGCAGTATTTCCCCGCCGACCTGTTCGCCGACCCGGCTTGGGACATGCTGCTCGACCTGTATGCGGCACGGCTAGAGCGTCAGCCCGTATCGGTGTCGAGCCTGTGCATCGCCGCTGCGGTCCCGGCGACGACTGCGCTGCGCTGGATCAAGACGATGACCGACGCCGGGCTTTTCCTGCGCGAAGACGATCCGCACGACGGGCGCCGTATCTTCATCGCACTCGCCGAGGGGACCTCGGATTCGCTTGCCCGCTATTTCGAGGCGCTCGACGAATAGCCATGGCCGGGCGGGAAGAGGCGCGCTAGCCTCGCTCGATGAAGAGCGAAGTCGTGGTCGTGAACGACCGGATGCAGAAGGGCTATCGTTATCGACGCACGGCGCCGATGGGGCGTGCTTTCGATGCCGATTTCGAACCCGGGCTTACGCCCGCCGAGATGCTGAAGCTGGGCGTGTTCTGCGGTAAATATATGACAGACTGCATCGCCGAATTCCCGGCAAGCTGGTTTGAGAATGCGAAGCTTGCGCCCGAGCGCGCTGATTGCTCGCTCAATTATTTCGGTATCAGGGCGAGCGTGCCGCTGCGGATATGGGTCGAAAAAGGATGGATTCATCCCGACGATCCGCGCGGCTGGTTCCAATGGTATTGCCGCTATTATTCGGGGCGGCGGATGCCCGACGAGGATCGGCGCCAGATCGCACGATGGCGCGCGTTCCGGCGCCACGCGGCGCAAGTTCGAAAGCATTGCGAACCGGGCGATCCCTTTTGCCGCCCGAAGCAGCGGCAGGCGCTGCTGCAGTGGGCTTATGACAGCCGGGGCATCTAGCCCGCTTGACAGGTGATTTCCCTTCCGTGCGGCGCACACTATGTAGGCGCTGCACGTATGGGAGTTTCCGCAAAATGCCGATCATGGCCGCCCGCGTTTATCATGATGGCAAACTCGTTCGCGATCTCGGTCCGGACGAGGCGATCCCCGAAGATTGCGATCCCGGCGATTTCTTCTGGCTCGGCCTCTACGAGCCCACGCCGGGCGAACTGGCCGGCATCGCAAAACGCTTCGGCCTCCACCCGCTCGCGGTCGAGGACGCGCTGAAGGCGAACCAGTTGCCCAAGGTCGAAACCTATGGTGATCAGTTGTTTCTGGTCACTCGCACGGCGAATCTCGACGGCGATACAATCGAGCCGGGCGAGACGGCCTTTTTCATCGGCCCGCATTTCTTCGTCAGCGTCCGGCACGGGTCGGCGCGCACGCATACCGATGTTCGCGCGCGGCTCGAAAGTCTGCCCGCGAAGCTTGCACACGGCCCTGACTATGTTCTCTATGCGGTGCTCGATTTCATCGTCGACGGCTATTTTCCGGTTATCGACGCGATCGAGGATCGGATGCTGGGGGTCGAGGACAGCGTTATGGACACGCCGCTCGATGCTGCCGAAATCCGCCATCTCTACAAGCAGCGGCACGAGATCATCCGCTTCCAGCGTCTGGTCGGAATGATGAAGGAAGTCGCGGGGCGTCTCGCGACTGACGAGGATCTGCCCAACATCGACGTTGCCGTACGTCCCTTCTATCGCGACATATGGGACCATGTGCAGCGCGCCGAATATCGCCTTGCCGGGCTGCGCGATATCGCGGCTTCGGTGATCGAGACCAATGGCATGCTCGAACAACAGCGCCAGGGTGTGATCACGCGTCAGCTTGCCGCCTGGGCGGCAATCCTTGCGGTGCCGACCGCGATCGCCGGCATTTACGGGATGAATTTCGACCATATGCCCGAACTTCGCTGGACCTTCGGCTATCCGCTGATTGTCGGCGCGATGGGCGGCATCTGCTTGATGCTCTATTTGCGTTTCAAGCGGATTGGCTGGCTCTGAGCCCCGAGGGATCACTTGCCAGCGACCTCGGCTTATGGCAGGGGCCGCACTCCCGCTTATGGCGACATTTGGGGGCGCTTAGCTCAGTTGGTAGAGCATCTCGTTTACACCGAGAGGGTCGGCGGTTCGAGCCCGTCAGCGCCCACCACGAACTTTCCGTTCGATCGCGCGTTCCAGCCGTCATTCATGGCGCGAAAGGACGACCCATGCCGATCAAACTCGAGGGTTCCTGCCGGTGCGGCGCAGTTCGCTTTTCGGTAGCGAGCCATACGCCGGTCCCGTACCAGCTCTGCTATTGTTCGATCTGCCGCAAGCAACAGGGCGGCGGAGGCTATGCAATCAACCTTGGCGCCGACGCAAAGAGCCTGACGGTCGATGGCGAGGAGCATCTCGGCCTTTATCGCGCGCGGATCGAGGACGATGAGCATGTGAATTGTGAGCTGTCGAGCGGTGAGCGCCGCTTTTGCCGCAAGTGCGGATCGGTGTTATGGCTCTACGATCCCAGCTGGCCCGACCTCGTCCATCCTTTCGCGAGCGCGATCGATTCGGATTTGCCGGTGCCATCGTCGCGGGTTCATCTGATGCTGAAATATAAGGCGGGTTGGGTCGAACCCGATATCGGATTCGATGATGCAATCTTCGATCTCTATCCCGAAAAATCGATCGAGGAATGGCACAAGGATGCGGGCGTCTGGGTCGCTTGATCCCGCCCGCGGCGGGACTAAGGGAGAACCGATATCAAAGGTCACGCGATGAAACCCCTGCTCGCGTTTTTCTTCCGCCCTGCTGGAGACCGTGTGGTCAGCGCTGCACCGAAGCAGGGCGATACCATCATTGCGACACGCCCGATCGTGCGGTGGTGACGCGTCGCATCGTTTGCGATCGTCAGGCGCTCAACAAGATGCTGGGCGATATGCGCGCGAAGGTTGCTGTCTGGAACGCCGTGGCCAAGCCCTAGGAGACTGTGGCGCGCGCCGCTTGTCGCGCGCGCCGGACGGCCCATAGCGTGAAAATCCCCATTGCCGCCCAGACGACGTTGAGCGCGGCCGACGGGATCGCGCCATTATATCCCGAATTGACGATAAAACCGCCTGCACCGATGACGTTCATCCACTGGTAGGTGTAGCTGCGACCTTCGAGTTTGCCGAGCGACAGCAGGATATAGGCGGCAAGAATGATCGCGGCGGCGGCCCAGCCGATCACCTCGATGACGATGGTTTCCGCGTCCATTCGGCCCTTCTCCAAACGAAAACGCCCGCCCCGGCGAGGGGGCGGGCGCTCATAGCATCAGCGGGCGGCGACGTCAGGCCGCAAGCTTGCGTAGCACATAGTGCAGGATGCCGCCGTTCATATAATATTCGACCTCGTTCGCCGTATCGATGCGGCAGAGCGTGTCGAAGCTGAAGGTCGAACCGTCGGCGCGGGTGACGTTCACCGTGACCGTCTGGCGCGGCTTGAGGTCCGCGACGCCGGTGATCGTGAACTGGTCGTCGCCGGTCAGCCCCAGCGTCTCGCGGCTCTGTCCTTCGAGGAATTGCAGCGGCAGCACGCCCATGCCGACGAGGTTCGAGCGGTGAATACGCTCGAAGCTCTCGACGATCACGGCGCGGACGCCGAGCAAATTAGTGCCCTTCGCCGCCCAGTCGCGCGACGAGCCGGTGCCATATTCCTTGCCGGCGATGACGACGAGCGGCGTGCCGTCAGCCTTGTGGCGCATCGCGGCGTCGTAGATCGGCATGACTTCGGCGCCATAGCGCGACATGCCGCCCTCGATGCCGGGGACCATTTCGTTCTTGATGCGGATGTTGGCGAAGGTGCCGCGCATCATCACGTCGTGGTGGCCGCGGCGGGCGCCGTAGCTGTTGAAGTCGGCCTTGCTAACCTGATGTTCCATCAGCCATTTTCCGGCCGGCGAGTCCGCCTTGATGCTGCCGGCGGGGCTGATGTGGTCGGTCGTGATGCTGTCGCCGAGGATCGCGAGCGGCTTGGCGCCCAAAATGTCGGCGACCGGCGCCGGGGTCATCGTCATGCCCTCGAAATAGGGCGGGTTCGCGACATAGGTCGAGCCGGCGCGCCACTGATAGGTGTCCGACCCCTCGACCGAAATCTTCTGCCAATGCTCGTCGCCCTTGTAGACATGGGCGTAGCGCGCCTCGAACATGTCGCGGTCGACCGCGCCCTGAACCGTCTCGGTCACTTCCTGATTGGTCGGCCAGATGTCCTTCAGATACACATCATTGCCCGACTGGTCCTGCCCGATCGGGGTGGTGGTGAAATCCTCGATCACCGTGCCCTTCAGCGCATAGGCGACGACGAGCGGCGGCGAGGCGAGGAAGTTCGCGCGCACGTCGGGCGACACGCGGCCCTCGAAGTTGCGGTTGCCCGAGATGACGGCGGCGGCGACGAGCCCGTTCTCGTTGATCGCCTTCGAGATCGGCTCGGCGAGCGGGCCCGAATTGCCGATGCAGGTGGTGCAGCCATAGCCCGAGGTTGAAGCCGATATTGTCGAGATGCTTCTGCAACCCGGCCTTTTCGAGATAGTCGGTGACGACCTGTGATCCCGGGGCGAGCGAGGTCTTGACCCACGGCTTGGGCTTGAGCCCCAGCGCATCGGCCTTCTTCGCGACCAGCCCCGCGGCAACGAGCACGCCGGGGTTCGAGGTGTTGGTGCAGCTCGTGATCGCGGCGATGGTGACGTCGCCGTCGCCGATGTCGAAATCCTTGCCCTCGACCGGCACGCGCGTCTGCGCCTTTTTATAGGTGTTCGCCATGTCGGCGTTGAACACATCGTCGACTTCGGGAAGCGAGACGCGGTCCTGCGGACGCTTCGGCCCCGCGAGCGACGGGACGACGCTGCCGAGGTCGAGTTCGAGCGTGTCGGTGAACACCGGGTCGGCGGCGCCGTCGACGATCCACAGCCCCTGCGCCTTCGCATAGGCCTCGACCAGCGCGATATTCTCTTCGGAGCGGCCGGTCAGGCGCATGTAATCGAGCGTCTTGTCGTCGACGCCGAAAAAGCCGCAGGTCGCGCCATATTCGGGCGCCATATTGGCGAGCGTCGCGCGGTCGG
>NZ_JAEMQX010000209.1 GCF_016463645.1 Sphingopyxis sp. | reverse complement strand
GGTGCCGTGGTCGACGTCGAGCAGCACGCCCTGCGCGCCCTCGAACAGGATGCGCGCGCCTGCCTTGCGGACCTTCTTCAGGCGCTTCCAGACCGGCTGCGCATATTCGAGTACATAATCGGCGATTTCCGTGAGATCGGCGACCAGCTTGTCGCGGTCGATCGGCGGTTGGCCGAAGCCGGCGCGCAGCGCATCATGGTGGGCGGTCAGGCGGTCGAGCTGCGGTTCGAGCTTGTCGAGGTGCGCAAGGTCGCAGACGCGGATCGCGCGGCGGCCGACCTTGTCTTCATACGCCGGGCCGATGCCGCGGCCGGTGGTGCCGATCTTGCCCGCGCCCGCAGCCGTTTCGCGCAGCGCATCGAGGTCGCGATGGAACGGCAGGATCAGCGCGCAATTATCGGCGATCGCGAAATTCTCGGGATTGATCGCAACGCCCTGACCGCGCAACTTCGTGATCTCGTCGCGGAGCGCCCAAGGGTCGAGGACGACGCCGTTGCCGATGATCGACAGCGTGCCGGTGACGATACCCGATGGGAGAAGCGACAGCTTGTAGACCTGCTCGCCGACGACGAGCGTATGGCCGGCATTGTGACCGCCCTGGAACCGGACCACGGCGTCGGCGCGGCTGGCGAGCCAGTCGACGATCTTGCCCTTGCCCTCGTCGCCCCATTGCGACCCGATGACGGTAACATTTGCCATGATGCTGTCCTGCTGAGCGAGGCCCTTTCGGCCCGGCGCGGCCTTAGCGGATTTGGCCGCAGAGGCAAGGGTGGCGGCGCGATTGCACCGCTCTTTTTGGCGGGGTAGCGAGGTCGACGGAAGGATGCCCGCGATGATCGAACCCGATGCCCCCTATCATGCCCATATCTATTTCGACGATGCCGAGCGCGCCGCTGCGACCGAATTGCGCGAAGGGTTCGGGCGCGATGCCGATATCCTGTTCGTTGGTGATATGACCGACGGCCCTGCGGGGCCACACCCTATCGCGCAATATGAAGTGCATTTCCTTGGTGCTGCGGTTTCCGCAATAGTTGCGAAGATCGAGGCGACGGGACTTCGCGCGCTGGTCCATCCGCTGACCGACGACGATCTCGCCGATCATACGACGCTGGCACACTGGATCGGTGAGCCGGTCGAACTCGATGTGACCGTGCTCGATCCGCCCGGCGTCAATCAGGGCATTCCGCGCTTTGGGGTATCGGACTTTTAAGCTTCGACCGGCCCGTCGGGCCCCAGCACGAACCCACAGCCGAGCGCCCGCGCGTCGTCGCTTTCGGACAGCGCCGCCACGGTCTGCCAGTCGTCGGCCCGCAGGCTGGCGGCGAGCGCCGGATCGTGGCCGAGCGGCAGGAAAATGCGGCGGTCGGCGTCGTTTTCGGTGCCGAGGCCCGCGTCGATCAGCGGATCGGGATAGAGCGAAAAGCCGACGGCCGATTCTTCCTGTTCGCCGACCGGGATCGAATAGCCGCCGCCGCGGCCGACCGCATCGCCCTGTCCGGGCACGAAAATCTGGAAACCGAACCAGCTTTGATAGGCGAAGCCGTGGCGTTCGGTCGGATCGAGCGTCAGCGTCACCCGGTCGCGGATCGGCGCGGCTATGGCTTCGAGCGCGTCGATGCGCGCGGTGAGGGCGCCGGTCGTGTCGAACGCGCGAAGGTCGGCGATCGCCCGATCGAACGGCCCGGTCGCGCGTAGCAGCGGCAGATAGGCTTCGGCGCCGATTCGCGTCAGTGCGCCGGCGTCCTTGGCGTCGAGTTCATCGCGGAGTTGCTGGATGTTGGCGTCGACGGGCAAAGGACCGCCCGCGAGCAGATCGACGACGTCGGGCAAAGTGAAGTCGATCGTGACGGGGCCGATGCCGGCGGCTTCGAGCGCGTCGATCGCGACCGTGACGATCTCGCGCGCCGCCGCGACGCTGTCGCTGCCGATCAGTTCGGCACCGACCTGAAGCATCTCGCGCGCGGGACGGAGCTGGCTCGCGCGCAGTTTGACGACCTGCCCGGCATAGCAGAGTCGCAGCGGGCGCGGGGCCTTGGCAAGCAGCGAGGTCGCGATGCGGCCGACCTGCCGCGTGATGTCGGGGCGCAGCGCGAGGGTGCGCTGCGACACCGGGTCGGTGAAGCGGAGCAGGTCGCGTGCCTGCCGGTCTTCGTCGCCACCGAGCGTCTCACGAAACTCGGCGAGCGGCGGCGAGACGCGGCCATAGCCATGCGCGCGCATCGCGTCGACGAGCGCGCGGGTGACACGCGACGCGGCCTCCGCCTGTCGGGGGAGGCGATCGCGCAAGCCTTCGGGCAGCAGGGCAGGGGCCTTGGTCATCGATTGCGGCCTTAGAAGGGTGGCGGGAGCGTTTCAACCGCTCCCGCCGGATGGTCAGAACTTCAGACCCTTTACCGTCTTCACGCCGGGAAGCTGGCAAAGCTGCCAGAGGAGCGGCTCGGGCATCGGCGAGTCGAGGCTGAGCAGCAGAACGGCTTCGCCGCCCGCGGCGCGGCGGCCGAGGTGGAAGGTGCCGATGTTGAGCCCCGCTTCGCCGAGCGCGGTGCCGATGCGGCCGATGAAGCCCGGCGCGTCCTCGTTGACGATGTAGAGCATATGGCCGTCGAGATCGGCCTCGACCTTGATGCCGAACATTTCGACGAGGCGCGGGTCGCCGTTGCTGAACAGCGTGCCTGCGACCGAGCGATCACCGGCTTCGGTGGCGACCGTGACGCGGACGAGCGTGTGGTAGTCGCCGTCGCGATCATGACGAACTTCGCGCACATCGAGACCGCGTTCGCGGGCGAGGTGGGGGGCGTTGACCATGTTCACGCTGTCCGAATAGCGGCGCATCAGGCCCGTGAGCACCGCGGCGGTGATCGGCTTCAAGTTGAGTTCGGCCGCAGCACCCTCGACCTCGATCGAGATTGTGGTCAGATTGTCGTGCGCGAGCTGGCCGACGAGGCTGCCGAGCTTTTCGGCAAGGCTCATATAGGGGCGCAGCTTCGGCGCTTCCTCGGCCGACAGGCTGGGGACGTTGAGCGCGTTGGTGATGCCGCCGGTGAGAAGGTAATCGCTGATCTGCTCGGCCACCTGAATCGCGACATTGACCTGCGCCTCGTCGGTCGACGCGCCGAGGTGCGGGGTGCAGATGAAGTTCGGCGCGCCGAACAGCGGATGGTCGGCGGCGGGCGGCTCGGTCTGGAAAACGTCGAGCGCCGCGCCTGCCACATGGCCGCTGTCGAGTGCCTCCTTGAGCGCCGCCTCGTCGATCAGGCCGCCGCGCGCGCAATTGATGATCCGCACGCCCTTCTTGGTCTTGCCGAGATTCTCTTTCGACAGGATGTTGCGCGTCTGGTCGGTGAGCGGCGTGTGCAGCGTGATGAAATCGGCCTTGGCGAGCAAGGTGTCGAGATCGGCCTTTTCGACGCCGAGCTCGATCGCGCGCTCGGGGGTCAGGAACGGGTCGAAGGCGACGACCTTCATGCGCAGGCCGAGCGCGCGCTCGGCGACGATGCTGCCGATGTTGCCGCAGCCGATCAGGCCGAGCGTCTTCGATGTCAGCTCGACCCCCATGAAGTCGTTTTTCGGCCATTTGCCCGCCTGCGTCAGGACGTTGGCTTCGGGGATCTGGCGCGCGAGGGCGAACATCATCGCGATCGCATGTTCGGCGGTCGTGATGCTGTTGCCGAACGGCGTGTTCATCACGATGACGCCCTTCTTCGACGCCTCCGGAATGTCGACATTGTCGACGCCGATCCCGGCGCGGCCGACGACCTTCAGGTTGGTCGCGGCGGCGAGGACGTCGGCGGTGACCTTGGTAGCCGAGCGGATGGCGAGGCCGTCATAGTCGCCGATCATCGCGATCAGCTCGTCCTTGGTCTTGCCGGTGATCACGTCGACCTGGATGCCGCGTTCGGCGAAGATCGCGGCGGCTTTGGGGTCCATCTTGTCGGAAATCAGAACTTTGGGAGCGGTCATT
>NZ_JAEMQX010000089.1 GCF_016463645.1 Sphingopyxis sp. | reverse complement strand
CTAGGTTGCTGAGCTTGTTCGTTGTGACAGTGACATCGTCCTGCCCGTCGACGAAGCCCATACTCGCCGCAATGGCCCTTCCTTCGAGGTGCGCGGCATCATCTCCATCAGCTTGGGCAGCGATGGCGGCCGAAAAAGCAGCCTGATCGGCAGCTCCCTGCGCTTCGCGCTTCTGCACCGTCCACAATCCCACATCGACGGCAAGCGCGCCCATGCCGACGAGGACGGGCATGGCGATAGCGAAAATGGCAGCCGTTGCGCCCCGGCTGTCGCGGGCGAGATTGGTCCTATTCCGCACGCGTACCCTCCCCAAAAGAATCACGCTGCGACCCAAAAGAAAATTAGAGTATGGTTGATGAATCTTCAATCAATAAGATCACGAAAAACATGGATTCCTGGTGCAAAATGAGACGCGGTGTCGTGCGCCCGAAGGGCCGAATGACAAGCGTGGACCAATCCATTGATTCATTGTGATTTCGATGTGAAAGGAAGGCGACGAGCAGCGCGTCATGGCGCGCATTCTCTTTCACAATCTGTCGGTTTTTATCTTCGATGAACGGCGAGTGCGAATATCTGCTCCCGTGTTCATCCCTGAAAGCTGCCAATCCGCTTCCGGCAAGCCTTGGCGATGAGCGTCGATCCTAAGGCTGTCAGGTCGGACCAATTTCTGCCAGCACCGCAGCGCGATCTTGATCAACCGCAGGTATATCGCGCCGTAGCGCCATGCGCGTACCGTCAATTTCGAGCGGCAAGCCGGGCAGCAGGGTTCGTTTGTTGTCCGAGATCGAGACCTCTACGAGCCCGCCCGATTGCAACAAGTGCGGATCGTCGAACAATTCGTCGGGGCGGGCGATCGGGGCAAAGGGAAGGCCGAGAGCTTCGAGCTTTGCTACGAGTTCCTCGCGGGACATCGACGTAAAGAGTGCGCGGACTCGTGGCAGAATGACGTCGCGTGCCTCGACGCGCTGATTGTTGAGCGTATAGTCCGGATTGCTGCCAAGGTCGTCGAGGCCGAAGGCTGCGCAAAAAGCGCTCCACTGGCCGTCGCTGACGACGCCGACGAAAAGTTGCTCGTTCTCGCGCGCAGTTTCGAAGACGTCGTAGATCGCCCAAGCCGAGACGCGCACGGGCATCGGCTCCGCCGCTTTTCCGGTGACCGCCTTCTGCGCCATATGCTGGCCGACGAGAAAAGCGGTGGTCTCGTAGAGTGCGCATTTGACCTCGGCGCCTTTGCCTGTGCGATGACGCCGTTCGAGCGCAGCGAGGATCCCGATGACACCGAACATGCCGCCGGTGATGTCAACCACCGACGAGCCGGCGCGCAGCGGGCGGCCGGGCGGGCCGGTCATATAGGCAAGGCCGCCCATCATCTGTGTCACCTCGTCGAGCGCGGTGCGCTGTTCATAAGGGCCCTTGAGGAAGCCCTTTGCCGAGCAATAGATGAGGCGCGGGTTGTCGGCGGACAGGGCCTCATAGCCGAGTCCGAGCCTGGTGAGGGTGCCGGGACGAAAATTTTCGATGAGGATATCCGAACGCGCCGCGAGCTTGCGCGCAATACCCGACCCGCGATCCGATTTGAGATCGAGGCAAATGCTGCGCTTGTTGCGGTTGAACATGGGGAAATAGCCCGCGCCCGACCCCAGCAGCCGGCGCGTCTGATCGCCGCCCTCGGGCTCGACCTTGATCACGTCGGCGCCGAGGTCGGCGAGGATGACGCCGACCGACGGACCCATCACCATATGCGAAAACTCGACGACCCTGATCCCGGCCAGCGGCAAACTTTCTTGATCCAACACCGATTCCCCTACTTGGCAGACCGCTATTTTGATATATAGTTATGACAAATAAGCAAGGGCCGGATTTGTGATAGACCGAACGAGCGAAATCGATATTTTGGTGAGCGAAGTGGGGCCACGCGACGGGTTGCAGAGCGTTTCGACGATCATGCCGACCGATGCGAAAAAGGCTTGGATCGCTGCCGAAGCCGCCGCTGGCGTGCGCGAGATCGAGGTTGGAAGTTTCGTGCCGGCGAAGCTGTTGCCGCAGCTTGCCGACACCGCCGAGGTCGTCGCCTTCGCCAAGTCAATCCCGGGTTTGACCGTCGCGGTGCTGGTCCCCAATGCGCGTGGCGCGGCGGCGGCGATCATGGCCGGGGCGGACAAGATTACGCTGCCGTTGTCGGTGTCCGAAACGCACAGTCTCGCCAATCTACGCCGCACGCATGTGCAAGTGATCGACGAGGCGGTGGAGATCGGGCGGCTGGTCCGGGGCGTCCCCGCCGAGCGCCGCCCGCACTTCGAAGGCAGCCTGTCGACCGCTTTTGGCTGCACGCTGGAAGGCGCGATCCCGGATGCACAGATCGCCCGGCTTGCGGCGGCGTTGATGGACGCGGGATGCGACGAGGTCGGCCTTTCGGACACAACAGGCTATGCCGATCCGGCGGCGGTGAAGCGGTTGATCAAACTCGTGCGAGGTGTTGTCGGCGACCAGGCGCTGACCGGCATCCACTTGCACAATACGCGCGGGTTGGGACTCGCCAATGCGCTGGCGGCACTCGACACCGGGTTGACGACGTTCGACGCTTCGCTCGGCGGGATCGGCGGCTGTCCCTTTGCGCCGGGGGCGAGCGGCAATATCGTCACCGAGGATCTGGTCTTCATGCTCGAGGCGATGGGACTGCGCACCGGAATCGACATCGACCGGCTGCTCGAGGTGCGCAGGGTCGTCACCGACGCGCTGCCGCAGGAAGAAATGTTCGGCTTTCTGCCCGACGCGAAACTGCCGCTGGGTTTCGCGCCGGCCACGGTTCTGGAGACTGCATGATGAGCGATATCGTTGGAACGCGCATGATCTCGGACGGCAAGACCGCCCGCCAGATCTTCGAGGAGGTGATGGCGAACCCCGCGCGGTCGAAGTTCGGCTTCGGTGACAAGCTCGCGGTCGTGAATGTCGACTTCCAGAATGCCTATACGCGGATCGACGAGTATAAGACCGCCTACGAGACTGATCCGCGCCAGATCGGATATGCCAACATCATTTCGCGGCTTGCGCGCGAAAAGGGGATGCCGGTGATCTGGACCCACGTTGCCTATATGGACGATGCGAGCGACGCCGGCGTCTGGGGCACGCGGACGGACACGTCCGACAGCCTGCAGAATATAAAATATGATTCGCACCGCCACGCTTTCGACGAGCGCTGCGAGATCGATGCGGCGGCGGACGCCATCTATACCAAGCGCATGCCCTCGGCTTTTTTCGAAACGCCGCTGCAAAGCCTGCTCGTCTGGCACAAGGTCGATACGGTGGTGATTACTGGGGGATCGACGTCGGGTTGCGTGCGTGCGACCGCCGTCGACAGCCTTAGCCGCGGGTACCGTACGATCGTTCCGATCGAGACATGCGCCGACAAGCATGAAAGCTATCATTTCGCCAACCTCACCGACCTCCAGCTCAAATATGCCGATGTCGAGCCGGTACAGGCGGTAATCGACTGGTTGGAGGCCCGGTGATGCGCGAGGGCGAAATGGATCCGGAGCTCTATGATTTTCGGCCCTATCGTGACCGCCCGGTGCTCGAATGGCCGGATGGCAAGAAGGTAGCGGTATGGATTTCGCCGAACATCGAATTCTACGAACTCGACCCGCCGGCGAACCCGCATCGCAAGAGCTGGACGAAACCGCACCCCGACGTCGTCGGCTACAGTCACCGCGATTTCGGCAACCGCGTCGGTCACTGGCGCATGGCCGAGATGATGAGCAAGCATGGCTTTCCGGGCTCGGTAAGTCTGTCGGTCGCGATGTGCCAGCATCTTCCGGAAGTGGTTGCTGACGCCAATGCGCGCGGCTGGGAATTCTTCAGTCACGGCATCTACAACACCCGCTACAGCTATGGCATGGACGAGGCTCAGGAGCGCGCGCTGATCGAGGATTCGATCCGCACCGTGCGCGAGGCGACGGGGCAGGTGATCAAGGGCTGGCTGGCGCCGGCGCTGACGCACACGCCGCGCACGCTCGACCTGATCGCCGAATATGGCCTGAGCTATACCTGCGACCTCTATCATGATGACCAACCGGGTGAGGTGCATGTGAAGACGGGGCGGCTGATTTCGATGCCGTACAGCCTCGAGGTCAACGACCATTATGGCTTCTTCGTCTATAATATGAGCCCGCGCGAATACGCCGACACGCTGATCCGCCAGTATCAGCGACTCGCGGACGAGGGCGGCACGGTCATGTGCATTCCGCTCCACGCCTATCTGATCGGCCAGCCGCACCGTATCGGGCCGTTCGAGGATGTGTTGAAACATATCGCCGCCGACGGGCGTGCGTGGATCACGCGGTCGGGCGACATCGCCGACCATTATATGCAGCAGGTGCCGGCTTGACTCTCGATTCCGCCTATCTCGACTATCCGCTGCGCAAGGCGGGGATGGATCACGACCATTACAGCTGGTCGAACCTGTTCGCACGCGAGCCGATCGCCTGGCCGTCGGGGCAGGGGGTTGCGGTTGCGGTCATCATCAATCTCGAATGGTTCCCGATCGTGCCCGAAGACAAGCCCTTCCGGGCACCGGGGCACATGGTCACGCCCTATCCCGACTATCGTCACTATACGGCGCGCGAATATGGCACGCGCGTCGGCTTCTACCGAATGCTCGACGCCTTGATGCGCGTCCGGGCGCGAGCATCGGTAGCGGTCAACGGCGCAATCGCCGAGCGCTATCCGCAGATCATCTCCGACATCATCGAGGCTGGGCACGAGATCGTCGCGCATTCGACCGACATGAACGGCACCATCGCATCGGGTCTTCCCGAAGCCGACGAGCGTGCGCTGATCGCGGCGTCGCTCGGCACTTTGGAACGCGTGTCGGGGACGCGCCCGCGTGGCTGGATGTCGATCGCGCGCTCGCAGTCATTCAACACGCCGCGGCTACTCGCCGAGGCGGGGCTCGCCTATATGTGTGATTGGGTGAATGATGAACTGCCCTATCGTTTCGCGACCGGCGCGGGATCCCTCGTCAATGTCCCAATCAACCACGAACTGTCCGACCGGCAAATTGTAACGGTGCAGCAGAATTCGGCCGATAGCTACGTGCAGCAGATGCAGGACGCGCACACCCTGCTCGCGGGTGAAGCCGTGCGTTCCGGCGGGCGGATGCTGCCCCTCAACATCACGCCCTATGTCATGGGACTACCCTATCGCATCGGCGCGTTCGAGCGGTTGCTCGCCTATCTTGTCGCGCAGCCCGACACCGCCTTCCACACGGTGGGCGAGATAGCCGATGCGCTTGGCGAATGACCTCCTGCGCGGCAGTGGTCAGAGCGCGATGCCGTGCAGGTCGAGCCGGATCTGGTAGCGGTCGGGGCGAAAATGCGCCTGGATATGCTGGATAGGCCGATTGTCGGCGTCATAAACGGTACGGCTGACGCGTAGCAACGCCGACGCGATGTCGACCTGTAACGCCGAGGCGAGCGCGGCGTCGGCGAGCGTCGCGCTGATGACCTGGTTGGCGGCGCCGATGCGGATGCCCGCTTCCTTGATGAGCGCGAGCATCGGCGTCTTGCCGAGCGACGCCGGGGTCAGATTGACGCCGAGCGCGGCGGGCACATATGTGACGTAATAACCGAGCGGCGCGTCGTCCTGCCAGCGCACGCGCACAGCGCGAACCAGCTCGGTTCCCGCCTCAACTTTCAGCATCTCGGTCATCGGTGCCGCGGCCGCGACGGTTTCCAGCTCGATCAGCCTGACCTGCGTATTGCGGCCGAAAGCGAGCAGGGATTCCATCGCCTGGTCGATGTCGCCCTCGATCGGTTTGGCGGCAGGCTGAAAGGTGACGATGGTACCAACGCGCTGCTTCCGCGCGACGAGGCCCGCCTGCGCCAGTTCGTCGAGAGCGCGGCGCGCCGTGATTCGCGACACGCCAAAGCTTGCCGACAATTCCTGCTCGGTCGGCAGCCGGGATCCGACAGCGCGTTCGCCGGTCGCGATTTCGCCGCGCAGCTGGAGGAAAATCTGATGATACAGTGGCACCGGTTGTAGCCGGTCAACGCCCGTCGCCGCATCTTCGATCCGTCTTGGCATCGATACCTCTCTCCCGGGTCGCTGCGCGCCCCATACAGCATTTATCTGCAAACTATAACAAATTCCAGAAAATCGCTGCCCCGTCGGAGGGCGGGCCGGGCGGCGCGCCCAGTGTAGCGACATGGGGTGCTTCGGACAGTCGCCATAAATCTTGCAGCGTTGCAATTTTATGTATTGTACTATCATTATACCAAATATATTGTCCTATACATATATCAAATCGGAGTCGGGCGCGAAGGGCGCTGGCTCCGCAACGGTAGGGGGACAATGACGGACCAAGACCATCTTTCCGCGATCATCGCTACGGTCTCTCCGGGACACATGGGCGTTCCGGCGCTGCGCCCGGGTAGTGGAATGCCGGGCCGATGACCGGCGGCCGCACCCTCTTCGACAAGATCTGGTCCTCGCACCGGGTCTCGGCGATCGACGATGCAAGCGACCTCGTCCTGGTCGACCGGATTCTGCTCCACGAGCGGACTGGCGCCGTCGCTCTCAGGAGCCTGGCAACTGCAGGGCGCCGCGTCCTGGCTCCGCGTCAGTCGTTCGTCGTGATGGATCATGTCGTGGACACGCGTCCGGGTCGCACCGACGCCACCATGATCCCGTCCGGCACCGCCTTCATCACGGCGACGCGTGACGCTGCGAGGGCGGCCGGACTTACCCTTTTCGATCTCGGCGACGCCGAACAGGGCATCGGCCATGTCGTCTCGCCCGAACTCGGCATCGTGTTGCCCGGCGCAACCCTTGTCTGTCCCGATAGCCACACCTGCTCGCAGGGCGCGCTCGGCGCGCTCGCCTGGGGTATCGGCTCAACTGCGGCCGAACATGCGCTCGCGACCTCGACCTTACGCGTCAAGCGGCCGAAGACGATGCGGATCACGATCGACGGAGAGCTGGATTCGGGCGTCACTGCAAAGGATCTGGCGCTGCATCTGCTCAGCCGCTTCGGATCAAGTGGCGGCGCGGGACATATCGTCGAATATGCGGGGGCGGCGGTACGCGCTCTCGATGTCGAAGCGCGGCTGACACTATGCAATATGGCGACCGAATTCGGCGCTTTTTCCGCGATCATTGCGCCCGACGAGAAGGTCTTCGATTATTTGAAGGGCCGCCGCTATGCGCCAACGGGCGCCGAATGGGACGCGGCGCTTGTATCCTGGCGCTTGCTGCGCAGCGACGAGGGTGCACTGTTCGACGCCGAGCATCGCGTCGATGCTCGCGACGTCGCACCGATGGTGACTTGGGGTGTCAGCCCACAGCAGGCAATCGCGCTCGACGGTGAAGTGCCTGATTTCGCGAACGTCGAGGGTCGCGACCCGCGCGAACTGCATGACCGCGCGCTCGCCTATATGGACTTGCGCCCCGGCGTTCGCATGGCAGGACTGCCGATCGATGCCGCTTTCATCGGCTCGTGCACCAATAGCCGTCTGTCAGATCTGCGCCGTGCCGCAGCCTTGCTGCGCGGACGAAAGGTCGCGCCGGGGGTCAAGGCCATCTGCGTGCCCGGTTCGACCGCGGTGCGCGCGGAAGCCGAGGCGGAGGGGATCGATCGCATCTTCCGGGACGCCGGTTTCGAGTGGCGCGAGTCGGGCTGTTCGATGTGTTTCTATGCTGGCGGCGAAAATTTCGGGCTGCGTCAGCGAGTGATCAGTTCGACCAACCGAAATTTCGAGAGCCGTCAGGGACCCGAAACGCGTTCGCACCTTGCGTCGCCGGAAACAGTCGCGGCGTCGGCAGTCGCCGGAGCCATAGCCGATCCGCGGAGCCCGCTCTGATGTTGCCCTTCAAGAGCTTGACCGCGATCGCCGTCCCGCTGATCCGCGACAATATCGACACCGACGCGATCATCCCGTCGCGAGAGATGCAGTCGGTGTCGAAGACCGGGCTGGCCGGCGGCCTGTTCGCCGGTTGGCGTTATCGCCCGGTCGGGTCGCGCGAGCCCAATCCCGATTTCATTCTCAACGACCCGCGCTTCGCACCGGCGAAGATCCTGCTGTCGGGAGGCAATTTCGGATGCGGGTCGAGCCGCGAGCATGCCGCTTGGGCGCTCGCCGAATATGGATTTCGAGCGGTGGTCGCCGCATCTTTCAATCCGATCTTCCGATCGAATTGCGTCAACAACGGCATCGTGCCGGTCGAACTCGAGCGCGACGCCATCACAGCGATCGCGGCTTCGCTCGGCGATCGTCCCGACTCCCGGCCAGTGACGGTCGACCTCGAGGCCTGCAGCGTTTCGACGGCATCAGGGAGCCGCTGGACCTTCGGCATCGACGCCGAGGCACGGCAGATGCTGCTCGGCGGGATGGATGCGATCGAACTCACGTTTATGCGCCAGGAAAACATCGCCGAGATGCGCGCGGCCGACAGGAACGAGCGACCGTGGATCTACTTGTGAAGACATAAGATACTGAAAATAAAAAATTATCGGATGGAACGACAATCTGGAATTTCCATGACGACATGGGCACAGAGGAGGTAATGGGACATGCAACTTCGTAAGAGCGGACTTTTTTTCACGGGCGTGATGCTTGCAGCCGCGCCGAGCCTTGCTATGGCCGCGCAGCAGCCGAGCGATCCGGTCGGCGAGGAAACGAGGGACGACGGCAATTCGGAAGGTGTCACGGAGATCACCGTGACCGCCCGGCGTGTATCCGAGGGTCTTCAGTCTACCCCCGTCGCCATCACTGCGCTGGGAGGCGACAGGCTCAACCAGATCGGTGCCGTGGATACGCTCGACCTATCGGGCCGCGCACCGAACGTACAGATCGTGCAAACGGGGGCGGGCGCCGGCGCGGCTTCGGTCTTCATCCGTGGCATCGGCAATAATGCTCTTGGTTTCAACCTTGCGAACCCCGTCGGCGTCTATGTCGACGACGTCTATATTCCCCGTCTTCAGGGCTCGCTCGTGGACTTGCTCGACCTTGAGCGCGTCGAGATCCTGCGTGGGCCGCAGGGTACGCTTTACGGCCGCGATTCGACCGTCGGCGCGGTCAAATATGTCAGCAAGGAACCGGACCTCTTCGACCCGGCGTTCAAGCTGCGGGCGGTCACGGGCAATTATGCTCGCCGCGATGTTCTCGTAGGTGCATCGGTTCCGCTCGTCGAAGGCAAACTCGCCGTGAAAATCGACGCCGCGACACGCCATCAAAAGGGCTATATCGTCGGCGTTGGCGCCGACGGCGAGCCCGACGGGCAGCGTGGCAACGGGATCAATCGCCAGAGCGCCCGTTTTGCGCTTCTGTGGACGCCCGCGGACGACTGGCGCGTCAGTTACGTCGCTGACATCAGCAATGACGACTCCGGTTCTACCATCCCGACCCGGATCGCATCGCCGGCCGGCGGGACATGCGCTCCGGCAGTAGCCGAATGCTCGCCGCTCTTTGGCTCGCCTTACCGGAGCGGTATTAACACGGCGGGCGCTGGATATGCCAAATCCTGGGGACAGAGCCTGCGCGTCGAATATGACGCCGGTCCGGTAGTCATCAAGTCGATTTCGGCCTATCGCGAGCTGAAGGGCCTTGATGTCGTCGACCAGACACGCCTGCCCGGACAAGGGGTCCTGCTGAACGACCTCAAGAAGCAGGACCAGGTTTCGCAGGAGCTCCAGCTGACCTCGAACACCGAGGGACCACTCGGCTGGGTTGCCGGCCTCGTCTATTTCCGCGAGGCGATCGAGCATGACGCCAATCTCTATACGACGCATCAGGTTGACGATTACCTCGTGTCGAACAGCTATGCTGCCTTTGCTAACCTGAATCTCGAGCCGATCGAAGGCTTGCATCTGGAAGCCGGCGGTCGCGTCAGCAAGGAGCGCCGCATCATCGATCGAGTCGTCACACCAATCGGTGGCGGCGCGCCGCTGATCAGCGGCAAGGAAGCCTTTTCGGAATCGAAATTCACCTACAAGCTTGGCATCGATTATGCCTTCACGCCGACGCTGATGGTCTATGCATCGCACTCGACCGGATATCGTCCAGGCAGCTTCGCCAGCACTTACGCCTCGCCGCGTGTGCCCGAAGTTGTCTTTGGACACACGGGGTCGGAGACCGCCAGAAACAACGAAATCGGCATCAAGTCCGAGTGGTTCGGCCGTCGCCTTCGCGCGAATATTGCGGCCTTCGATACGACCTACAAGAACATGCAGACGCAATCGACGGCAATTCCCTACAATGTCACCGCGACCGACTTCAAATTCAGGGGCGTCGAGCTCGAGCTCGAGGCGCGACCCTTTCGCGGCCTGTCGCTATTCGGGAGCCTTGGCTACCTCGACGCCGAAACGCTGTCGGGAGCGAACGCCGGCAAGCGCCCGCGTCTGACACCGGAAATCCAGTTCTCGGTCGGCGCCGAATATCGGACGGCGATCGGCAGCGACGCGGAATTCTTCGTCAACGTCGACAATGTCCATACCTCGACCTACACCACCGATCCGTCGAACGTATCGTCTGCGACCCAAGGCGCCTATTCGCTGCTGGGAGCCAGTATCGGCGTCGAACTCGAGGACGGGAAATATCGCGTCTCGGTCGGCGGCAAGAATCTGACCGACTCGGTCTATTTCAACGGCACGTCGCTTAACGTCTCGCAATATTACGGTGCGCCTCGGACCGTCTTTGCAGAATTTCAGGTGAAACTATGACCCAGGATTATTTTCTCGTCGACACCGATACCACCCCGACCGAGGAAGACCCGCGCAATACGGGGAAGCGCACTCTGCTCCTGCTGTCGCGCGAAGTTGCGGGCGGGGGAGTGGTGCGGATCAGCCACTGGCCGTCGGGTTTTACCGAGAGCATTCGCAACATGGCGAACAACGGTCACCGCCATTATCACAACAGCGTCAACGAGCGGCACTATGTTCTCGGCGGCGACTGGACGGCGCTCTATTGGCCGGACCCCCAAGGGGGGCCGGTCGCGACCCGGCTGACGCGGCATCATTATCTGGAAAATCCGCCCAAGGCGCTGCACGGCATCAACCGGAGCATGGGGCCCGAGACGGGAACCAAGTTCCTCGTGTGGACCAGCGGCCCCGGCACCGACGTGCACGAACCCGAGGCGGCGACCGAATCCTTCGACGTCGAGTTCGAGGGCGAAGTGCCGCCCGAGGTCGATGGCGTGCCAATTCTGTTCAACGCGCAGGACCGCCCCTGGCAGGCGCATCCCGAGCAGGACGGCTGGCTGGTCAAGGAGCTGTCGCCGGAGCAGGAAGGCCTGCCTGCGGTCAATCTCGTCAATATCCCCGCGGGATCACACGCACCGGTCGCGGTCGCATCGCCCGAGGGATCGGTGGTGAAGCGCTGGCTGTTCGTGATTTCGGGCGATCTGGCGCTCGACGTCAGCGGGCGGGATGGCACGACGCCGGCGATCCTGCGCGAAAACGCCTTTCTGGCCTGGCGCGACAAGGCGGCCGTCAAGACTGGCGAGGGCGCGTTGACCGACGGCGGCTGCGTCGCGATCTGCATCGGTCATATTCTCGGCCGCAATGCCGCCGTTGCGGCTTGAGGGGCAGATGGCCATGACTTTTCGTACCCTCAAGGTCGAGCCTGCGACACGCGAAAATTTCGCGCTCTACGGCGTCCTTGTCGGAGTCGATCCCGCCGCCAATTCGCGCACCGGCGAATTCTACGGTGACAAGGTTGAGCTGTGGGTGCCGGGCGGTTTCGTCAGCGACGAGCAGACGCGGCTCAGTGTCGCGCGCATCCATGCGCGCCCGCCGCAGGTGATCTGGATGGAGCGCCATTTCAAGCACACGCAAACCTTCCTGCCGCTGGGCGGCAGCTCGTTCGTCGCGGTGCTCGGCGCGCCCACCGACACGAACCAGCCCGATCCCGAAACGGTTCGCGCCTTTTATTTCGACGGCAGCGCGGGCGCGCAGCTGCATCTCGGGACTTGGCACGAATTTCCGTTTCCGGAGAAGGACAGGGCGGAGGTCGTGATCATCATCCGTGCGGAAACCCAGGCCAACCTCGAGGTCATCGAGAATGACGAGGCGATCGGCGCAGATCTTGAAAAGCGCAATCTGCAGGCACGGCTGGGTTTCGGTTTCGAATATGAACTTTAGGAGCTCCCGCTCGAGGTCGCCCGGCGCAATGCCGGGGCGCCCTTGAAGGGACGGCGCCTGTCACCTTTAGGCCAAGCGGCGGCTCCGCGTTGCGGGCCTGCGCGCTCGGGAGCAAAATGATGTCGATCCGGGATAGTTCAGGATATCGTTGGTATGTCGTCTGGCTGCTGCTGCTGGTCTTCATCCTTTCCTATCTCGATCGCTATATTCTCACGCTGATCATCGAGCCCATCAAGCAATCGATGGAGCTAAACGATTTTCAGGTCGGCTTACTGCTCGGGCCGGCCTTTTCGCTGTTCCATGTCCTCGTCGGCATCCCGCTCGGCTGGTACGCTGACCGCGCGAACCGCAAATATCTCCTCATCGGCGGCATCATCATCTGGTGCGCGATGACGGTAGGAAGCGGGCTTGTCACCACGTTCGCGCTCCTCCTGCTGCTCCGCCTCGGTCTCGGCATCGGCGAGGCGGTGGTCAGTCCCGCTTCGGTGTCGATCATCAGCGACTATTTCGAACGCAAGGAACGCGCCCGCGCGATCAGCCTGTTCATGGCCGGGCCATATCTGGGCGCAGGCCTCGCCTTTCTCGGCGGCGGACTGGTTGTCAAATGGCTCGAGACGCTGGGACCGATAAATGTGCCTTTCGCGGGCATGCTCGAGCCTTGGCATATGGCGTTCTTGATGGTCGGCGCACCGGGCTTCCTCTTCGCCGCGCTGATGCTCACGGTTCGCGAACCCGAAAGACGCGAGAAGCTGGCCTCTGCACAGGGTTTCGGCAAGGCGTTTACTTATGCGCTCGAACGCTGGCGCGGCTTCGGGGCGCTTTTCATCGGATCGTCGTGCAACGTGGCGATCAGCACGCTGGCGCTGTGGAATATCCCCCTGTTCCAGCGCGTCTATGGTTGGGATATCGCCGCGATTGGCGCAGTCACGGGCATATTCTACTTCACCGCGGGGCCGATCGGCACCGCGCTCGCGCTGTGGGCGCAGAAGAAATTCGCCGAAAGGCATATCGATGGATCAATGCGCGTGCTCATCCTGGGCCTCTTCATCGGCGTGCCGGCAAGCGCGCTCTATCCGGTGATGCCGACCGCCGAACTGTCTGTCGCGTTGATGTTCATCGCCTTTATCGGCAAGTCGGTCGCGACCGCGGGTGGGCCTGCATCGATGGCGCTGATCACGCCAGGGGAAATCCGTGGTCAGTCGCTCGCGATCTACAACACTTTCATCGCGCTCGTTGGCCCGCTTTTCGGTCCGCCACTCGTCGGGTTGGTGATCGACCGTACGGGCGATCCGGCGTCTATCGGTGTCGTGCTGTTCGGCTATGTCGCGCTGGTCGGTGTACCATCGATCCTGCTTCTGCTGCTTGGGCTGCGCCATTATCGCGAAGAGGTCCGCCGTCTCGAAAGCTCGCTCGTCACTGGCGAGGCCGCCCGGCCCGCATAAGAAAAGGGAGGCGCGGCGTCCCGTGCGTGCGCTCCTCGCTCTTACTGCCCGTGTTCGGCGCGCAGTGGCCCGCGCGGGTCGCCCGTTTCGGCGATGATGCGCAGCAACCGGTGCAGCGACTGATCCAGTTCGGTGCGCCCCTTCTGACGCACTTCTGCATCCCCGGCAGCGTGATCGAGCGCCTCGATATCGAGCAGTCCGGCGCGCGCCAGCTGTGTCTCGATTGCGATCCGGCGCTGACGCTCGACGTGGAGTTGCGAGGCGAGTTCGAAGATCAGCGCGGCGATCTGGTCGGGCGCGACGCTGTCGAGGTAGCGCCGATCGGTCGAGACCAGCGTCACGCTGCCTTCTCCGCTTCGAGGACCGCCCAGGGAAAATGCCATTCGGTGCGCTGCGGCCAGGCGCAGTCGGGCAGGCGCCCGGCGCCCCGCTCGTCGAAGGCGACCCACCGCGCATTGCACAGCCCGTTAGCCTCGCACAGCGCAGGTACGTCGGCCGAGAGCAAGCCGGGCATGAAGGGTTCATTGTTGCGTTCGCCGTGCTCGACCATCGCGATATCGCGGAAAGGGTCGCCGGTGCGCGTGAAGTCGAGGAAGCGCAGCAGTCCGCCCGGAGCCAAGATGCGGACGCACTCGGCCAGCGTCGCGACAAGCGCGGGACGCGGGATTTCATGGATGAACATCGTCGAGGTGACCAGATCGACCGAAGCGTCGGCGAATCCTGTGGCCTGTCCGTCGGCTTGACGGAACTCGATCGCGAGATCCGCGGCATTCGCGCGGTCGAGAGCGAGACGCAGGCACGGTGCGGCGAGGTCGATACCGATCACCTCGGCATCGGGAAAGCGGCGCTTGAGCGGCCAGGTCGACTTGCCGAAGCCGCAGCCGAGATCGGCGATGCGGCGATAGGACCGGTCGGGGATCGCAGTCGCGGTGAAGGACCGATGAAAGCCGTAATCGTCATTGTCGCCGAGCATGACGAGCTTGGCTCCATGTTCGTATACGTCGGCGGACTCATCGCTGCGCCATACGCCGCCAGGCTGCAGATGAATGTCCCAGTCGGTATACCAGTCCGGGAGGCTCAGCTCGGGATCGAGGACGAGGCGTGCGGGTCCGCTCGAGCGGCCATGCTGCGACGGGCCGCGTGCCGAGACGGCTTCCGCAACCCCGCGCCACAGCATTTTCTGCGAGGTACGTTCCGTGAAGGCGAACCAGGGATAGGCGGGCTGTCGATGTACGGCGGCGCGTATGTCAGCCTGGTTCGTGTCAGACTGGAACTGCGATTTCAGCGCAGGGTAGAGCGTGTCTGCCCAGCGCCCGCGGAGGGCGAGGACGAAGTCAAGCCTGCTGCGCTCTTCGAGTGTGAAATCCATGGGCGACATTTCTCCCGGCATGGCGTTGGCTCCGGTCCGCAATCGGACATCAAGGTCGAACCCTATATTTGTTATATTGTTATTTCAATATATAGGTGGAAGAATGAATGAGGTCACTGGGAGAGGATGGAAATGTCGCCAGGTTCAACGGAACTTGAGGATTCATGTCCGAGGGAGCGGGCAGGATCGGCCTGTGCCGCAGGGCCGGTATTCATCCTGAATTCCGATTTCGGCCGAAACGCTTTTATCGAGCCAGCGACTTGGCGAGAAGAAGTCCGCCAGCTTGGTGGCGAACTCGGCTATCTTATTCCCTTGGCGCGCGGCCTCTGTCGAGCCGTGATGGGCCTGTTGGAACCGAGCGTCCACCCACGCATGGTTGATGCTACCGGACGCGCTTTTCGGCTTCGATCGCGGCTACCGGGCACAGTCGATAAACCGACCCTTCTTCAAGGGTCCACCTCATCCGCCCCGGGCCGAGAGGCTCGACCATCGAACCATCGCTCATGATCCAGGCCTTGTTTTCCTTTTTCGGTTTGCCGACGGGGCCGATGATGCCCGGCTCGTTCGCGTTGTCGTAAATCATCCCGTACCGGCGGCCATCATAGTAGAAGACCCCGATCGGATCGCGGCACAGCGTCCCCTCCTCCACATAATGGCCGGGAGAAATTGAGAGGGGTGGGGCGGGCGGTGGCGGGGAGGCCGGGTCGTAAAGGCAGGCGCT
>NZ_JAEMQX010000088.1:9248-15773 GCF_016463645.1 Sphingopyxis sp. | reverse complement strand
ATCGTGCGCCTGTTTGCAGGAGAGAAAAGACCTCAGCTAAACCACAACCGGTTCCAACGCCGGCACGCCTCATAATTCAGGGCGTGCCGCCGGCTGTCCGGAGAAGATGGCTTCGGGGTGGCGCGGGCGCTCGACAAAGGGAACTGGAGCGTGATCAACGACCTGAGCTTTGGTGGACGTCTGTCCGTCTCTCCAGCTTTTTGATGGAGCCTGAAGACAAGGATCCGGTCGTCAGCGCGATCGGCGGGACCCTCGGGATCATCGGCGCTCTACTGGCGCGCGCTGGCGTCGCATCCCTGGAGGAATTTGCAGGCGCTCTGAGCGTCTATGCGCGCGTCACGCGCGAGACCGATCCCGATCAGGCCGAAATCCTGGACCAATGGGTGTCGATGCTACGTACCCTCGCGGCCCGCAGCGCCCCGCCCAACTAGCGGCGCGGCGCAACCGATCGCTCAGCGTTCCCGGTCACGCGGCTTGTGCGGCTCCCGGTCTGGCTTGTCCGCAGCCTTGGATCCCATCTCTGGCGTGCGCTCCCCCTGCCCGGCTGCGCGCTGCGCCATCATGATCTCACGCGCACGGGCAAGGCGCCGGGACACGGCCGGCGGCATGGCGGCCACGAAGCTGGTCACATCCTGCGCCAGCGCCAGATCCTCTTCCTTGCCCGTTGCCGCGAGCGCGGCGGCCGCCTGCGCATAGGTCGCACGAATGAACTTCTGACGGCCAAGCGCCGCCACATCCTCGGCCCTGCGTTCGGGCTCGGCAGAGTTCGCGAAGGTTTCAGCGCGCTCTTCGGTCAGGCGGTGAATGTCGAGCCCCTTGCCCTCTCCTGCGCCAAGGCCGTCGGTCCGCGCGTCGAGATGCCGCGCCGAAGAGCGGATGCGCTTCTGGACATGGCCCCGCGCCCGGCGCGGCGTGGCTTCGGCGGCGACCCCCCGCTCGCGCAGCTCATGCGCAAAGCTTTCACGCCAATGATGCAGGTCGGCTTTGCGCGGATTGAACCGGGTGCCGTCCTCGCCCTGGGTGGCGACGGTCAGATGAACATGGGGATGGTCCGTGTCGGTGTGCAGCGCGACCATATAGGCAAACTGCCCCTCAAACTCGACGCGGGCAAAAGCCTGAACTGCGTCATGGATGGTCGCGGCATCGGTCGTGCCGCCCGGCATCGACAGCACCATCGACATCGACGTCGGCCGATCGCGTCCAGTCGGGTTCATCGCATCGTCGAGCATCGCCCAGTCGCTGGCGATTGCCTTCAGCCGCTTCTCGTCGGTGATGATCTCGCCTTCACTGCTGCGCACCTCGAGTTTGCCATGCCGCGAGATGTAGCCGAAATGCTCGGAGAGATGCGCAGGCCCCCGCTGCTTGCCCGAGATCTTGACCATGACCTCGGGCGCCTTGCGCACGATGCGCTCGAGCTTGGCGCGCGCCTGCGCGGGCGTGAGCATGGCCGAGCCATCACCGCCCGCACTGCTCCGGCCGCCCCGTATCCGCAACGTCGCGCCTTTCAACGTACGCTTGCCGCCGCTCGGCGGGCGCCAGGCCTCCATCAGGCTCGGGAGCGGCAGGACGTCTTCGTCGCCGCCGCTCATGCCGGCGTATCCCAATAGCTCGCATCGCCCTTGAGCGCCTGGCCCAGCGCCGCGAGCTTCTTGTCCACATCATCGCGGAAGGACGCAACGCGAGCGGCCTCCCGTGCGAGGTCGAGGCCGGAATCGACCATCGTCGCGGCGTGCAGAGCGTGGACCGCCTGATTGAGGTTGATGCCGATGCGGTTGAGCTCGCGCCAGGACTGCGCGATCGCCGCGCGATCGGGACGCGGTGGCGGTGCCTTGCCGAAGAGACGCCGGCGCAAAAGGGCAACGATCCATTCGGTGCGCTTGAGGCCACGCGCCTCCGCCGCCGCATCGAGCAAGGCCAGGTCGCTCGGGGTCAGGCGAACCTCGACCCGGCCCGTCGTGCGCTCGCGAGGCGCCGGCACCACGACATCGTCCGCGTTCGTGCGCAGCGCCTCGTCGACCAGCCCACGCAGCAGTGCCGAGCGGCCGCCGCGGGAGGCTGCCATCGCATCGAAGCGCGCCGCGAGATCATCGGGCAGGCGGAGGCCGAAAAAAGCCATGCGCCATCCTATTGTTAAACATCCCCGGCGACAAGCCTATCCGGCCTTCACCTTAATTGACCCCTTCCATAGTCTGCTCAAGCAGACTCGCAGCCTCTCTGGAAGAAGCGCCTCACCGGCTGCGCAAGCAAGCCCGAAATGATCGTTGAAAAGAAAATGGCGGCATCCCTGAAGGAGGGATGCCGCCATCATTCGATCTGAAAATTCAAGCTTACTGACGCGGAGTGAGTGGTGCTGTTGGCCGGGGCCAGCGCTACCCATCATTGTCCGGGTGCGGCGGGTTGGCCTCGTCGATCAAGCGCTGGATGGCCGCGATCGGCGTATCATCCTCGAGCCGGATCATCGCGCCGCAGGAACAGGCAGCGGCTTTCTGCAAGCGCATCTGCCGGTACGGAACACTCAGTTCGGCTCCACATTTCGGGCAATCCACCTGTGCGCAGATATCGTCCAGTTCGCCGGTCATCATGCCTCCTTGCGCGAAGCGACTCATCGCAGGTTGAGAAACAGCCTACTCCAGTCCAGCGCTCATTCGAACGACAGATCGCGCGAGGCGACCTCACCCTCATCGCCGTCATCGAACACCACCCGAACGCGCTCGGGCAATATGAGCCGGGCGGATCGGGCGCCGACCATCACCTTGACGGGGCTGGGCGCCACGATCGGACGCGCGTGCCCTGCCCGGCCCGTCGGCTTGGCTGGCGATGGTGCGGCGGGCACGGCTGCCGGCGCGGTGGGCGCAGGCGCGGAACCGGCATCGACCGCACCCTTGAGCGAGGCAATGAACCGGCTACCTTCGGCAAGCGTGACGCCACGCTCGCCCAGTCCTGCGACGAACCCGCGCACCTCGACCGGATGCTTGCGGGCGGCGCGGTGGAGATCGTAGAGGACGCGGATGGGGGCCTTGTCGATCGCCTCGCGCAGATAAGGCTCCATCTCGCCATAGGCTGCGTAGAGCGAGACGAACTGCTTGGACCGGCCGAGCGCCTTGGCGATCTCGGCCTGGGTCTTGCCCTGCGCCAGCATGCGCTCGACGCCAAGCGCGAGTTCACGCGACGAGAGGCTGGCGCGCTGATCATTCTCGACGATCTGATCGGCGAGGACGTCACCGCCCTCCCCCGCTTCGCTGACGATCGCCGGAATGGTCGTCTTGCCCGCCGCGAGCGATGCGCGGTAGCGCCGTTCGCCCATGCGGATGACATGCTTGCCGTCCGCATTCCTGGGGCGAACGATGATCGGCTGCAGCACGCCGCGCACCTCGATCGACGCTGCAAGCTCGGCGAGTTCCACTTCGTCGAAGTGCGTGCGCGGATTGCCGGGGTCGGGCATCACCCAGTCGAGCGGCAAGTCCTCGACGCGCCGTGCGCTCTCATGCGCGCCCACGAGCATTCCGAACTCTTCGGCGCGCTGATCGAATTTGCCCATCAGGCGCTCTCCTTCGCCCGCGCATCGACGCGCCGTTCTACTTCGGCGAGGATCGAGCGGATCTCGTCCGAGGCCGCCTTGGCGCCGCTGCCCGTTTCATGCCAGACCGCATGATGGTTCTCGGCCGAATGCTTGTAGGTCGGGCGCGCCTTCACGAAGGCCGGGAACATGAGCGCCGGGCCGACCGCCTGGGTGAGCTTGACCGCATTGTCCATGTCCCGCTTGTCGAAGGCATTGACCATCGAGGGCAGCAGCCCGAGGAAATTGACCTTGCGCCCGCCGCGCGCGCCCTCGGCCTTCTTGAGCGCGGTCAGCAGCATCTTGGCGCATTCCAGCGAATCCTCGGCGACCTGAACCGGCGCGATGACTTCGTCCGCGACCGCCATCGCGCTCAAGGTGAGCTCGTCCCATTTGGGTCCGGTGTCGATCACACAATAATCGAAGTGGTGAGGCAGCTCGCGGAAGCGGACGATAAAGTCATGCACGTCCTGCGCGGCCTTGACCATCTGGAGACGCGGATCGGCCGCGAACACGGTGATGCCGGCTGCGTCGTCCAGCGCCAGTTTTGCGTCGGGATCGAACAGGTCGGCGGAAAACCAGCCGGTCCGTTCCTTCGCGAGCCGGCGGGTCGAAGATCCCTGCGGATCGAGATCAATGAACGCGACCCGCCGCCCTGCCTGCTCGGCCAGATACCAGGCGAGATGGGTTGCAAAGAAGGTCTTGCCGACGCCGCCCTTGAGCAGGCTGATGACGATGGTCTTCACATCATGTTTCCCTGCCAGGCGCCGCGCTCAGAAATCGTCGCCACCGTTGCGAAGGTTGCGCTCATAATGGTCGCGCGCCGACCAGTCCCCGCCGCCGCTGCCGAACCGGGGGCCGACATCGCGGAACAGATAGACGGTGAAGGCGAAGCACGCGAAACCGAAGAGGATCGCGTGATCGGGATGCTGGGAAAAATATTCCGCCATGATCAGTCTCCTGTAGCAGCCGCGGGCCGGGGCTGCCGGCCGCGTTGGTCGCGAAGTTCCGCATCGGGGACATCAAGACCATAGGTTTGCTTCAGCGCGTTCATGACGAGCGCGCGGATGGTGATATTATCGTGGTCGAGCGCGAGCCTCGCGATCGCGGCGTGCATCTGCGGGGTGACCCGCAGCTGCAGAAAGGCCGAGCGCCGTTCCTCGCTCCCCTGCCCCTCCGTCACCATATGCTCTCTCTCCTCTCGCGCTGCCCGGATGATCCGCGCCCACCGTATTGAATTCAATACGGTCGCGATGAGGCGTCTCCCCGGCACGACCGGCGCAGCGCGCACCAAAGTCTGCTCGAGCAGACGTTGCCCGGCACCGCCTTCATGAGGAGGGCTGGCCCCGCCGCGCGGGGCCAGCATGGCTTAATACTCTTGCGCGAGAAGAATGGTCAGCACGCGCGTGGTGACATTCTCGTCGGTCGGATCGGGCGAGCCGAACTCCAGCGCGCGGTCATAATAGTCGATCTTCCAGTAGAGCACCGCGTCGCGGAAGGTGAACCGGCCGAAATCGCGCTCGCCATGCGGATCCACGTCGGGACCGAAGCTGTCATAGTCGCGGATGGTGCGCAGCAATTGCGCCCGGGCCTGAAAGTTGCGGAACAGGCTGACGTCGCCGATCAGGCTCTGAACGCCGATGGTCATGACCACGCGGTTATGGCCTGGCTGGGTGAGTGAGCGGCGCAGCGCGTCATTGAGCTGGGCGATGGTTGCAGTGCGATCGGGCTGCGAAGAGGTATGGCTCTGATGCTCGGGCATGCGATCTGTCCTGTGCGTTCGAAACCCCGCCGATCGGGGTCTTTCAACACGGGCCGGCGCGCCGGGGCACAGCAGGCTCGCGCACCCGTAGGGTCGCAACGGCAGTGGAGAAGCCCGGCCACGGGCTTGCGCGGGACAGCGCCTCGGCGAGACCCGGACATGGTGATGACACCCGAGCTTTGGGCGGCACACAGGAACAGGTGATTTCGCTGGACGGGCATCAGAATGCTGGACCGGACGGTGACGCGGACTATCATTGCCCGATGACCGCTGCTCTTCACATCCTCTGGCCTGTCGCGCTGCGCAGCATCGGCGCGATGCAGCGGCACAAAGTCCTGGTGCGCAGCCAATGCCGGCGGTGCGGGGCGCTGATGCGTGTCGACCTGGACGACATGGTCGCGCGCCATGGCAGCAGCGGTTCGCTCATCGACGTACAGGAGCGCTGCCGCATGGTCGCCTGTGACGGTGCGGCCTTCTATCTGGCCTCGCCCGGCTATGGCGGTCCATGGCGAACATTGCTGGGCGATCCCGGCCTCGCCGAGGGCCTCGCCAATGGCGTCGCGCCGGTCACGGCCGAGACGCTGCTTGGGCCGACCGCCCGCTAGAGCAATCGCCTTTCCAGCAAGGGATCGTTACCCGGCAGGGCCGAGACCCGGCACGGGGCTCGGGGCGTCAGCCTAGAGCCCGGTCCGGCGCAGCCGGTGCCCCGACCTCCCTCAATCCAGCGGACCGAACAATCTGGTCAGGATCAGATCGAGCGTCGCGACCTTCTCGAATTGTCCCTTGGCGATCACCCGGTGCATCGGTCTTTCGTTCTTCTTGCCCTGCGCCGTTCCCTTGGCATGGCGTGCGACCGGAAAGCCGCGAATATCGGGCAACGGCACATCGGGCGCATTGCCGAACCAGAGATAGGACAGGAGATCGAGGTCGGGTGACACCACGATCCAGATGATGCAGCCGCTCGGCTTCTCCATGAGTTTGAGGTTTGCGGTCACGCGCGGCGCCCGCCCGCCCAAGGTCACCGTCTTGAACTGGATATGCCGGGTAATCGCCTTGTAGCTCATCACCAGATCATAGCCGCCGGCATCGAACTCCGAGCGCAGCACCTCGACTCCGGTAATCCCGCGCTGCCACAGACGCCGCAGCGCCTCGCCTACAAAGACATGCTCGACAATGCGCTCGCGCAGGGTCGAGTGCAGATAATGGG
>NZ_JAEMQX010000088.1:0-9238 GCF_016463645.1 Sphingopyxis sp. | reverse complement strand
ATGGCAACGGATCTCGAAAGGCGGCGGGGGCGGCAGCCCCCGCCTGAGTGTCACGCGAAGGGATCATATTCGTTGAGCACGGCGACGTCGCCATCGAAGTCGTCGGCGGTGATGACGGCGAACTGCGTTCCGATTGCGATGACCATCGTGGCGGCCATCAGGGTCTTCGAGAGAGTGAGTGCGCTTTTGCGGGCGGTCCCAAGATCGGTGAACATATCGAGGCTCCTTGTGGTGCCGGCGGGTTCATCCCCGCTCGACTGGCGCCCGAAGCGTCGCTCCCGTGGCCGCGATCACCTTTTGGCGGCACGGCAAAAGGCCGTAGCGTGAGCGTACGGACCCTTTACGGGTTGATCGAATAGGTCCGCGGGAGCGACCAAGGATTGCGCCTCAAAGAGCGGGGTGATCCCGTCGGCCGGCATGAGACGTCCCGCCACCGACCCCGTCGCCCAGGATGCACGCCGCGCCGGTTGCCCCTTTGTTCGTGATGGTCAGGACGGCTAGAGCGGGGCCGATGACCCTTTCCTACCGACACGCCCTCGCAGCCCTGTTGTTCGTTTGCTCCCTGTCGAGCGCGGCAGCGCTCCCCGCCGCGACCGGCAAAATCCGCTCTGTGACCGACGGCGACACCTTTCGCCTGATGAGTGGCGAGCGGATTCGGATCGCCGATATCGATGCGCCCGAGAGCCGCGCCGGCCAGGCCAAATGCGCTGCCGAGCTCGCGCGCGGCAAGGCGGCGACCCGCCAGGCGAAAGCCCTGCTCGATGGCAAGACGATCCGCTTCGAGCGGATCGGGCGCAGCTATAATCGCACTGTCGCGCGCGTCACGCTCGACGGGCGCGATCTGGCCGCAAGGCTGATCAGCATCGGCGCAGCACGGCCCTGGCTGCGCCGCCAGCCCAAGCCCGACTGGTGCCGCGCGCGATAGGCGTCACGGCGCCTATGCTCAGGTCCAGAAAGAGGAAGAAATGGACCTGCCGGAGGGGGAACCGGCGGGTCCGTATCAGGGGCCGCATGCGCGGGGGGAAACAGGCGGCCTCGTCTTTCAGAACCGATCGACGCGCGAGCGGTTCCTTGCCTCAGCGAGGGCCAAGGCGCGCAAGCGTCGCTGCATCGGCCTCGCCGCCAAACCAGCGATCGAGCGCGGCCGTGAACAGCCCCCCGCCCCCGGCTTCGACGAACAGGGTGAGGGACGAGCGCAGCTTCAGCGCATCGATGCCACCGAACACCGCCTCGGCACTGGTGCCGGTGAGGTCCTGCAGCGCCGCCACGCAATCGCGCAGCCGGGCACCCAGCACCGGGTGCGCAAGATAGGCGCGCGCCTCGTCGAGTGATGCGATCGCGTAGCGCCGCGCCATCTCGCTCGACCCGAGACCGGCGATCTGCGGAAAGATGAACCACATCCAGTGACTGCGCTTGGCGCCGCGGCGGATCTCGCCAAGGGCCGTGTCATAGATCTGCGCCTGTGCGGCGACGAATCGGTCAAGGTCGAAAGAGGCGGTCATGATGATGCCGTCATAGCCTGCGCGCAGGCGCGCGCCGCCCGGCCGCAAAATTTTTTCTCAAAGATGAAATGCCCGCTCCCCCGCAACTTGGGCCCTCCTGTCAACAAGTCGGAACGGACCCGGTGCTTGACTCTCGATCGCAGCAGTATGAACAAAAAGAGAACATATCAAACCCCGAGTCTTTTGAATGCCATGCGTGAAGCCACCGTCCTTGATCAGCTGCGAGCGCATATTGCGCAGATCGAGGGCAAAGGCGTATGCCACGCAACCACGCCGTTCGGGATCGAGGCGATCGACGCGCGCCTGCCGGGCGGCGGTATTGCCGGCGGCGCGCTCCATGAGGTCGCGGGCAGCCCAGACCTTGCCGACGATGCAAGCGCGACGGTGTTCCTGGCCGGCATTCTCGCGCGGATGGAGGGGCCGGTGCTGTGGTGCCTGCGATGGCGCGACCTGTTTGCCCCCGCGCTCCACCTCGCGGGACTGCATCCTGACCGGGTGATCTATGTCGAGGCGGGCAGCGACACTAATGTGCTGCTCGCGATGGAGGAATGCCTGCGCCATGCCGGGATCGGCGGCGTCGTGGGCGAGATCGGCAAATACAGCACCACCGCCTCCAAGCGGCTGCAGCTCGCAGCCGAAGCGTCGGGCGTGCCGGCTTTCATCTTCCGGCGCGCGTCGAAAGTCGCGCAAGCGGCCGAGGGCACGGCGGCGATCACGCGCTGGCGGGTGACCGCGAGCCCGAGCGAGGATCTCGGCATCCCGAGCCTTGGCCGTCCGCGATGGCAGCTGGCGCTGGAGCGCGTACGCGGCGGTAATCCGCACGCATGGATTGTGGAGGGCTGCGATGCGACGGGTCGTATCGGTCTACCTGCCGCACTGGTCGACCGACCGGCTGCGGCGGGCGACAGCCAAATCGCCGCCTGAAGGGCGTTGCAGCACCACGCCCGACGGACCGCTCGTCACCGCAATTCCTGACCATGGCCGCCGGATCGTCGCGGCGGTGGATGCTGCCGCACGCGCGCTCGGCGTTATGCCCGGCATGACCGTCACCAAGGCGCGGATGCTTGCGCCCGAACTGGAGGTCATCGACGCGCTGCCCGACGCTGACATGGACGGCCTGCGGCGCCTCGCCCTGTGGGCCGGGCAGCGCTATTCGCCGATCGTGGCGCCCGACGCCCCGGACGGGCTGTGGATCGACATCACCGGCTGCGCCTCGCTCTTCGGCAGCGAAACCGCCCTGCTCAAGGATCTGCATCGCCGCATCGCGGCCTTCGGCGTCGCGGTGCATATCGCGGTCGCCGACACGGCGGGCTGCGCGCACGCGGTCGCACGGCATGTCCGCGACGGCAGGCCCGTCGTCATCGAACCGGGGCAACATCGCAGGGCGATGGAGCTGCTCCCGATCCCGGCGCTGCGGCTCGAAGCCGAAATCGTCGAGGGGCTGCGCAAGCTTGGCTTCGAGCGGGTCGAACAACTGCTCGGCGCACCCCGCGCGCCGCTCGCCAAGCGGTTTGGCCGCAGCCTGCATCGCCGTCTCGACCAGGCCATCGGACAGGTCGCCGAACCCATAGAGCCGATCTTTCCGGAACAGATGCCGCGTGCGCGGCGCGGTTTCATGGAGCCGATCGCGTCGCCCGAGGCTTTCGCCCAGGTGATCGGCGATCTCGTCGCCGACATTGTCGAACAGCTTGTCCGCGCAGGACGCGGAGGCAGGCGTCTCGATTGCTATTTCCACCGTGTCGATGGCCATTGTCAGGTCATCCGCATCGGGACGGCGACGCCGAGCCGGGATGCGGGGCATCTCGCCAAATTGCTCTGCGCGAAGATCGAAACGGTTGAACCGGGTCTTGGCATCGAGGCGATGACGCTGCTGGTCTCGCTGATGGAGGCGGCCGCGCCGCGACAGGGCGAAAGCCTCGAACAGCTGGGCCGGCGCGGGCCCGATCTGGCTGCGCTGGTCGATACGCTCGCCAACCGCTTCGGCTCCAGAAACCTGCACCGGATGGCGCCTTGCCCGAGCGGCATGCCCGAACGCTCCGCGACCGGCGCGCCGGCGTTGGGTGAGGCGCGCGGCATGGGATGGGACGATGATCTGCCCCGCCCGGCGCGTATGCTGGCCAAACCAGAACCGATCGAGGTGATCGCGCTGTTGCCCGACGATGCACCGCGCATGTTCATCTGGCGCGGCAAGCGATACCGGGTGACGCAGGGCGACGGTCCGGAGCGGCTGCATGGCGAATGGTGGCGCGATGGCGGCATCGAGGGGCGACAGCCGCTCAGCGTGCGCGATTATTATCAGGTCGAGACGGTGAGTGGCGGCCGCTATTGGCTGTTCCGCGCCGGCGACGGCGAGAGCGCCGCGACCGGCCCGATGCGCTGGTTCATCCACGGCGCCTTCGCATGAGCGCGGGCAAACCGGGCTATGTCGAACTGCAGGTGACGACGCATTTCAGTTTCCTGCGCGGGGCATCGAGCCCCGAGGATCTGTTCGCGACGGCAGCGGCGATGGAGATGCCCGCGCTTGGCGTCGTCGACCGCCATTCGGTCGCCGGGATCGTGCGCGCATGGGACGCGGAGCGGCAGACCGGCGTCCGCGCGATCGTCGGCTGCCGGCTCGATCTCACCGATGGCACCGCCCTCCTCGTCTATCCCACCGACAAGGCGGCCTATGGACGCCTGTGCCGACTGCTCAGCATCGGCAAGACGCGCGCGGGCAAGGGGGCCTGCCATCTCGACTGGTCGGATGTGGCCGACTGGAACGAGGGACTGCTGGCGATGCTCGTCCCCGACCGGGCCGATGCCACGACGCAGGCCGCGCTGGCGCGCACGAAGCGGCTGTTTGGCGAGCGCACCTATATGGCGCTGTCGGTCCGGCGGCGGCCAAAGGACGCAATCCGGCTGCGCGACCTGTCGCGGATCGCCGCCGCCGCAGGCGTGCCGACGATCGCGACCAACGACATTCTCTATCATTTGCCCGAGCGCCGCCTGCTGCAGGATGTCGTCACCTGCATCCGCGAGAAATGCACCATCGACACGCTGGGCAACGCGCGCGAGCGTTTTGCCGACCGGTATCTGAAGACCGGCGCGGAGATGACGCGGCTCTTCCGGCGCTATTTGAAGGATAGCAGCCCGGTCGCGCGCAGCGTCGAATTCGCCAGGCGCTGCGCGTTCAGTCTCGATGAGCTCAAATATCAATATCCCGACGAGATCCAGGTGCCCGGCCGCACCCCGCAGGAAGAACTGGAGCGCCTCACCTGGGAGAAGGCGCCGACGCGCTATCCGCAAGGCGTCGATGGCAAGGTGCGCAGGCAGCTCGAGCATGAGCTCCAGCTGATCGGGCAGCTCGATTACGCCCCCTATTTCCTGACCGTCCATGCGATCGTGGCCGAGGCCCGGCGGCGCGAGATCCTGTGCCAGGGGCGCGGGTCAGCGGCGAACAGCGCGGTCTGTTATGTCCTCGGCATCACCTCGATCGATCCGGTGCGCTCGGAATTGCTGTTCGAACGCTTCGTGTCGGCCGAGCGGCGCGAGCCGCCCGATATCGACGTCGATTTCGAACATGAGCGGCGCGAGGAGGTGATCCAGTGGATCTACGAGACCTATGGCCGAACGCGATCGGCGCTCACCGCCGTCGTGACCCGCTTCCGGGCGCGCGGCGCGGTGCGCGAAGTCGGCAAGGCGCTCGGCCTGTCGGAGGATGTGACGGCGGGTCTGGCCGGGGCGATCTGGGGCTATAGCCGCGAGGGGGTGGAGGAGAAGCACGCGCAGGAGCTCAACCTCGATTTGAGCGACACCCGCCTCGCGCTGACGCTCGACCTCGCCCGCCAACTGATCGACACCCCGCGTCATCTGTCCCAGCATCCCGGTGGCTTCGTGCTGACCCGTGACCGGCTCGACGAACTGGTGCCGATCGAACCGGCGGCGATGGACGATCGCCAGGTGATAGAATGGGATAAGGACGATATCGATCTTCTCGGCTTCATGAAGGTCGATGTGCTTGCGCTCGGCATGTTGAGCTGCATGCGCCGCGCGTTCGAGTTTCTCGAGAACGACAAGGGGCTGCGGCACGACCTCGCGACCATCCCGGCCGAGGATCCCGCGACCTATGCGATGATCCGCAGGGCCGACACATTGGGCGTCTTCCAGATCGAGTCCCGCGCGCAGATGGCCTCGATCCCGCTGATGGCGCCCAAAACCTTCTACGATCTCGTCATCCAGGTCGCGATCGTGCGGCCCGGCCCGATCCAGGGCGACATGGTCCATCCCTATCGCCGCCGTCGCAACGGCGAGGAGGAGGTGACCTATCCGACCGAGGAATTGCGCCGCGTGCTGGAAAAGACGCTCGGCGTGCCGCTCTTTCAGGAACAGGCCATGCGCGTGGCGATCGAATGCGCGGGCTTTACGGCCAGCGAGGCGGACCTGCTGCGCCGTGCGATGGCGACGTTCAAATTGACAGGCGGCGTCAGCCATTTCCGCGACAAGCTCATCAGCGGCATGGTCAGCCGGGGCTATGATCAGGAGTTCGCCGAGAAAACTTTTAAGCAAATTGAAGGCTTCGGCTCCTATGGCTTTCCCGAAAGCCATGCCGCCAGCTTCGCGCTGATCGCCTATGCCTCGTCCTGGATGAAATGCCATCATCCCGACGCCTTTTGCGCAAGCCTCCTCAACGCGCAGCCCATGGGCTTTTACGCCCCGGCGCAGATCGTGCGCGACGCGCGCGAGCATGGCGTCGAAATCCGCCCGATCGACGTCAACGCCAGTCGCTGGGATTGCACGCTTGAGGAGGGCCGCGGTCGCTACAAAGCGGTGCGGCTCGGCCTGCGCATGGCGCGCGATCTGGCCAATGCGGATGCAGCAGCGATTGTCACCGCGCGGGGCGACAGGCCCTTCACCAGCATCGAGGAGATCCAGCAGCGTGCCGGCGTCGGGCGCGGCGCGCTGGACCGGATCGGCGACGCTGACGGGTTCGGATCGCTCGGCGCCGACCGGCGATCGGGCCTCTGGGCGGTGAAGGGTCTCGGGAACGCGGCGCTGCCGCTGTTCGCAGCGGCGGACGAACGGGCGGGCAAGCTGCGCGACGAAGCGATCGAACCCACCGTCATCCTGGCCGAAATGGGTGAAGGCGCGGAGGTGGTGGAGGATTATCGCGCCTCGGGTCTGTCGCTGCGCGCGCATCCGGTGGCGTTCCTGCGCGATGAGCTCAAGGCGCGGCGGATGATCACCTGCGAGCAGTTGCGCACCACGCGCGACGGCCGCTGGATAGAACTGGCCGGGCTGGTGCTGGTCCGCCAGAAGCCCGGCAGCGCCAAGGGCGTGATGTTCATCACGCTCGAGGATGAGACCGATGTCGCCAATCTCGTCGTATGGACCAATGTCTTCGAAAAGAACCGGCGCACGGTGCTGGGCGCCTCAATGATGGGAGTGCGCGGCCAGGTCCAGCGCGAAGGCGAGGTGATCCATGTCATCGCGCAGCGCCTCGATGACCTGTCGGCTATGCTGGCGAGTGTCGGGCGCCGCGCCGACGTCGCCGATATCTATCGGGTCAGCCGCGCGGACATCGTCAGGAACCCGATGGCGCCCGACCCGCGCGATCGCGAGCAGCGGCCGCTCGGGAAAGACGCCCGCGACATCTATATTCCCGATCTACGGCTCGGATCGGGGATCATCCCAGGCCAGCCAACCGAGGGCATTAAGATCAAGCCACGAGACTTTCGTTGATGGCAGGGTTAGCCACCGCTCACGCGGCGTCGGCTGTCGACCCAGGCTGTGTGAAAACGCGGCGGATCTGGTATGATGTTCCAACGGTTTGGAGGATCATATGGGTCGCTTCATTTCTGGCGCGGATCGCAAGCAGACGACATTGTTTCCTCCCTGCGTAGATGATTGGATCGGGGACGATAATCCGGTTCGAGTGATCGATGCATTTGTTGATGCGCTCGATCTTCTGGGGCTCGGATTTGACCGCGCGCAGCCGGCCGCGACAGGGCGGCCTGCTTATCACCCGTCGGTCCTCCTCAAGCTTTACATTTACGGATATCTCAATCGGGTTCAGTCGAGCCGGCGCCTGGAGCGGGAGGCGGACCGCAACGTCGAACTGATGTGGCTTGTGGGCCGGCTTGTACCCGATCACAAGACGATTGCCGATTTCCGGCGAGATAACGGTACTGCGATCCGGCAAGTTTGTGGCCGTTTCGTCTTGCTCTGCCGGGAGATGGCTCTCCTCACGAGTGGCAGCGTTGCCATCGACGGCAGCAAGTTCAAAGCGGTCAATAATCGCGACCGCAATTTCACCAAGGCCAAGCTGGCGCGACGTCGGGAGCAGATTGAAGAAAGCGTTGCCCGCTATCTTGCGCAACTGGACACGGCAGACCGGCAGGAACCGACAGACGCCCTTGCCTCGAAAACAGATCGCCTGAAGGAGAAGATTGCCAGACTTGATGCGGAGATGAAACGTCTCGACGGTTTGGAGGAGCAGATGCTGGCGGCGCCGGACCAGCAGATCTCGCTGACTGATCCTGATGCTCGCTCCATGGCCACAAGCGGTCGTGGGACGGGAATGGTCGGGTATAATATCCAGGTCGCGGTCGATACAGAGCACCACATCATCGTTGCCCATGAAGTGACGAATGTCGGCAGCGACCGGGCTCAACTGAGCGGCATGGCGACAACGGCCAAGGCGGTCCTGGGCGTGGATCAGATGGATGTCGTGGCCGATCGCGGCTATTTTTCAAGCGAGCAAATCCTCGCCAGCGAACAGGCTGGCATCACGGTCACTCTGCCAAAGCCACAGACATCAAGAGCCAAATATGAAGGACGCTTTGGAAAGCCCGATTTTGTCTACGTGCCCGGGCAGGATGTCTATCGCTGTCCGGCGGGAGAACTGCTTAAAAACCGCCTTCAGAGTGAGGAAAGAGGTCTGAAGATAAACCGCTACTGGGCCAGCACCTGTCAAACCTGCGCCATCAAATCGCGATGTACACCAGGCAAGGAGCGACGTGTTTCCCGATGGGAGCATGAAGATGTGATCGAGGCGATGCAGCACCGGCTCGATGCCAATCCGGACGCTATGCGTATCCGGCGCCAGACCGTCGAGCATCCCTTTGGCACAATCAAGTCGCGAATGGGTTACACTCATTTCCTCTCCAGAACCAAACCGCGCGTTTCCACCGAAATGGCCCTCCACGTCCTCGCCTACAACCTCACTCGCGCCCTCAACATCATGGGAACCAGCAATTTGCTGAGTGCGATCGCCGGCTAAGACAGCGCCGCAAAAGTTCGGCTCCTGAAGATATTCATCAACCTCGACCGCGAAGACGTTTCCACACAGCCTGGACCCATTCCGGCCGTTCACGGCCCAAGTCTTAACTCTCCATTCCAGACGGGCAGCTATTCTGCGAGCCGTCCGGATGACCGGCGCGGAATCAGCGTTGGCGCTACGAGCATTGTGGCCGAACTGCCTGACGCTGGTGGCGTATCCAGTAGCTCAAGCGCCGCCGCTGCAATCTGGTCAAACGGGACCCGCATCGTTGTCAGCGGGGTCGGCAGATGGCTGACGATCGGGATATCATTGTAGCCGACCAGCGAGATGTCGCCGGGCACCATGATCCCCATATTGGTGAGTTTCGAGAGTGCGCCGATGGCGGTATTGTCGTTCACTGCAAATATGGCAGTGGGGCGCTGGTCCAGAGCCATGATTGCTTCAGCCGCTTCTGCCCCAGCCTCGATGCTGAAGCTGG
>NZ_JAEMQX010000087.1 GCF_016463645.1 Sphingopyxis sp. | reverse complement strand
GGTTCGGGCATCGAAGACTTTCTGACGCCTGGCGGCGTCTGAAACTCTCAACGGTATCGGACAGGCAGCTATCATGCAGAAAACTTAGAAAGCGGACCTTCGCTACAGTCGGCACCCGTCGACTGCATTTCACTTCGCGCCCCGATCAAATCAGTCGTGATCCAACCCGGCTAATGTACCGCCCGTCGACGCAACGGCATAGCGCTTGTCCGGTATGGCCCACTTCCGACCCATATTCGATCCCGGGCGTCGCCACGAGAACGCCAAATCTGCGCCAGGTTGAGGAGCGTTCGGCCGGCTCGCGCGTATTAGCCGCGAGAAGTCCGTTTCCGGAGGATCGCATGGCTATCGAATGCACCGCCTATCGCGACGACAAGGGAGGACTGCACTCAACCCCCGAGAAGGCGACGCTCGCCGATCTCGCTGGCGTACTCGGGCGCGTGGGCGAAGAGGGCGGCATGACCGCCGGCGTAGCGAAGCTGCTGTTCGACAAGCGCGAGGAGATCGAGCGCGTGTTCGCCGAACATGACCGAATGATTGAGGCTGCCGACGCCGCGTCCGAATCGAGCGGCGATGTCATCCCGATCAAGGAAGCCAAATAGTCGCGTTCAGACCGGCGAATGCTGATGGAAGGCGAGTTTCCAGCCATCGGGGCGCCGCGCATAACCGGAGCTCACCAACGCCGTATAGGGTTCACCGTCGGCGCGCGTCACCTCAGCCAGATAGCTGATGATTGCAAAATCGCCGCTCTCCAAAAGCTGGCGGTTCTTCATCACGAGGTCACGCCAGCGATTTGCATCGGTCGCGGTCGCCGCGACCTCGGCGCGTGAATGCACGCCGTGCATTTCACCCGTCTGCGGAAAGGCGAGCAGGCAATGCTCGTCGACATGGTCGAGGAAATGCTCTTTTCCCTTGAGCCAGAACCCTTCCTCGATCTGGTATAGCTCTCTTCCCACGGTCATTGTCCGACTCCTTTCGCAGGCGTGAAAACCCGCTCGAATTCCTGCAAATGCATCCGCAGCGGAGCCCGTGACGAAGGCGTTCTGAATGAACTTCAGCTCGCCACTTTTCTATTTTCTCAGCACGCCCGCATCCAGAAAACCGGAAGCATAGGCGAGGCCCGCGAAGAGAATGAACAGCACGAAGCCAGCCAGCCCCGCGACGAACATGATGCGCTGCCACCGACGCCTGAGGATGATCTCACCCTGTCGCGCCTCGTCCGCCGGAATGGGAGGCTTGTTCCCGGAGGAGCGGCCGTTCATTCGACATCCTCCCAGCGCTCGCTGAACCGGCCATGCCGGGCGGGACGCGTGATGCGCGCGAATTCGCCCTGCGAGACATGGACGAGCGACAGATGATCGCCGCCTTCGAAATAGACGTCCGGTTGGCCGGTCAGGCTATCGTCGATGATGGTGGCGATCCCGTAACGATGTCCGAGCGGAGGCACGGCACCAACGGCACAATCGTCAAAGACCGACGCGATTTCGCCCTCGCCCGCGAGTTCCGGCTTACCGCCGATCTCACCCCGCAGTTCGGTCAGCGCGAGGCGGCGGTCCGATGGCAGCACCGCGAGCATATAGGTATCGGGGGTATCGATCAGCACGGCCTTGGCGATCTGCTCGGGCGGCAACTGGCAAGCCAGCGCATTTTGCATGGCCGACCGCGTCGGATCATGCTCCAGCAGCTCGTAATCGACTTTCAGCGCATCGAGATAATGGCGAAGCCTCGGGGCGATGGTCATAGGGTTTCTCCTTGTTGTGCAAAGCGGCCGGCGCCTGTGCGGGCGGCGAATTCGCCGCAATCAACGCTTTTGGCGATTCCCGCGATCAGGGCGCGGTAGCCGGTGCCGGCGTCGCAAGCCCGCGGGCTTCGTCCAGATGGTCCGACACCATCTTCACCGCATCCGCGGCAAAGCGCTTCAGAACCGGCTCGCTTCCATTCTCCGCATAGGATCGCACCACGCCGAGCGCGGCTTCGTGCGCCGCGACCTGGTCCGCCATATAGGCCTGCTCGAACGCCGTGCCGGTCAGAGACCGAAGTGCATCAAGCTTCTGTTTCTGCTCGGCCGATGGTGCCGGGTCGGGTGTGATCGCCGGACCGAGACTTGCGCTGTCCTTCTTGAGCCTGTCGGTCGAGGCTGTGTGCGCGTCGATCATCTTCTGCGCGAACGCCTTGATCGAAGGCGTCGGCGCGCGTTCCACCGCGAGCCGCGAACTTTCGACCTCGAAGGCGTCGCTCGCTGCGAGCCGGTTGGCGAAATCCTGAGCCGGGAGTGCGGCGGGGGTCGCGACCTCCTGGGCGGGCATATTGTCGGCGGTCGTGTCTGCCGGCTGTTCGGCCGGCTTCTGATTGCACGCCGCGAGAGCGAGGACGGCGGTAGCCGTCATCCATATTTTCCTTTGCATGATCATCTCCATCGGTTTCCCGGCTTTGCCGGGTCAGGCCGCGGCCGTCGCGGCCTCGGCATCGTCCCAGAAGCTGCGCAGCGGTTTCGGCAGGCTATGCAGAACCTTCGCGATCTGGCCTGCGTCGATATGCCGCGAGAGCAGCGCGAACACCGCCGCGGTCGCCGCCTTCGGATCGACCGCGCGGCTGTCGGCCAGCCATTCCGCGACTTCGGCCATAAAAGCATCGATCATGTCGCAATCGACCGGCTGGCGCGCCGGCTGATATTGATCATAATAGACGCCGCGCACGAGCAGCGGGAGCTGCGAGCCGAGGTGCGCCGCGAGGTCGACCGACAACCGGTCGCGCAGTTTATGCAGCACAGTGCCGAGCACCTTCCACGCGAGCCGGCGGTCGGGCCCGATCTCGCGCTCGATCTCGCCGAGCCAGATGCTGGTGGTCTGAAGCGTCTTGTCGAAGACGTCGAGGCCGGTCGCGCTCATCGCCCGGGCCTCCTCAGATCGACTGCGAGTGCATGGCGCTCGGGCGCGCGATCTCACAAAGCGCCTCGCCCGTCTGCCTCGCCTCGCCATTGGCGGCGAGATCGGTGATCGAAACCACCCCGACGAGCCGCTTGTCGCGATCGACCACCGGCAGGCGGCGGATCTGCTGCTCGCCCATATTGCTCAGGACTTCGTCGATCTCGTCGTCGGTGTAGCAATATTTGACCTCGTCGCTCATCACGTCGCGTACCTTGGCGTCGGGCGACCGTCCCGCGCCGACCGCGCGGATCGCGATGTCGCGATCGGTGATGATGCCGACGAGCCGGTCGTTCTCGCCAACGGGCAGGAAGCCGGCGTCGATATCGGCCATGGTCTTCGCCGCATGCTGAAGCGTATCGGCCGGATCGGCGATATGAACCTCGCGGGTCATGCATTGATTGACTTTCATGATACTTCTCCTCTCGGGCGGGACCGCCCTTTTGCTGATGCGTCGCTAATGTTTGGATTCGGATTTGCCCTGGGGCGCCGGCGGCGGGCCGCTTTCGATCGCGATGCGCCGCCGGCCTTCGCCGTCTTCGGCGCGCGGCACCCGGATGGTCAGCACGCCGTGATCGAAATGTGCCTTGACCTCGTCGGGGTCGACCGCCTGCGGCAGACGGAGCGAGCGCTGGAACGTACCGAAGGCGCGCTCGCTGACATGGCGGCGATCCTTCTCGTCTTCGCGCTCGACACGCTTCTCGGCGCGGATCGTCAATATATCGCCATCGACCGACACATCGATGTCGTCGTCCTTGACGCCAGGTAATTCGGCGGTGACGCGGACCTCGCGCTCGTCCTGAACGACGTCGATGCTGGGAGCAATTATCCCGGCGAGCGCCTCGCGGCTGTCGTCGAACTCGCGGAAGACATCCTCGAACAGGCGGTTTGCCTGGCGATAGAAAGAAAGAAACGGGCTCGCGGAGCGATAAGGTTCGACCGCACGCGAGCGGTGCGGCGTAAGGGAACGGGTGGCCATGATATCCTCGGTCTGGCTAAGGTTGATGCTGCCGACCACGCCACCAGCCGCGAGCGAACCCGGGCAAAGGGAGAAACATTCTTGTCAGGCCGCCTCACCTGAGCGGCCGCCTATGTTTTGCTACTCTCGATATACCCGCGAATGCCGTCCGCGAACGGCTGACGCGATCATCAGGGCAACGGCGGACGATCGCCCAAGTTCCCCGCGTTCCTGTATGGTTGATGAACGGAGCCAAAAGCGCGCCGGAGCGTTGACCGCGCTTCGCCAGCAATAACCCATGGTGGGAATTATCTCGACCGCGCGCGGAACTTGTCGCGCCGCCGAACGCTGCACCCGCAGGGCGGGCGCCGGATCGATCCATGCTCGACGACATCGACTTTGCTCCGACCAGGTGCGCCCCGTCTTTGCGTAGGGCGATGTCGCAGTTCGCCCCGATGAAGGGCGGAGTATCACCATGAACCGGGCGAAGCCGATCGTGCTGATCACCGGCGCCGATGGCAATATCGGCCGTTCGCTCGCCGCAGCGTTCGCGGACGGCTATCAGGTCGTGGGGCTCGACCGCGCCAGCGACGACGACGGCAGCAAGCCCGGCTTCCCGCTGATCGCAGCCGACCTTACCGACGAGTCCTCGGTCGCTGCGGCGATGGAAGCGTTTCGGCGCGATCATGGCACGCGGATCGCAAGCGTCGTCCACCTCGCCGCCTTCTTCGATTTCAGCGGCGAGGAGAATCCGCTCTACGACGCGGTGAACGTCGAGGGCACGCGCAGATTGCTGCGTGCGCTGCAGCCCTTCGAGGTCGAACAGTTCGTCTATTCGAGCACGATGCTCGTCCATGCGCCCGGCAAGCCCGGCGAGCCGATCGACGAAAGTCAGCCGGTCGAACCCGGCTGGGCTTATCCACGTTCGAAGGCGGCGGCCGAAGAGGTGATCGCGGCCGAGCACGGCGCCATTCCCTATGTCCTGCTCCGGCTAGCGGGCCTTTATGACGAACGAACCTCGGTTCCGACGCTCGCCAACCAGATCGCACGCATCCACGGCCGCGACTTGCAGAGCCATGTCTATTCGGGATCGACGCGTGCGGGCCAGGCGATGGTCCACCGTGACGACATGATTAGTGCCTTCCGCCGCACGATCGACCGGCGGAAACGCCTGCCTCCCAATATCGCGATCCTCATCGGCGAGGCCGAGGCCATGGGCTATGAGGCGCTGCAGGACGAGCTCGGCTATCTGATCCACGGCGCCGGGGACTGGCCAACGCTGCGCCTGCCCCGGGCGGCGGCCGCCATCGGCGCCTGGGCACAGGACAAGCTGGAACCGGTCGTGCCGGACGCGCTCGACCAAGGCGAACGCCCCTTCGTCAAGCCCTTCATGACCCGGATGGCGAGCGATCATTACGAACTCGATATCGCGCGGGCGCGCAAGCTGCTCGGCTGGGAACCGCGCCACCGGCTGAAGGATCGGCTGGCGGGGATGATCGCCGCGATGAAGGCCGACCCCGCGGGCTGGTACGCGGCGAACGCCATCCCTCTTCCCGCCGACATCGCCGAGGCAGATAAGGCCGGCGAACATCCCGAGCATCAGCGCGCGCGCTATGAGGAAAGCTATCGCCGCGCGCATCAGGGCAGCCGTTGGGCGCATTTCGTCAACATCGCGCTCGGCGTCTGGCTCGTCACCCAGCCGCCGATGATCGGCGTCGCCGAGCCCGGGCTTATGGCGGCCGAAATCCTGCTCGGCGCCGCACTCATGCTCTTTGCCGCGCTTTCGCTGTCGTGGCAGATGGGATGGGCGCGCTGGGCATCGGCCGCGATCGGCGCGATGGTCATGGCCGCGCCCTTCCTCTTCTGGACCGCCAATCCGGCCGCTTATCTGTCGGACACGCTCGTCGGCGCATTGATCTTCGGTTTTGCCATCGGTACGCGGCCCGAGGTCGGCCCGTCACCGCTCGCCGCGACCTCCGGCCCTGAAACGCCGCCGGGCTGGAGCTACAACCCGTCGGAGTGGACCCAGCGCTTACCGATCATCCTGTTCGCGCTCATCGGCCTGCAGGTGTCACGCTATCTCGCCGCCTATCAGCTAGGTCACATCGATGGCGTCTGGGAGCCCTTTTTCGCGGGCTCGTCCGCCGACCCGCGCAATGGCACCGAGGAGATCATCACCAGCCATGTGTCCGAAGCCTGGCCGGTCTCCGACGCCGCGGTCGGCGGCTATACCTATGTGCTCGAAATACTTACTGGCATCGTCGGCGCGCGCGCGCGCTGGCGGACCATGCCATGGCTCGTCGTCCTGTTCGGGCTGATGATCGCCCCGCTCGGCATCACCTCGATCGCCTTCATCATCATCCAGCCGATCGTCATCGGAACCTGGAGCACGCTTGCGCTGATCGGCGCCGCCGCGATGCTGATCCAGATCCCCTATTCGCTCGACGAACTGCTCGCGACACTACAATTCATGCACCGGCGCGTGAAGGCGGGGCGCAGCTGGCTGCGCGTCTTCCTGTTCGGCGATACGGACGACGGCGAGGCCGAGGCCGATCGCGACGAGTTCGACGCCCGTCCCGGGGCGATCTGGCGCGACATGTGGACCGGCGGGGTTTCGCTGTCGTGGAATCTGGCCGCAGCGGCGGCGATCGGGCTCTGGCTGATGTTCACGCGGGTCACACTCGGCGCGGATGGCGCGATGGCCAACGCCGACCATCTGATCGGCGCGCTCGCCCTTACCGTCGTCTCGCTCGCTGCCGCGGAGGTCGCGCGGCCGTTGCGCTTCTTCCTCATTCCGCTCGGTGCGGCGCTGTTCGTGACGCCCTTTGCCTATGGCGTCCCGCTCACCGTAACCGCCGCAAGCCTGCTCTGCGGCGCTGGCCTTATCCTGCTCAGCCTCCGCCGCGGGCCGATCAAGCAGCGTTACGGCAACTGGCAGAAACGCATCGTCTGACGTCTTTGGAGATGACCGATGAAATCACCCTATCGCAACCTCGCCTTCCAGACGATCGTCGGCGGCGTCATCATGTATCTGGTAATGTTCGTGATGATCGACCGATGGTCGAGCTTCTACAACAATCTCAACACGCTCTACATGGCGCTGATGATGGTCGCGCCGATGGCGGCGCTGATGATCGTCGCGATGCCGGACATGTTCCCTTCGAGACGGATCAATGCCGCGCTGCTCACATTCTTCGCCATGATCTTCTTCGGAAGCTTCGCGCTCATCCGGACGCAAACGACGATCGGCGATACGGCGTTTCTGCGCTCGATGATCCCGCATCATGCCGGCGCCATCCTGATGTGCGAGGAGGCTGCACTTGAAGATGCGGACGTAAAGCGTCTGTGCCGCACGATCATTGCATCGCAGCGCGCCGAAATCGCCGAAATGAAGGCGATGCTGGAAAAGCGCTAATATCCTTCCGACAGTCCGCCGCGCCGCGCGAGTCCTTCAGAGCTCGGCGGTCAGAACGGGACGGCGATCGGCAACCGCCGCTTTACCGCCTCGGCACCGGTCGAGCTTCCAGAGACTCTCTCCCGCCTTGGTGAGATGCGCCAACAGCGTGGCGCCTTCCCACAATTCGACCTCGACGCCATCGGTCTCGTTGCGTGCGATCTGGAACGCGTGATCGGGACCCTCGGCTTCGAAATCGACGCGCCGCGGCATGGACGAATGACCATCGGACAGTATCAGGTGAAAAGCACGCATAGCTGCTCCTCAATGTCGGGAGCAGGTGCGACCCAGGCTCTCGGCGGTCGATCGGCTGGTCCTGGAAGCGGGCGGCTGCGGCATTGTGCGGGACCACGAAAACCGATCGGGTGGTGCGCAGTCGCAATCGCAGTCTAGCACGGATCGGCACCTTTTCCGAATCCGCTCATCTTGCTTCGCGAGCAGGAAGGAACTTCGCCGTACCGCATCGGTTTCTGAGGCGCGGGGGCAGCAGGAGACACGCCATGCCCCGAGGCGACAAATCGAGCTACACCGACAAGCAGAAGCGCAAGGCCGAGCATATCGAGGAAGGCTATGAGGATCGCGGCGTTCCCAAGGGCGAGGCCGAACGCCGCGCCTGGGCGACGGTGAACAAGGAATCAGGCGGCGGCAACAAGTCGGGCTCGGGCCGCGACAAGAAGGATACCCATGTCTCCTCCTCGCGCGGTGGCCGGGCGCACAAGTCCGGATCGCCCGAGCAGCGGTCCGCCGCGGCGCGCAAGGGCTGGGTCACGCGCCGCAAGCGCGGCAACGGCTGAGCGCCGAAGGAGGCCGTCATGGCCGACATCGAGGACCGCCGCGAAGCGATGGTCGACTATCAGGTCGCGGCGCGCGGCGTCACCGACGAGCGCGTCCTGACCGCGATGCGCATGGTTCCGCGCGAGCGCTTCGTTCCCGACGAGCTCGCAGAATTCGCCTATGAGGACACCCCGCTGCCGATCGAGGCCGGGCAGACGATTTCGCAGCCCTATATCGTCGCGCGGATGCTCGAGGCGGCCGAGATTCAGTCCGATGACCGGATCCTCGAGATCGGCGTGGGCTCGGGCTATGCCGCTGCGGTGATGAGCCGGATCGCGCGCCGCGTCCATGCGATCGACCGGCACGAAGAGCTCGCCGATCTCGCGCGTGAGCGCATGGCGGCGCTCGGCTACGACAATGTCGTCATCCGGTCGGGCGACGGAACGCGCGGCTGGCCCGAAAATGCCCCCTTCGACGTCATCCTCGTCGCTGCGGGCGGCCCCGCGATCCCGGTCCCGCTTCGCGAGCAACTTGCGCTGGGCGGCAGGTTGGTCATTCCGGTAGGCGCCGCCGACGAGCAGCGCCTGATGCGGGTCACCCGCATCGGTGACGACAGCTATGTCGAGGATGACCTCGGTGGGGTCCGCTTCGTACCGCTGATCGGAAAGCATGGCTGGGGCAGCGCCGAACGCGAAGCGGCCCCCGATCCGGCGCGGGCGATCCGCGACGCGGCCGAGCCGCTCCCAGAGATCGACGATCCGGACTTTGCCGCCTGCATCGATCGCTTCGCCGACGCGCGCATCATCCTCCTCGGCGAAGCGAGCCATGGCACCTCGGAATTCTATCGCGCGCGCGCCGCGATCACCCGCCGTCTGGTTACGGAGCACGGCTTCACAATCGTGGCCGTCGAGGCCGACTGGCCCGACGCGGCCGCGATCGACCGCTATGTCCGCGGACGCAAGCCGCCGTCGCAGCCGGACAGCACGCCGCCCTTCCAGCGCTTCCCGACCTGGATGTGGCGCAACGAAGAGGTCGCGTCCTTCGTCACATGGCTCGAAGCGTATAACCGCGACAAGCCCGCGCGGGAGCGCGCTGGCTTCTATGGCCTCGATCTCTATAATCTCACCGCGTCGATCGACGCGGTGCTCGCCTATCTCGACCGAGAGGATTCCGACGCCGCGGCGGTAGCGCGCGAACGCTATGCCTGCCTCGCGCCGTTCGGCAGCGATCCCCAGAGCTATGGCCGGATGGCGATCACCGAGGGCTTCGCCCGATGCGAGGAAGCCGTGGTCGCGCAGCTTCGCGATCTCTTCGAACGCGGGCTCAAGAAGCGGCAGCTCGGCAACGATGATTTCCTCGACGCGGCGCAGAATGCGCGGCTCGTCGCCAATGCCGAAGCCTATTACCGCGCCATGTATCGCGGCGCGGCGGCGAGCTGGAACCTTCGCGACACGCATATGTTCGACACGCTCGAACTGCTGCTCGCCGCGAATGGGACGACAGCAAAGGCCATCGTCTGGGCACATAACAGCCACATCGGCGACGCCCGCGCGACGGAGATGGGCCAGAGCCGCGGCGAGATCAATCTCGGCCAGCTCTGCCGCGAACATTATGGCGAGGAAGCACGACTCATCGGCTTTGGCACGCACGACGGAACTGTCGCAGCTGCGACCGACTGGGGTGGCCCGATGGAGGTGAAGCGCGTCAATCCGTCGCGCCCCGGCAGCTATGAACAGCTATGCCATGAGGTGGGTCACCGGCGTTTCTTCCTCGACCTTCGCAAAGGCGAAAATACCGACGCCCGTGCGACGCTCGGCGAAACACGCCTCGAACGCTTCATCGGCGTGATCTACCGTCCCGACACCGAGCTGTGGAGCCACTATTCGAGCGCGGTCCTGCCCGACCAATATGACGGCTGGATCTGGTTCGATCACACCGAAGCGGTTCGGCCGCTGCTGGCAGCGGAGAAGGAAGGCACAGCTGACACTTTTCCTTTCGGCTTGTAACGCAGCCCAGCCCGCTGCCGGCAATGGCCGGCAGCTGTAAGGCAGCATTTGGGCGCGGATCGCGGTAAGCAGACTTCACCCGATACCAAGCGCGCCGCGTCCCGGCCCAAGCCCAGAAGCCGCCGAAGCCCACGCCGACGGCCCCACCGACAACGACCTGGACGCTCTCGACGGCGCGCAGCTATCGGGAGTGCTGTGCTCGGCCGACGAGAAAACTGGCGTTATGTTGATCCAGATTACAGGCCGTCGCCGACCAGTCGCAATATGCCTTCCCGTCCGACGAGCGGCGCGGCCGCAACAAATTCGGGCCGGGCATCGAACAGTGGATATGCCAGATCGGCAATCCGGTCGGCTTCGCCGAGATGGAGATAATTGGCGTCGAAACTGGCGATCGCGGCAAGGTCGGCAAAGCTCGGAACGCGCAGCTGCTGCCGGCCGAGTTCCGCGCCGCAGCGGCGGCGCAACTCCCGAACCATGCGGTTGACATGAACCTGCGTCAGCCCGGTCGCTTCGCCAATATGTCGCTGCGTCAACATAAAATCGCATGCCCCGCTCGCGCGCTCGCCGCCCTGCCGAACGAATATCTCGCACATCAGATGCGCTACCCGTTCGATCGCGGTGCGCTGACCGACGCTCGCCATCCACTCGCGCTGGATTGCGGCCGCCACCAACTCGCTCCAGCAGAAAATCTGTGACAGGTTGGGACAGCGCTGCAACAGATCGCACAGCTCGGCGCGACCAACTTCGGCGACACTCGCGTGCCGTAACGCCGCCAGCGAATGATCGTGACGCGCGACCGTAAACAGGTCGAGACCGCATATCTGCCCGGGCAGGAAGATACCGACTATCTGGCGCCGGCCATCGGGAAGCTGCCGGTATTTCTGAGCCCAACCCTCGAGCACCACATAGAATGACAGCGGCCGGTCGCCCTCGCGAACGATATCGGCACCACGGCGGATATCCCGAGCGTTCCGTGCGAGACTCGCTTCCCAGAGCACGCGCTCGCCCGGTTCGAGCAGCCTGTTCAATATCTCACGGAAGGGCATCGGGGATCACCTTTGAAAGCCAGCCCGCATGATGAACGCCAGATGTATGAAACACATCAATCCATGTTAAGGTTGCTTTCGTCCCGGCCCGCTTGCGCCCCGCTTCCACGACGAAGGTCAGCCAAGCGTAAGCGCAAGGCCGAGCATCTCGAGGAAAGCCATGAAGCGGCAACAGCCCCAAGGAGGCAGAACGCCGCGCGTGGACGACAGCGAACAAGGAATCGGGTGAAGCGACAAGTTGGGCTCGGCGGGAAAAAAGGAGAGCCGCGCCTCGTCGCGCAAGGGCCGCATCGGCGGATCGAGCCAGAGCAACGAAAAGTGCTCGGCGACTGCGAAAAAGGAGAAGGACCGCGGGAACGCGCCGCCGCCGCGCGCGATTGAGCATGGCCGCAACGCTTGACACGACATGACGGAGAACGGCGCCGCGATCGAGGTGCCGTTACAATGAGCACATAGTCACTGCCCGAGCGCCTCATTTGCGTGATCCGAACGGATTCGTGAAGACGGTGCCGGCCCATATTTGCGCGATCTTATACCAGATCAATTTTCAGCAAATCGATTGGCCCGCCCCCCGGAACAAATGCCGGTGCATGACGTCATCTGGAGGTCAATACATGAAAGGTGATCTCATGATGCGCGCTCCCTTCCTCGCCTTGCCGACGCTAGCGCTCCTGGCGGCATGCGGCACTCAGGAAAATGCAACCACGCAAAGCGAGACCGCGACGGTTCCGGGCGATGATGGCGCGGTGGCAGCCCCGGCCGACACGATGGAAGCGGAAACGCCCGGCTCCGTTGCTCCCACAACGGCCACCGACACCCGCCCCGCCGGCAGCCCTCCCGATGCAAACGAGCCGGAGCGGGCCGGTCCCGAAAATGCGCAGGGCGACAACCGGATGCGCACACCCGGTCCCGCCAACCCGCCGCCCGATGGAACGACGCCGCCGCCGCGGTGAACGACTGCTGTCCCGAGAACCATTCGCATTCATTTCATCCAAGGAGAAAGCGCCATGACCCTGTCCGATATCGCAACCGACGAAACCGATCGCCTGATCGCATCCAACAAGGTCGAAGGCACTGCGGCCTACAACAGCCAAGGGGAAAAGCTTGGCTCGATTTACAATTTCATGGTCGACAAGCGAAGCGGCGACGTGGAGTATGCCGTCCTCCAGTTCGGTGGCTTCCTCGGTCTCGGCAGCGACTATTACCCGCTGCCTTGGGACATCCTCGCCTATGACACGACCCAGGGTGGCTATGTGGTGAATCTCGACAAGGCGCTGCTCGAAAAGGCACCGCGCTTCAGCGCTGAAAAGCGCCCGGATTTCACGCGCGACTATGGTCGCGAAGTCTATGGCTATTATGGGTTGAACTACCCTTATTGATCATCGCCGAAGCCGCCGCGATGCACGACATAGAAACAGGCAGGCGCGCACTGGTAGCCGCCCTCCGGAAAACGGAGCTCCGCATCGCGGTTGCCGAAAGCTGTACAGGCGGTCAGCTCGCCGCCCTGCTGGCGCGCGATATCGATCTGGGGCCGCATCTCGATCGCGGCTTCATCGTCTATTCGGCAAATTCAAAACATGAACTGCTGGGTGTCGCCAGCGACGACATCGAACGTTGCGAAGCGGTCAACCCCGAAGTCGCAGAGGGTTTGGCCCGCGGTGCGCTTGCGCGGAGCGACGCCGATCTTGCGATCGGCATTACCGGCTTCTGCGGTCCACAACAGGACGGGGAGGAGGTCGGTCTCGTCTATCTTGCCTGCGCGGGGCGCGCCGGCGCCTTCAGGACGCAGGAATGCCATTTCGGCGCCATCGGCCGCGAGCGCGTGCTCGACACGGCGGTCGCGGCGGGCCTTAGCCTTCTTGCCGACCTCGCCCGCGACCTTCGCGTGCCCGTGTTCGCCGCGAATGCCGGAGGAGACAAATGATGAAACGTTACGGCTATGCCTGGATCACCCTCGCCTTCTTTCTCGTCTCGATTGCCGGCCACTGGGTCTTCGGCTGGTACAGTTTCGTCGACGAAGCGCGCGAACATCACACTACCCCCGAAGTCGGCGCCTATCTGATGGAGATGGGGCGCGACACGTTCGAAAACTGGCAGTCGGAATTCCTGCAACTTCTCTGGCAGGTCGCCGGCCTCGCCTATTTTCTCTATGTGGGATCGCCCGCATCGAAGGAAAATGACGACCGGCTCGAAGCCAAGATCGACGAGCTTATCCGCATGGCGGACCCCATCGGTGCCGATGTCCTGATCGACAAGATCGACCGCAACTATCTCCGTGCCGCCGGCCATGCGAAGCCGCACGGGCATGACGCCGTAGGTCACGAGTGAAGAGGATATTTTGCTGTGGACAAATATTTCACTCGGATCGCTTCCAAGGCCGCGCGAATATTGGGCGAGCCGCTTGCCTTCATCCTGTCGGTCCTGTTCGTCGCAGTCTGGGCCGCCAGCGGGCCGTTACTCCATTATTCGGACACGTGGCAATTGATCGTCAACACGGCGACGACGGTCATGACGTTCCTTGCGGTGTTCCTGATCCAGAACAGCCAGAACCGCGACGGCGCGGCGATGCAGGCCAAGCTCGACGAGATATTGCGCGCGCTCGAGGACGCGCGCGCGGAATTTGTCGGGATCGAACATCTGACCGACGTCGAGATCGAAGCCATCCGCAAGGCGCTCGAGGACGATATCGAAGGCAAGACGGGAAAAGAGGGCACGGTCGGACGCACGGTCGAGGGGTTGCTCAGACGGCGCTGAGACCGCCGAACGCCGTCCGGTACCGCCGTTCAGGGCGCACGGCGACCACCGCGGCCGAACAGAAACGCGATTACTACCAAGGCAACGCCCACGATCAGCAGGATTTTCGCGAAATCCGCCGAAAGGCCTGCAATACCGCCAAAACCGAGCAATGCCGCGATCAGCGCAATGACAGCGAAAATAAGAGCCCATCGAAACATGATATTCTCCCCAATCGGGCGCGTACCGCGTGGCCCGGATAGAGTTGATTTGGTCAATGGACCTAGCGGCTGCCTCCCGTCGGGGCATCGGCGCCGGCCTTCGGCCCCTTGTTCACCGGCGTCGGAGCCGCGCCGCCGCCGCCCTGCGGGTCGGAATCATAATCTTCGGGATTGCCGCGGCCGCCCGCCCCCGCGCCACTTCCGGTCACCGGCCCGCTTCCCGTTCCGGGCCGTGCGCCGCGATTGGCCGCAGCGTTGCCGGCGTCGCGATCGGCAAGTGGGTAGTCCTCGGGTCTGGCGGTCCCGACATTCTCGCGATCCTCCACCTTTTCCGGGCGCAGCGATCCGGGCGTCCTGATATTCTTGTCGGAGGCTTCGGGACGCGCCTCGCCGAACGGGCCGCGCGGGACATTACCGGTCATCTCCGATCTCCCTGAATCTCAGCGGCCTGCGGCCGCCAGCTTGTCGAGTTCGGCGCGATGCGCCTCGACCACCGGCACAATCTCGCCGGCCGTCTTCTTGAACACCTCGGTATCGCCGTTCGTGGCATAGGCATTGTGCAGCGCGAGCGCCGCATCGTGCGCGGCGCGCTGATGCGCCAGATAAACGGCATCGATCCCGGTTGCGTCGGCAGCCTCGATCTCGTCGAGCATCTTCTGCTGGTTGGTGTCGAGCTCCGCCGGCGTGGCCTGCAGTCCGGCAGCCGCCGCCGCGGCCTTGATCTTTGCCGTCGACTGGCCGTGCTGGTCGATCATCATCTGCGCGAATTTCCTGACGTCGGCCCTACCCGATTTGGCAAGCAGCGCCTTGGATGATTCGATCTCCCAAAGATCGCCCGCGCCGGCTTGGGCGACATAGTCTGCGGCGCCGGTGGGCGTCGCGGGCGTACCGGCGGGCGGCTCGTTACCGACCGAGACCGCCATCGTGTCGGCAGCGTTGCGGTCCTCCGGCGGGGCGCTCGAATCGGCGCCCCCACCGCATGCTCCTAGCAACAGCACGAGGGTGATCATACAGGCATTCTTCACGGGACTCTCCCTTTGAGTTCTGCCCCGGCCCTCGCGTCGACAACGACATCGGACGACCGAAGTTCCTTGTTCCGGCCCGAGCACATCGCAAAGCTTGATCTGTGATAAGATTGGCCAAAAATTGTGCCCGCCGGACTGTAATTGCGGCAACCCTGGGTCCAGTGCATCGTTGCCCGAACCGAAGTGGAGCAACAGATGCGAACAGGAAAACTGGTAGCTGCCGCCGCGATCGGCACCGCCCTCTGGAAATATTTCAAGCCGTCCGCGCAGGTGACGAAATCGGACGATCATGCCGCCGCCTTCGCCGACGCCGAAACCCATCCCGAGAATTTCGACCAGACACGCTCGGCTGGCCCTGAAGCCATGCGCGACACGCCGCGGCGCGAATGGAACAAGGTCGATCAGGCGGCCGATGAATCCTTCCCCGCCAGCGACCCGCCCGCCTATTGAGGGAGCACAGGATGACCACCTTCACCCTCCGCTACGACGAAGACGGTCTGGGTCTCGAAAAGCGCATCGAATTCGACGCCGGGAATCCGGCACAGGCACTTTTGATTGCGCAAGGCGAAGCGGCGGGCCGCTGGGCAGAACTCAGCGCGAACGGCAAGCCCATTTGCCGTCTCGGGCGCGCAGGCGCGGGCGCGGGCGATTATTGGGTGATCGCCTGACCCACTTGCCAGATGCATCGTGCTGGAAATTTTTCTACTTGTCGCGTGGCGGCGCGAGCTCGATCCCAGCGATTACCTGTTTGCCCGCACGGGCCCCACGAACGGCTTCGAGCAACGTCCGTGCAGCATTTCGCACCTCGTCCTGCACCGCGCTATCCCGGTCGAACGCCTCATGGCTCGTCGCATAGGGCTCAAAATAGCCGATGTAACGGTCGAGTTCGGCATAGGGGCCCGCCGGAGCTTGAGGATCAGCGTGCAATAGGCACCCCCTTCGTGGGGTGATCGGCGTGCAAAAAG
>NZ_JAEMQX010000086.1 GCF_016463645.1 Sphingopyxis sp. | reverse complement strand
TCGTCGATCACCACCAGATATGTCCGCATCACCCCGACCCCTCGTGTTTTTGCTTGGGCGGGAGAGTGCGTCACATTCGTATGAAACGCAAGCTGGCCCGCTGGACCTTGATCGATGCAAGGCTTATGGCGAAGAAGAATCCGTAGCGGCAGGCCTCCGCCTGCAAGACTGACAGGGACAAGCCTAGACATGCCAATCGAACTCAAGATGCCCGCTCTCTCGCCGACGATGGAGGAGGGCACCCTCGCCAAATGGCTGGTGAAGGAGGGCGATACGGTCAAGTCGGGCGACCTGCTCGCCGAGATCGAGACCGACAAGGCGACGATGGAGTTCGAAGCCGTCGACGAGGGCACGATTGCGCAGATTCTTATCGCTGAAGGCACCGACAATGTGAAGGTCGGCACCGTGATCGCGGTGATCGCGGGCGAAGGCGAGGATGCGTCGACCGCCAAGGCTGCTCCCGCTCAGGCGCCCGCACCTGCTGCTGCGCCGGCTCCCGCCGCGAAGGACGAACCGGCACCCGCACCGGCACCCGCTCCCGCGCCGACGGCGGCGCCCGCCGCCCCGGGCGATCGCATCAAGGCCAGCCCGCTCGCCAAGCGCCTCGCCGCCGAACAGGGCATCGATCTCAAGGGCGTCACCGGGACCGGCCCCGGCGGCCGGATCGTCAAGGCCGACCTCGAAGGTGCCCCGGCTGCTGCGGCGGCTCCCGCGACAGCAACCCCGGCTCCGGCACCCGCCGCCGCCGCTCCGGCAGCCGCGCCTGCATCCGCGGGCCCGATCCCCGATTTCGGCATCCCGCACGAGGACGAGAAGCTCAGCGGCATGCGCAAGACCATCGCGCGCCGCCTGACGGAGTCGATGCAGCAATCGCCGCACATCTATTTGACCGTCGACATCCGCCTCGACGCGCTGCTCAAGCTGCGCGGCGAGCTCAACGCCAGCCTCGAAAGCCGCGGCGTCAAGCTCAGCGTCAACGACATGCTGATCAAGGCGCTCGCGGTCGCGCTCGAACGCGTGCCGTCGTGCAACGTCAGCTTCGGCGGCGACGTGATGCGCTTCTACAAGCGCGCCGACATCTCGGTCGCGGTCAGCATCCCCGGCGGCCTGATCACCCCGATCATTGTCGATGCCGGGGGCAAGTCGATGTCGAAAATCTCGACCGAAATGTCCGAACTCGCGGCGAAGGCGAAGGAAGGCAAGCTCCAGCCCAGCGAATATCAGGGCGGCACCGCCTCGATCTCCAACATGGGCATGATGGGGATCAAGCAGTTCACCGCGGTGATCAACCCGCCGCAGGCGATGATCATGGCGATCGGCGCGGGCGAGAAGCGCCCCTATGTCGTCGACGACGCGCTGGCGATCGCCACCGTCATGTCGGCCACCGGCAGCTTCGATCACCGCGCGATCGACGGCGCCGACGGCGCGCTGTTGATGAAGACCTTCAAGGAACTGGTGGAAAATCCGCTGGGGCTGGTCGCCTGATCGGACAAGGGTGATGCGCTTCGCTCGGCAAATTGTTCATTTGTTGATCGGACTGCTCGCCATGGCATTCGTCGCGGCTGCCGCCAGCTGGATCTGGCCCGCCGCTTCGCACTGGATTTGGATCGCCGCCTATGTGGTCATGGTCGTCCTCGCGTTCCGCGAGCTGATCATGACGCTACGTTCAAGGCCCGGCGGATAAGGAGAATATTGTGGCCGATACCAACTACGACCTCATCGTCCTCGGTTCGGGCCCCGGCGGCTATGTCGCCGCGATCCGCGCGGCGCAGCTCGGGCTCAAGACCGCGATCGTCGAGCGCGAGAATCTCGGCGGCATCTGCCTCAACTGGGGTTGCATCCCGACCAAGGCGCTGCTGCGGTCGGCCGAAATCTATCATTATATGCAGCATGCGGGCGATTACGGCCTGATCGCCCAGCAGATCAGCGCCGACATCGACGCGGTGGTGAAGCGCAGCCGCGGCGTCGCCAAACAGCTCAGCCAGGGCGTCGCCTTCCTGATGAAGAAGCACAAGATCACCGTCCATATGGGCGAGGGCAAGCTGACCGCGCCGGGCAAGCTCGAGGTGAAGGGCGAGAAGGGGACCGAAACCCTCTCCGCGAAGAATATCATCGTCGCGACCGGCGCGCGTGCGCGCGACCTGCCGTTCGCGCCCGCCGACGGCAAGCGCATCTGGACCTATCGCCACGCGCTCGTCCCGCCCGAAATGCCGAAGAAATTGCTCGTCATCGGTTCGGGCGCGATCGGTATCGAATTTGCGAGCTTTTACAGCGACATGGGCGTCGACGTGACCGTGGTCGAAATGCTCGACCGGCTCGTTCCCGTCGAGGATGCCGACGTCTCGGCCTTCCTCGAAAAGGCGCTCAAGAAGCAGGGCATGACGATCTTTACCGGCGCCGGCGTCGAGGAACTCAAGGCGACCGCGACCGGCGTCACCGCGAAGATCAAGACCAAGGACGGCAAGACCGAAAGCGCCGAATTCAGTCACGCCATCGTCGCGATCGGCATCGTCCCGAACACCGAGAATATCGGGCTCGAAGCATTGGGCGTGAAAACGACCAAGGGCCATATCGACACCGACGCGATGTGCCGCACCAACGTCCCCGGCATCTGGGCGATCGGCGACGTCACCGCGCCGCCGTGGCTCGCGCACAAGGCGATGCACGAATCGGTGATTTCGGTCGAGGCGATCGCGGGCAATCACCCGCACGCGATGGACCCGCGCAACATCCCGGGCTGCACCTATTGCCGCCCGCAGATCGCCAGCGTCGGGCTGACCGAGGCGAAGGCGAAGGAGCTCGGCTATGAGGTCAAGGCCGGAACCTTCCCGTTCATCGGCAACGGCAAGGCGATCGCGCTCGGCGAGTCCGAGGGCTTCACCAAGACCGTATTCGACGCGAAGACCGGCGAACTGCTCGGCGCGCACATGATCGGCGCCGAGGTCACCGAGCTGATTCAGGGCTATACGATCGGCAAGACCGCCGAACTGGTCGAGGATGATTTCATCGGCACCGTCTTCCCGCATCCGACGCTCAGCGAGACGATGCACGAAGGCGTCCTGGCGGCGTTCGGACGGCCGCTGCATATCTAGGGCCGAACGAGGCCTCACCGCTTGAATCCGTCGATTCTTCATTTCTCCCGGTCGGGCAGCATCATCAAGATGCTGTTCTTCCTGGGGGTTGCGGCGAGCGCCTTTGCGGTGGCGGGTCTGATGCACGGCGAGCGCGAATCGCCGCCGGAAAGCGTTCGCGCGCCCGGTATCGAGCTGCCGGCGCCCGCGCCGCGTCGCGATCCGCTGGCGTCGTTCAAGATTTCCTTGCTGGTCGTCGCGGGGGGCGTGAGCCTCTTCCATGCCGGTGGGCATGGCTGGCGCGCTGTCACGCGCGAGGTGGCCGCAAGGACCGAAGGCGGCCGTCTCCATCTTCATTCGAGTTACGGGGCGGAGGCCAGCCCCTTGCCCGTCGAGGCGATCGCCGAGGCCATTTTCGATCGCGCCGATCGCTTGCCGGGAGACGCTTCCGGATCGGTGAAACTCGGCGCCCGGCTCCGGCACGGCCTCTACCTTCGCTACCGCGCCGGCGGCGCGACCCGCGAACTCAGGCTGATCGACAATGACATCGACGGCGGCGCGGACCAGCTGCGCCGCTTTGCGGCCCACCTTGATACCTGGCGCCAGTCGCGCCGCACCGGACCGGTGGGATGACCGGATCGTCACGGCTATTGGCGGCAGCAGCGGCATTGATCGTCGCCACGATCCTGCTCGGCTTCGCGGTCGGCGCGGGATGGACAGAGGCCGCCGACTGGCAAATCTCGCACAGCCTCTCGCTCCGCATCGACGAAAACGACCCCGCTTTCATCGCCTTCATGCAAGGAGCGAGCTGGATCGGCGGCGGCACGCCGCGCTGGATCATCGTCATCCTGTTGTGCGGCCTCGTCTGGCACTGGTGCGGTCCGCGCTGCGCGGTCGCGCTCGGCGGCGCGTCGCTGCTCTCGAACCTCGCGTCGAGCCTGCTCAAGCTCGGCTTCGGCCGCGCGCGGCCCGACCTGATCGATCATCTCGACCATCAGACGAGCTATTCATACCCCAGCGGTCACGCGACCAGCGCCGCCGTCGTCTACCTCCTCCTCGCCTGGCTCGCGCCGCCGCGCTGGCGGCCTTATGCCTGGACCCTCGCCGCCGCGATGATCGTCCTCAACGGCTTCTCGCGCATCATGCTCGGCGTCCATTGGGCAAGCGACATCTTGGGCGGCACGATGCTCGGCACCGCCTTTGCGCTGCTCGGCGCCTGGTGGTCGGCAAGGCAGAAGAATTCAGCCTGATGCATTTTCCGCTGTCCTAATAAGTCCTGTTTTGCCATCGAGTTTATGGGCACAAACAACGGGTGGGGCGAACATGCAATCGCGAGTAAAGTTTCGCAGTTTTCTGCGGGGAATCATTTTTGCCTCGACGGCGCTGGCCGGAGCGGTCGCGCTTCCGGCAGAGGCGCAGGATGGCCCCGGGCAGACGGTGATCACCGCGGCGCGCTATATCGACGTGCTAGCCGGCAAGACGGTCGAATTTCCCGCCATCTTCATCGGCGCCGACGGCCGCATCACCAACATCGCGGACGCGCGCACGGTGCGCTGGGGATCGAACGTCAAACATGTCGACCTCGGCGACAAGACGCTGCTGCCGGGTCTGATCGACATGCACGTCCATCTGGACGGCCCCGCCGATATCGGCGGCTATCGCGGGCTGGAGTTTACCGACAGTTTCTGGGGCATGACCGCAGTCAAGAATGCCAATGACATGCTCGGCGCGGGCTTCACCACCGTGCGCAACCTCGGATCGAGCGATCGCAACGATATCGGGCTCAAGCAGGCGATCGATGCCGGCTATGCGACCGGGCCGCGCATCGTTCCCGCGGGCTATGCGCTCGGCGCGACCGGCGGGCATTGCGACAGCACCTATCTGCCGCCCAGCCTCGAAAGGAAGGACGGCAAGGAAGAGGGCATCGGCGATACCCCCGACGAACTGCGCTATCAGGTGCGCCGCCAGCGCAAATATGGCGCCGAGGTGATCAAGGTCTGCGCGACCGGCGGCGTCTTTTCGCGCAATACCGAACCCGGCCAGCTGCAGGTTTCCGAAAGGGAACTCGCCGCCATCGCCGACGAAGCGCATCAATGGGGGCTGCGCGTCGCCGCCCATGCGCACGGCGCCGCGGGCATCCGCGCCGCCATCGCCGCGGGTATCGACACGATCGAGCATGTCAGCCTCGTCGACGACGAGGGTATCCGCATGGCCGTCGCGCGGGGGCGGCCGGTGTGGTTCTCGATGGATATCTACAACACCGAATATACGCAGGCCGAAGGCGCAAAGAACGGCGTGCTCGAGGATAATCTGCGCAAGGATCGCGAGATCGCACAGATCCAGCGTGACAATTTCCGCAAAGCCGTCAAGGCTGGCGTGCGCATGGTCTTCGGCTCCGACGCCGGTGTGATGCCGCACGGGCAGGTCGGCGGCCAGTTCCGCGTCATGGTGGAATATGGCATGACCCCGCTACAGGCGATTCAGGCTGCAACGAAGAACGCCGCAGAGGCGCTCGGCCGCGAGAAGGACGTCGGCGCAATTGCGGTCGGACGCTATGCCGACATCGTCGCGGTCGACGGCGATCCGCTGGCGGACGTGCGCCAGCTCGAAAGCGTCGATGCGGTGGTGAAGGGCGGGGTACTGGTGCGAGGCCGATAGCCCCTAGACCACCAGCCGGTCGAGCATCGCCTCGCGCATCTCGGGAGTAAAGTTCAGCACGGCCTCCGCATAGGTCGGGATGTCGCCATGGTCGCGCCGCACTGTCGCGAGTGCGGCGTCGAGATAGGCGGGATTGACCGACATCAGTGCGCGGATCGCGTCATCGTGAATCTCGGCACCATAACGCGAGCGGATATGCGCCGCGCCCTGCGCGATCCGCTCCTCGATCTTGCCCGCGGTGTTGGTGAGGAGATAATCCTGCATCAGATCGTCTTCATGTACGCCGAGCAGCCGGTGGACGACCGCGACCGCAAAGCCGGTGCGGTCCTTGCCCGCGACGCAGTGGACGAGGCTCGGCGCGTCATATTCGGAAAGCGCTGCCAGATAGAGCCGCAGCGTCGCGACGAGCGCGGGGCGATAGGGCATGCCGGCATAGGTGTCGATCATCCGCTCGCGCGCCGTCTCGACATCGATCGTCCCGCCCGCCGCCTGCAGATGCGGCGCCAGCCCCGCGGTCACGCCGCCCGCGAAGAGCACGCGCGCCGAGAAATTCTCCGACCGCCGGCACGGGTGCATCTCGCGCTCGTCATCGCCGCGCAGGTCGACGACGGTTTCGAGCCCCAGCGCGTCGAGCGCATCGAGATCCCCGTCGGTCGCCGCCTCGTGATGCGCGGAGCGCCACAGCATCCCGCCGCGGAGCCGTCCATTGCCGTCGACGGCATAACCGCCATAATCGCGGAAATTGTGGATGCCGGACAGCGGCAGGACACGCTCGGCGAGCATGGTCATTCTCCTGTAAACACGGGGGGACGCTTTTCGACGAAGGCATTGATCGCCTCGCGGTTATCCGCCGTCTCATGGACGATCGCCTGATAGGCTGCGCTCAGTTCCAAAATATCGCTCATCCGGCTGTGCTGCGCCTCGCGCAGCAGGCGTTTCGTCAGGCGCAGCGCGCGGGGCGGATTGCAGACGATCCGCTCGGCGATGGCGATCGCACGGTCGAGCAGTTCCGCATCGGGCACGACGTCCGTAACCAGACCATATTCCTTTGCCTGCGTGGCGTCAAAGCGGTCCCCCGTCAGGAACAGCTCGGCGGCGCGGGGATAACCCAGCACCTTCTGCAGGAGCCAGGCTCCGCCGTCGCCCGGGACGATCCCGACCTTGATGAAGCTGCACGCGAATTTCGCGCTCTCGGCGGCAATGCGGATGTCGCAGGTGCAGGCAAGGTCGCAGCCAAGCCCGATCGCATGACCATTGACCGCGGCGATCATCGGCACCTCGCAATCCATCAGCGCGCGGATCACCGCCTGTACCCCCCTGCGGTAATTGGCACGGGTGGAATCGGGCTGGTCGAGCACACCGATGCCGGTGCGGTCCTGCATGCCTTTGAGGTTCCCGCCGGCGCTGAACGCCTTGCCGCTGCCGGTCAGGATGATCGCGCTGACGCTGCGGTCGTCACCCAGCGCGCGCAGCGTGTCGATGATGTCCCGGCAGTCTTCGTGCGTGCCGATCGCGTTCATGCTCTCGGGCTTGATCATCGTCAGGATCGCGATCTTGCCCCGCCGCTCGACACCCAGAAATTCGCCCATCTTCAATTATCCTTTGCTGCCTGACCAAAGCTATTGCATGGCTGGCGCGACATGCAAGGCTTTGCGCTCTATCCCTTCGATCCGCCCGGCGACATTGCCGCACTGCGCGCCGATTTACGGGGCTGGCTTACGGTGAACCAGCCACAGGATGATGTCGTCGCGCGGGCGAATTGCTGGGCGAGTTTCGACGCCGGTTTCAGCCGCGCGCTCGGCGCAGCGGGCTATGTCGGGATGACGCTGCCGGCGCGCTACGGCGGCGGCGACCGCCATCTGCTCGAACGCTATGTCGTGATCGAGGAATTGCTCGCTGCGGGAGCGCCCGTCGGCGCGCACTGGATTGCCGATCGGCAGACCGGACCACTGATCCTGCGTTACGGCAGCGAGGCGCAGCGCGAGCGTTACCTGCCCGGCATCGCGAAGGGCGAGCTTTACGCCTGCATCGGCCTGTCCGAACCGGGCGCGGGGTCCGATCTGGCTGCGGTGCGGACGACGGCGCGTGAAACGGCCGAGGGCTGGCGCATCAACGGCCAGAAAATCTGGACCACCGGCGCGCATTTTTCGCATATCATGCTCGCACTTGTGCGGACCGAGGAGGAGAGCGAACGCAACGCAGGGCTCAGCCAGGTGCTGATCGACCTCGACACCCCCGGCATCACGATCCGCCCGATCATCGACATGGCGGGCCACCATGATTTCAACGAAGTCTTCTTCGACGATGTGCTCGTCCCGCACGGCGCCCTCGTCGGCGAGCGCGGGCAGGGGTGGAAACAGGTCACCGCCGAACTCGGCCTCGAACGCTCGGGGCCCGAACGCTATCTGTCGAGCCACGCACTGCTGGCCGCGCTGATCGATGCGGCGGGACCCGATCCCGATCCCGCGGTCGCATCATTGATCGGCGAACTTACCGCCGAAATGTGGACGCTGCGCCAGCTGTCGATGTCGACCGCAGCGAAACTTGCGGCAGGCGAAGACCCGATGGTCGAGGCGTCGGTGGTCAAGGAACTCGGCAATGCCTTCGAACAGGATATGCCGCGCCGCGTGCAGGCGATCGTCGATTGCGCGTGGGAGGGTAGCGACGATCTCGCAAGACTGCTCCGCGCGTTGCTCATCGCCTCACCCAGTTTCTCGCTGCGCGGCGGAACGCGCGAGATAATCCGCGGGATCATCGCGCGCGGATTGGGTCTGCGATGAGCGCCTCACGCGATATGCTCTGCGATACCGCGCGCGCCGTCTTCGCCGAGGCCGCGGCCAAGGGAGTCGCTCCGGTCGAGGAGGCGGGTTTCGGCTCGTTGCTGGTACCGGAAGATCAGGGCGGTTTCGGCGGCGACTGGTGTGATGCAAATGAAGTGCTGCAGATCGCGGGCGTGATCGTGCCGGAGCTGCCGGTCGCCGAGGTCATTGCAAGCGAAGCACTTCAGCCTGCCGCGATGGTCAGCCTGATGGCGGGCGCAATGGGGCAGGCGCTCGCCCTGTCGATCGAGCATGTGAACATGCGCCAGCAGTTCGGCCGTCCGCTCGGCAAATTCCAGGCGGTCCAGCAATCGCTCGCGGTGATGGCGTGCGAAGTGCGCGCGGTCGAAGCTGCAGCAGCGGCGTTGGCGGTGCGTCTCGACGTGGCGAACCTTGACCCCTCGGTGGTCGGCTTCGAAATTGCTGCGGCAAAGCTGCGCGCCAATCGCGCGGTCGGTGTCGTCACGTCGATAGCGCATCAGGTGCATGGCGCGATTGGTTTCACCGAAGAATATGATCTCCACCGCGTGACGATCCCGCTGATGCGCTGGCGCGGCACGCACGGCAACGACGCGCATTGGGCGCAAATCCTCGGCCGTCAGGTCGCGGGTTTCGGCGGGCGCGGCCTCTGGGAAGTGATGACCGCGCGCGGCGCCTGAGCTCTAGCGGACCGCGCCGCCTTCGCGCAGCGCCGCAATCTTCTCCGCATCATAGCCGAGGCCGGCCAGCACCGCATCGCCGTCGTCCCCGACCGCTGGTGCCGGGCGCGGCGTGTCGTTGACCGTCGCCGAATAGCGGGGAGCCGGGGCCGGCTGGATGGCCCCGCCGACGGTGAGGAAGGTTTCGCGCGCGACATTGTGCGGATGCTGCGGCGCTTCGGTCAGCGACAGGATCGGCGCGAAACAGACGTCGGTCATTTCCATGATCGCGCACCATTCGTCGCGCGTCTTGGTTTTGAACAGGGCAGTGAGTTTTGCTTTGAGCGAATCCCATTTCGTCGAGTCCATCTGCGCATCAAAATCGGCGTCATCTGTCAGCCCGGTCTTCTCACGCAGCAGCGCATAGAATTGCGGTTCGATCGATCCGATCGAGATGAACTTGCCGTCGGCGCAGACATAGCTGTCATAGAAATGTGCGGCACCGTCAAGCATGTTGACGCCGGCTTCGTCCTTGAGCCGTCCCGCGGCGTGGAAGCCCCACGTCATGCCCGCAAGCAGCGCCGATCCGTCGGTCATCGCGCAGTCGATCACCTGACCCTCGCCGGTGCGCGCGGCGTGGACGAACGCGCTCGACATGCCGAACGCCAGCATCATGCCGCCGCCGCCGAAATCGCCGACATAATTGACCGGCGGCACGGGCTTTTCCCCGGCGCGGCCGATGCCGTGAAGCACGCCCGAAAGGGAGATATAGTTGATATCGTGCCCCGCCGCCTGCGCATAGGGTCCGAACTGGCCCCAGCCGGTCATGCGGCCGTAAACGAGCTTCGGATTGTCGGCGAGCAGTACCTCGGGGCCGAGCCCCAGCCGCTCCATCACCCCCGGCCGATAGCCCTCGATAATCCCGTCGGCGCTTTTGCAAAGCTCGCGCGCGATCCGCACCGCGTCGGGGTTCTTCATGTCGAGCGCGATCGACGTGCGGTTGCGGCTCAGCGGATCGCGCGGGTCCATGAAGCCGCCGGGGCGATCGATACGGATCACCTCGGCGCCATGGTCGGCGAGCATCATGCCGCAAAAGGGACCGGGACCGATGCCGGCAAATTCGATGATCCTGATACCCTTCAGCGGCCCGGACATGATGCTCTCCTGTTCGTCAGATGCGTTCGATGATGATCGCCGGCGCCATACCGCCCGCGGCGCACATGGTGACGAGACCATAGCGGCCGCCCGACCGTTCGAGTTCGTCGAGCGCGGTGCCGATCAGGATCGAGCCCGTCGCGCCGATCGGATGGCCGAGCGCCATCGCGCCGCCGTTTATATTCACCTTCTCGCGGTCGAGATCGAGGTCGCGGATGAACTTTTCGGCGACGACCGAGAAAGCTTCGTTGATTTCCCAGACGTCGATGTCTTCCTTCTTGAGCCCAGCCTTTTCGAGCACCTTCTTCGCTGCCGGGACCGGCGCGTTGAGCATCAGCGTCGGATCGTCGCCGATATTGGCATAAGCGACGACGCGGCCGCGCGGCTTCAGGCCATGCTTGTCGGCATAGTCCTTCGAGGTCAGCAGGATCGCGGCGGCGCCATCGACGACACCCGACGAATTGCCCGCATGGTGGAAATGCTGGATCTCGACATCGGGATAACGCCGGTTGACCTGCTTGCGGAAGGTGAAGCCGCCGCCGAGATCGAAATCGGCAAGGCCGGTGAAGGCGGGCTTGAGCGACGCAAGACCTTCGGCGGTGGTTTCGGGCCGCGGGAATTCTTCATGATCGAGCGCGACGGTGCCGTCGGTGTTCAGGACCGGCACGACCGACTTGTCGAAGCGGCCTTCCTTGATCGCGCGGTCGGCGCGCTGCTGGCTGACGAGCGCGAGGGCGTCGAGCGCCTCGCGGCTGATGCCCTCGATCGTCGCGATCGCGTCGCCGCACACGCCCTGATGCGACTGCGGATGCAGTTCGTCGAGCGCTTCATGGCCCGCCCCCATCAGCCGCTGGGGCAGGCCCGCATTGGCTTGTTCGGCGGCGTAGGCGGTGGTGTAGCTCATCATCTCGGTGCCGCCCGCGATGACGCAGTCTTCCATGCCGCTCATCACGCTCGCGGCGGCGAAGTTCACCGAACTGATCCCGCCGCCGCAGAATCGGTCGAGCGTCGTGCCACTGGCCTTGGTGTCATAGCCCGCGGACAGCGCCGCCATGCGGCCGAGGTCGCCACCCTGCTTGCCGTTCTGGCTCGACGTCGACCAGACGATGTCGTCGACCGTCGCGGTGTCGAGATTGTTGCGGTCGCGGATCGCGGCGAGCACCGTCGCGGCGAGGTGCTGCGGATGGAGGTGCGACAGCGCGCCCTTGCCGGGCTTGCCGATCCCGCGCGGGGTGCGAACGGCGTCGATGATATAGGCCTCGGCCATGGTGATATCCTTTCGTGGAAGAGCTTCAAAGATCGTGAGCTGATTGAAAAGCGGTTCGTCGGGTTGCTCAGCGGGGGGCCATTCTTATCGCGCCGTCGAGGCGGACCGCCTGCCCGTTGAAATAGGTGTTGCGAACCATCTCCATCGCGAGGCTCGCATATTCCTCGGCCTTGCCGAGCCGCTTGGGGAAGGGGACCGACGCTTCGAGGCTTTCCTTCACCTTCGGGTTCATATTGTTGAGAAGCGGCGTGCCGAATACGCCCGGCATGATCGAATTGACACGGATACCCAGATCCATCAGGTCGCGCGCCATCGGCAGCACGAGACCGTTCACGCCGGCCTTGGCCGAGCCATAGATGACCTGGCCGATCTGGCCGTCCTGCGCCGCGACCGAGGCGGTCAGCACGATCGCGCCGCGTTCGCCGTCTTCCATTTCGGGAAGGCTCGCCATGCCTTCGGCGGCGATCGACGCGACGCGGTAGCTCGCGGTCAATATGCCTTCGACGCCAAAGGCATAGTCGGCGGTCGGCGTGCGGCGATAGCCGCCGCTTTCCTTGTCATAGGCAAGCGTCTTGCCGCGGCGCGAGGTCATCGCGCAATGGACGCAGACGCGCTCCTGCCCGTGCGCCGCGCGCGCCCTGGCATAGCCGTCGAGCACCGATTGTTCGTCGGTGATGTCGACATGGACGAACAGACCGCCGATCGACGCCGCGACCTCTTCGCCGAGCGCGTCATTGATATCGAAGATCGCGACCTTCACGCCCGAGGCGGCAAGTGCTTCGGCAGTCGCGCGGCCAAGCCCCGATGCGCCGCCGGTAACGACCGCTGAAACAGTGGAATCGATCTTCATGGGAGGCTCCTCAGGCGGGAATCTGGTTGAAGGGGATGCCCTTGTCGGGGCGATGGTCCTGCGGAAGGCCAAGGACTTTTTCGGCAATCGTGTTGAGCAACGTCTCGTCCGACCCGCCCGCGATGCGGCCCGTCGGCGCGTTGATCCAGCTCGACGCCCAATCCTCCTTTTGCGATGCATGTTCGTCGAAAAGGAAAGCGTCGCCGCCTTGCAGATCAAGTGCAAGCTCAGACAGTTTCTGGCGCGAACGCACCGCGACCAGCTTGTTGAGCGAACCCTCGGGTCCCGGGATCATGCCCGCTTGCATCATCAGTCGCGCGCGCACATTGATCGAATCGAGCCCCGCCCGCATCGCATGGTTGCGCGCGATCTGTTGCCGGATTCGGCCATCCTCGATAGCCGGGCGTCCATTGAGCTGAACATCTTTCGCCAGTTCGACGAACAGGTCGAGATGGGGACCGAAACCTGCACTGTCGGTCGCCACATAGCGTTCGATCATCAGCGTTGCGATGGCGACTGCAAAGCCGCCGCCGACCGGCGACATGCGGTGATCATCGGTGATCTTCACATCGTCGAAGAACACCTCGTTGACGTGACTGTCGCCGCCCGCGAGCTTGATCGGGCGTACGGTCACGCCCGGCGCCTTCATGTCGACCCAGAAATAGGTGAGGCCCTTGTGCTTCGCGACGGTCGGGTCGGTGCGCACGACAATGACGCCATAATCGCTGTAATGCGCCCAGCTCGTCCACACTTTCTGGCCGTTGATCTTCCAGCCGTTGCCGTCGGGCTCGGCCTTGGTGCGCAGGCCCGCAAGATCCGATCCGCCCGAGGGTTCGGAAAAGAGCTGGCACCAGATTTCCTCGCCCTGCAGCGCCTTCAGCACGCGTTCCTTCACGAACTCCTTGTCGCTGCCGAACTGCATCAGCACCGGCACCGGCATGCCGAGCGAGATGCCGAAATAGAAGTTCGGGAAGCCGTGCTTCATTTCCTCGGCGTCGAAGGTCACCTTCTCGAGATGGCCGAGCCCCTGACCGCCATATTCGGTCGGCCAGTTGATCCCGGCATAGCCCGCATCGAACTTTGCTTTCTGGTACCGGCGCCCCAGCGCCAGATCATCGGCTTCGGACAGGCCCTTGCGCGCGTCGCGGCCAAAGGTCGGCGCGACCGATACGAGCCACTCTGCGGCCTTGGCGCGCCAGGCTTCGAGATCGCTCATGCCGCTTCTCCCGCAAGCTGGTCAACAAGCACATCTTCCCAGAACAGACTGCTGCCCTGCTCGATCGCAAGGCTGCGCGCCCGGCGCATATGGAGATGCAGCCCGATTTCCCACGTCACGCCGATGCCGCCATGGATCTGGATACAATCGCGCGCCGCGGTGTCATAGGCCTCGGTCGCGGACAGGCGCGCGGCGGCGGCGGCAGTGATGAAATCGGCGGCGCCTTCGCGCGCCGCTGCGTGGATGCAGTTCGCGCGCGCCAGTTCGACAAGCCCATAGAGCTCGGCGATGCGATGCTTCACCGACTGGAAGGCGCCGATCGGCTGACCGAACGCCTTGCGCGTCAGCGCATAGTCGCGCGCGATCTCCATCAGCGCCTCGGCGCCGCCGGTCTGTTCGTGCGCCGTAACGACGGCTTGCAATGCCAGGATGCGAAGGGCCGCATCGCGCGCCGCGCTGCCAACCGCGAGCGTTTCGGCTGGCAGGCCTGAAAGGTCGAGGTCGGCAATCAGGCGGCTGTTGTCAAAACTGGGAACGGCGGCGCGCCGGGCGTTCGCCAAATCGGCGAGCGCAAGCACGGGGGTGCCCGGACCATTGGCAAAGACGATTGCGACGTCGGCCGCCAACCCCGCCGACACGCCTCGCACGGTGCCGTCGAGGCTATCGCCGGCGACGGTCGCATCGGGTTGGCGGGGAAGCGCGTCGGGACCCGCCGCAAAGGCGATGGCGCCGATGGTCTCGCCGCTCGCCAGACCCGGCAGCCAGCGCGCCTTTTGGGCGTCGGATCCGAACAGCTCGATCGCCTTGGCCGCGCCAAAGCTCGACGTCAGAAAGGGCGCGCCGCTGATGCCGCGCCCCGCCTGATGCGCGATCAGCCCCAATTCGATCAGCCCGAGCCCCAGGCCGCCATCGGCTTCGGGGAGCGCAAGCGCGGTCCAGCCCTGCTCCTTCGCGGTATCCCAGAAGGGGCGATGATATTCGCCGACGGTTTCGAGAAGCGGCAGCAGCGCGTCCTTGCCAACCCGCGCCTCCAATACGCGCCGCGACTCGGTCGCGATCGCCTGCTGGCCTTCGTCGTAGAGGATGGTCATGCGTGCACCCGTCCTTCTCCCAATATCCCGTTGCGGCCAATGAACCGGACGTTGACGTAAACGTCAAGCACTTTGACGCTACGCTTTTCGTGCTGCAACTGGCGGCCGTGTCAGGCCAGCCCGGCCTTCCAGTCGCGGCGGATTTTCTTCGCGAGGCTCCATTTGTGGACCTCGGTCGGGCCGTCGTAGATGCGGAAGGCGCGAACCTCGCGGAACACCTGTTCGACGATCGTCTTGTCGGTGACCCCGGTGCCGCCCATCACCTGGACGCAGCGGTCGGCGATGCGCATCAGGGCCTCCGACACCGCGACCTTCGCCATCGAGCTTTCGACCGTGCCGAGCGATCCGGTATCGAGCACGCCCGCGCACCAGTCGATCATCAGTTCGGCCTGTTTCAGGTCGATCATATTTTCGGCAAGCATGAAGCCAACGCCCTCATGGTCGATCAGCGGCTTGCCGAACGCCTCGCGGCGGTTGGCATAATCGGTCGCAATCTCGTGCGCGCGGATGCACGCGCCGAGCCAGCGCATGCAGTGCGACAGGCGGGCAGGGGAGAGGCGCACCTGCGCGTAGCGGAATCCTTCGCCGGCTTCGCCGAGCATCTGGTCGGCAGGCACGCGCAGATTGTCGATCGTCAGCGTCGCGTGGCCGCCCGGCATCGAACTGTCGATCGTGTTCGGCACATCGTCGATACGGATCGCGGGGTCGGGCAGGTCGACGAGGAACATGCACGCACCCTGTTCGGCCTTCGCCATCACGATGCCGACACGCGCGCCCTGCGCACCGGTGATGAAGGTCTTGCGGCCGTTTATCACCCAATGATTGCCGTCGAGGTGGCAGGTCGTCTTCATCATCGAGGGGTCGGACCCGGCGCCGCCTTCATCGGCGGGCTCGGTCATGAAGAAGGCCGAACGAACTTCGCCGGCTACCATCGGCTTCAGGAAGCGATCCTTGAGTTCGGGACTCCCTTCCTTGCCGAGCAGGTACATATTGCCTTCGTCGGGCGCCATCGTGTTGCACGCGAGCGGGCCGAGCGGTGACAAGCCGCTCTTGATCAGCACGACCGCGGTTTCGCGCTGGTTGAGGTGGCTGCCGTCATCGAAAATATGCGGGGTCAGCACCCCTGCAGCGCGCGCATGTTCGCGCATCTCCATGACGAGTTCGTCGGTCGGCGCGCCATGATGGTCGCGGCGCGGGTCTTTCTCGTAAGGCACAACCATTTCGCGGACGAAGCTTTCGACCTTCGCGGCAATGGCGAGCGCCCGATCCGATATGCCCTCGTGCGTCGCCATTCCGATTCCCTTCGCTATCTAACTATTTTCCTAGTCAACCCGACGTTGACGTAAGCGTCAAGTTATTTCATGGATCGGA
>NZ_JAEMQX010000085.1 GCF_016463645.1 Sphingopyxis sp. | reverse complement strand
ACGACGAGCAGATTTTCGAATTCACCTACATCACCTGCCTCTATGACATGCACGCGGTGATCACCCGCGCGCTGCGCATGGAATATGACGCACGCGAAGACCCGATCGTCGAGATCGCGGCACCCGAAGGCTTCAGCGCCGCCGACTTCCTCAGCGCGCCGCGGCCCGCCCAAAGCTGAGTCGGCGCCGGGTGAGCGATTACGGCAATCCGGAGGTCGTCGCGACCGGCCTTCGTTTCCCCGAAGGTCCGGTTCCGATGCCCGACGGGTCGGTGCTGCTCGTCGAGATCGCACGCGGAACGCTGACACGCGTCGCACCCGATGGCAGCCTGTCGGTCGTCGCCGAGCTCGGCGGCGGACCGAACGGGCTCGCGGTCGGGCCCGACGGCGCTGCCTATGTCTGCAATAACGGCGGGTTCGAATGGGTCGAAGCCGGCGCCCTGCTCTTCCCCGGCCATGCCGCGCATGCCGAACCCTGCGGATCGATCCAGCGCGTCGATCTGACGACAGGCGCCGTGACGACCCTCTACGACCGTTTCGAAGGCGAACCGCTGAAAGGCCCGAACGACATCGTCTTCGATGCAGGCGGCGGTTTCTGGTTCACCGATCACGGGCAGGTTCGCGACACCGGCCGCGACCATGGTGCGATCTATTATGCCGCCGCCGATGGATCGGGGATCAGCCGCCAGCGCGCCGACATGATGGGCCCGAACGGCATCGGCCTCTCGCCCGACGGCAGGACGCTGTACGTCAGCGAGACGATGACCGCGCGCATCTGGGCGATGGATGTCGTCGTGCCCGGCGAGCTCGCGCCGCCCCCGCCCTGGGCCCCCGGCCGCTTCGTCGGCACACCGCCCGTCTTTCGCCTGCTCGACAGCATGGCGATCGAGGAAAGCGGACGCATTTGCGTCGGAACGATGGTCGAGGGCGGGGTCACCATCTTCGATCCCGACGGCGGCGGATCCGAATTTCTGCCGCTGCCCGACGTCGGCATCACCAATATCGCCTTCGGTGGTCCCGACCGGCGCGACGCCTGGATCACCGCTTCGACGACGGGCATGCTTTACCGCATGCGCTGGCCGCGTCCGGGACTGCAACTTCATAACCGTCAACTTAATTGACGATTGATCGCGGAAATGATAAGAGACTCGGTGAGAGGACAGGATGAAATTCTATAATAGCGTCGGCCCCAACCCGCGCGTCGTGAAGCTGTTCATGGCGGAAAAGGGTATCGAGATCCCCGAGGTTACCGTTGACCTGCGCGGCGGCGAGAACCGGCGCGCGCCGTACAATGTCGACGTGAACCCCGCCGGACAGACGCCGGCGCTCGAACTCGATGACGGTAGCTTCGTCTGCGAAGTTACCGCGATCTGCGAATATCTCGACGAACGCTATCCCGAACCGACCCTGATCGGCGCGACGGCGGAGGAGCGCGCAAAGACGCGCATGTGGACGCGGCGCGTCGACCTCAAGATTTGCGAGCCGCTGACCAACGGCTTCCGCTTCGCCGAGGGCCTGCCGCTGTTCGAATCGCGGCTGCGCTGCCTGCCCGAAGCGGCCGAAGGGCTGAAGGCGACCGCGCAGGACGGGATCAAATGGCTCGACGCGCAGATCGCCGGGCGCGATTTCATCGCGGGCGATGCGATCAGCCTCGCCGACATCATGCTGTTCGCATTTCTCGATTTCGGCGCATCGGTCGGCCAGCCGATCGACCCCGCCAATACGAATGTCCTCGGCTGGTACGAGCGGATGAAAAGCCGCCCCGGCGCGATGGCCAATTGAACGCATAAGGAGACGGATGATGGCTGCAACGAATAGCGAATTCGAATTCTGCGGGGTCAACCACCTCGCGCTCGTGTGCAAGGACATGGCGCGGACGGTCGAATTCTACCGCGACAAGCTCGGCATGCCGCTCACCAAGACGATTGACCTCCCCGGCGGGCGCGGCCAGCATTTCTTCTTCGACATCGGCAATGGCGACAGCCTCGCCTTCTTCTGGTTCCCGAACGCCCCCGAGGCGGTTCCCGGCATCTCGGCCCCCGCCGCGCTGCCGACGCAGGGCAGCTTCGTGTCGGCGCACGGGTCGATGAACCATATCGCGATCAACGTCCGCGCCGACAAGTTCGACGAATATTACAACCGCCTGATCGAGAAGGGCATCGAGGTCACGCCGGTGCTGAACCACGACGACAGCCCGACGCAATCGTCGGCCGAACTGCATCCCGGCGTCTTCGTCCGCTCGGTCTATTTCTTCGACCCCGACGGCGTCTGCCTCGAATTCGCGGCGTGGACCAAGGAATTTGACGAAAGCGACGTCGCGCACGACCCGGTGCAGGCCGACGGCACGAAACGCGAAGGCTTCATCGTCGGCCGCACTCCGGTGCCCGCCGAATAGAAATTCCCAAGATATTACCCATTGGGAACTCCTCCTGGACCCGGTCTTTGGCCGGGTTCTTTTTTGAATTTGGAAGGGCCCGGTTTCGACCGGAGGCGGACCGTCTTTCTCCTCTCCCAAAAAGGGAGGGAGACGGCAGATCGCCACCCCGGACCGGTATTGATCCGCCAAAAAATCGCTGTCCTACTTTATTGCGCCGTGCCAGCGTCCGAACCGCTCTTTGAAATCGACGGCTTCCAAAGATATTATTGCCGCCCCACGCCGGCCGAGGCAGATCTTAAAGCCACAAAGGACACAAAATCCGCGCGCGCATGCGGGGCTTTTGTGGCCTTAAGCGCCGATGGGGTGACACGGCCTCCCGCTCTTCGGTTCTGAAACGGCACCGTTGGCCTAGCCGACAGCGCGGTCGCGCCCTTCCCAATAGGGTGCGCGCAGTTCGCGGCGCAGCACCTTGCCCGACGGATTGCGCGGAAGGGCGTCGATAAACTCGATGCTCTTCGGTGCCTTGTACGCGGCGATCCGCTCGCGCGCCCAGGCGACGACGGCGGCGGGATCGAGCGCCGCGCCCGCGGCGGGCACGATCAGCGCCTTGACGCTCTCGCCCCATTTGTCGTCGGGAACGCCGATCACCGCGACGTCGGCAACGCCGGGGCAGCCCATGATCGCGCTTTCGACTTCGGCCGGATAGACATTCTCGCCGCCTGACACGATCATGTCCTTGATGCGGTCGTGGACGTAGTAGAAACCGTCGGCGTCGCGATAACCGACGTCGCCTGTGTGCAGCCAGCCGCCCGCGAGCGTTTCTTCGGTAGCCTTCGCGCGGTTCCAATATTCCTTCATCACGATGCCGCCGCGGATCGCGATCTCGCCGATCTCGCCTTCGCCGAGTTCGTTGCCTTCGCCGTCGAGGATCGCCATCGCGGCGCCGGGCCAGGGCTTGCCGCACGAGGTCAGCTTGCCTGGCAAATCATGTGCGGCGGGCGACAGATATGAACCGCCGCCGGCGGACTCGGTCATACCGTAAAATTGCACGAAGTCGCAGCCGAAGGTCGCGCGCGCGCGGCGCAGAACATCCTCGGCGATCGGCGAGGCACCGTAGGCGATCGATTTGAGCTGCGGATAGGGACCGTCATTCGCATCGGGTTGAAGCAGCATCATCTGGATCATCGCGGGGGCGAGGAAAGCGTGCGCGACATCCTCCTCACGCATCATTCGCACGGCGTCGGCGGCGGTAAAATCCTTGACCAGCACGAGCCGCCCGCCTTGCGCGAGCCCCGAGAAGCTGACGTTGGTGCCCGCGACGTGGAACAGCGGCATGACGATCATCACCGTCTCATCCTCGCCATAGGCGAAGCCGTCGACCTCGGTCGCAGCCTCGAGGAAGGTCCGGTAATTGGCGTTGGTGAGCACGACGCCCTTGGGCAGGCCCGTCGTGCCGCTGGTATAGAGCTGCAGCACGTCGTCGGTCAGTTGCGGCGGATCGGCGAGCGGGGCGTCGGACGCCGATCCAAGCCACGCATCGAAGGGCTCGAACGCCGGATGCTCGCCATAAAGCGCAATCAGACGCGGCGGGGCGGCAAGATCGGCCACCGCCGCGAGCGCGCAGTCGAAGAAATCCTCGCCCACGAAGAGCAGTTTCGGTCCGGCATCGCCGAGGATGAAGCCGATCTCGGCGGGTGCGAGACGGCAGTTGATCGGCGCGAAACAGGCACGCGCCCGCGCGGTGCCGAAGAAAAGCGGATACCAGCTGTCGTGGTTCTTGGTCAGCGCCGACACCCGGTCGTCGGGCGCAACACCCGACGCGATCAGCGTGTGGGCGACGCGGTTCGACCGCGCGTCGAGTTCGGCGAAGCTTGTCTCGCGGGTTCCATATTTCACCGCCGTCGCTCGCCCCCGCACCCGCGCCTGTGCCGCCGGAATGTCCGCCAGCGTCCGGATGGCCTCCAGATCGATCATTTTGCTCTCCCAACCGTCGTTTCGACTTGAATTAGATAGAATACTAAGCAAATGTTTGGCCAGCCCGAAAATCGAGAGGATTGGCCTTGTTCGACCACCCCATATTGCCGACGACGATCGTCGGAAGCTACCCCCAGCCCGACTGGCTGATCGACCGCGAGCGGCTGAAGGCCAGCCTGCCCCCGCGCGTGCGCGCCGAGACGCTGTGGCGCATTCCCGAACCTTGGCTCGCCGATGCGCAGGAAGCCGCGACCCTGATGGCGATCCGCGATCAGGAAGAGATCGGCATCGACATCGTCGGCGACGGCGAGATGCGCCGCGAAAGCTATTCGAACCGGCTCGCGACCGCGCTGTCGGGGATCGATACTGAAAAGCACGGCACCGCGATCGACCGCACGGGCAATGCCAATCCGGTGCCGCTGGTGTCGGGCCCGATCCGCCGCGTCGCGCCGATCGAGGCGCAGGATGCGGCGTTCCTGCGTCGTCATTCGACCCGGCCGGTGAAGCTCACCCTCCCCGGCCCCTTCACGATGACGCAGCAGGCCGAAAATGGCTGGTATCCCGACGCGCGGGCTCTCGCGATGGACTATGCCGATGCGGTCAATGCCGAGGTGAAGGACCTGTTCGCAGCAGGGGTCGATGTCGTCCAGCTCGACGAACCCTATCTGCAGGCGCGCGCCGCCGAGGCGAACAGCTATGCGATCGAGGCGATCAACCGTGCGCTCGAAGGGGTCGGCGGCACGACCGCGCTCCACATCTGCTTCGGCTATGCGATGGTGCACCATGGCGCCGGTGCGACGGGACCAAAGCCCAAGGCCTACGACTTCCTTGCCGAGCTCGAAGCGTCGGCGATCGACGTGATCTCGATCGAGGCGGCACAGCCGGGGCTCGACCCCGCGATCCTTGCCGAACTGCCGACCAAGACGATCATGTACGGCGTGCTCGACCTGTCGATTCCCGAGGTCGAGACGCCCGAGGTGGTCGCGGGCCGCATTCGCGAGGCGCTGCGTTACGTCGACGCCGAACGGCTGTGGATCGCGCCCGACTGCGGGATGAAATATCACAGCCGCGAACATTCACAGGCGAAGCTGAAGGCGATGGTCGACGGAACGGCGCTGGTACGGGCCGAACTCAAATAGCCCCCACGGTCATTTCCGCGAAGGCGGGAATGACCGTGCTATTGGTCGATAAAATCCGCCAACAGCGGCACCACCACCTCGGGCGCCTCGACCGTCGGCAAATGCCCTGCTCCCGGCACGACCTTGAGCCGCGCCCCCGGGATCGCCTCCGCGATCTCGTCATGATGCGCGCGGCTGGTGATGCCGTCCTGCTCGCCCCAGATCAGCAAGGTCGGCACCGCGATCTCGCCGAGCCGCGGGCGGCTGTCGATCCGCGCCATGATCGCGCGCTGCTGTGCAAGGAAGGTCTCGGCGCCGGTATCCGCCGCCATCCGCCGCGCGATGCCGAGCAGCCGCGCATCGCCCCGCTTCTCCTCGGGGAAGAGGATCGGGATGCGCTCCTCGACCACTTGGTCGAATTGGCCGCTCTCCACGAGGTCGATATAGCCCTGCCGGCGCGCGGTCTGCGCCGGGCCATCGGCCGACGCGAGCGTCGAGATCAGCACCAGCTTCGCCACGCGTTCGGGCGCGCGGCGCAGCACCTCGAACGCGACGAAGCCGCCCATTGCATGCGCGATGAGGATGAATTTCGGCGGAGCATTGTCGAGCAAGCGTTGTGCAAAACCTTCGATCGTGTCGTCGCTTTGGTTGTCGGCGACGATCACCTCGCGATCTGCCCATGCGTCAAGCAAAGGCTGCCATACGGCGTCGGTCAAAAGCTGGCCAGTGATCAGCACGGTGGGAAGCGACATTAGACTACCTGATGAAGAAGAGGTTCGCCCGCGACGAGGCGCCGGCAATTTTCCTGCGCGACCGTCAGGCTGCGCATGAGCGTTTCGGGCGTGAGCCACGCGATATGCGGGGCGAGCACCGCATTGGGCAGGCCGGGCAGCGGGTTGTCGCGCGGCAGCGGCTCTTCGGCGAAGACATCGAGCCCGGCCCCGCGCAAATGACCCGAAGACAGTGCTTCGACCAGCCGCGCCTGATCGACCAGTTCGCCACGCGCGGTGTTCACCAGCACCGCGCCCGTCTTCATCGCGAAGGGATCGATCAATGCACACGTCTCGCCGGTGAGCGGGATGTGCAGCGAGACGATGTCGCTTTCCGCAAGCAGCCGGTCGAGCGGCAAATAGTCATAGGGCACGTCGCGCGCGCCGCGCGCTGTATAGACGACCTTCGCCCCCAGCGCGGCAAGCACCGGCGCGAGCAACTGCGCCGAATTGCCGAAACCGACGAGTCCGACCGTGCGTCCGCCGATTTCGCCGACCTGATCGAGCTCGGACGGATCGGCGGTCCACCCTTCCCCCGCCCGGGTCCGCGCGTCGAAGAAGCAGGTCCGACGTAGCACCGCCATCATCAGCGACAGCGCCATTTCGGCGACCGCCTGGCTGTTGGTGCCGGGCATGTTGCACACCGCGACGCCATGGCCGCCCGCCGCATCGAGCGCGATCGTGTTCACGCCGACGCCCAGCTTCTGGATCAGTTTGAGCTTTGGCGCCGACGCGATGAATTCGGGTGTCACGGGAGTCAGCACATGGAGCAGCGCAGTGATGTCGCCCGCCACCGCGTCGAGCGGCGTGGCCTCATCAACATGCACCACGACCCCGGGGCCGAAGATCGCATCGACCGCTTCACGGAAACCCGGACTCGGGCGGGCGTGGAGGACGATCATGCCGCGACCCGGCCGATCGACCCAGCGAAGGCCGAGAAACCCGTGAATTCGGCAGCCGCCCCCATCGCTTCCTCGATCCGCAGCATCTCGTTCCACTTCGCCATGCGTTCGGAGCGGGTGAAGCTGCCGACCTTCAGCTGCCCGGCGTCCCAGCCGGTCGCGAGATGGGCGATGGTGACGTCCTCGCTCTCGCCCGAGCGCGCCGAGACGATCGCACCCCAGCCGCGCGCCACCGCCGCGTCGAGCGCGGCCTTCGCCTCGGTGACGGTGCCGACCTGATTGACCTTGATCAGCGCCGCGTTGCACACCGCCGCGTCGCCCGCGCGTTCGACGCGCTCCGCGCTGGTGACGAGCACATCGTCGCCGATGATCTGCACGCGCTCGCCGATCGCCGCAGTGACGGCCGCCATCGTCGTCCAGTCGTCCTGCCCGGCAGGGTCCTCAATCGAGAGGATCGGATAGCGCCCCGCCCATTCGACGATGCGCGCCGCCATTTCCTCGCCCGACAACCGCCCGTCGTCAAGCGCGAGACTGTAGCCGCCCGCATCGCCGAGTTCGTTCGCGGCGATGTCGAGCGAGATAAACACCTCGTCGCCCGCGCGATGCCCGCTCGCCTCGATCGCCTTGGTCAGCGTATCGAGCGCATCTTCGTTCGACGCGAAATTGGGCCACCAGCCGCCCTCGTCGGCGACGCCCGAGAGCGGCCCCTTCGCTTCCATCAGCCTGCCCGCGGCGCGATAGATGTCATCGGTGATCTCGAGCGCGCGCCGGAAGCTGCCTGCCTTCGGGCACATCACCATGAAGTCCTGCACGTCGGTGCGCCGCCCGGCGTGCGCCCCACCACCGAAAATCTGGATTTCGGGAAGCGGCACACGCACCTTGCGGCCTTCGGCGATATAGCGCCACAGCGGCTCGCGCGCATCGGCCGCTGCAGCATGCAGCACTGCCATCGATACCGCGACAACAGCATTCGCGCCCAGCCGCGCCTTGTTCGGCGTGCCGTCCAGATCGCACAGCGCCGCATCAACCACCGCTTGATCGCGCGCATCCATGCCCGCGACCGCGCTCGCGATCTCGGCGCCAATTCCGGCGACCGCACCGTTCACGCCAAAGCCGCCGAACGCCGCCCCGCCGTCGCGTAGATCGATCGCCTCGTGCGCGCCGCGCGAGGCGCCTGCCGGCGCGATGGCGCGGCCGACCGCGCCCGATTCCAGCACGACCTCGGCCTCGACAGTGGGCCGGCCGCGCGAATCCCAAAGTTGGCGGCCGGTGACGGAGGCGATACGCGAAGTCATGCTAGGGTTCTTTTCCAATGCGCGACGAGCGCGTCGAGGGGAGCAGGCCCAAGCAACAGCGCGCGCGCCTGATCGCGCACGATGCGCTTGTGCTCGTGATCGGTCAGATAAGGTGCGGGCGACTTGCCCTCGACGCGCGCGATCAACAGCGCGGCCGTCAGCGCGCCGGCACGCCGCAGCACGTCATCGGCAATCTCCCAGTCGATTCCGGCGCGATAAGCGCCGACCAGTGCCGCCGCCGCCTCGTTAAGCCGTGCATCGCCCGACCAAACCGCCTTCAGCAGCAGATGGGTAGTGCAAAAGGCAAGGTCGAATGCGGGATCGCCATAGACCGCGCATTCGGCGTCGAGAAAGACGGGGCCGTCAGGGCCGACGAGGATATTCTTGGGGCTGACATCGCCGTGGACCAGCGCGATCTTGCGCGACGCCAGATCGCCGGCCAGCGCGGTCAGCGCCGGCGCCAGTTCGACGTCGTGGGCGGCAACATGGAGCAGAAAAGGATCGACGCGCAGCGCGCGGAACATCTCGTCGTTGGGGAAATCCGAGCGGTCGCCATCATTATGCGCTGTCGCGGCATGAACTGCCGCGATGCCCGTCCCGACCTGCGCGGCGAAAGCGCCGTCGACATGCCCCGCCATCAGTTCGTCCTTCCACACCGGGCAGCCAGGCAGAAAGCGCATCGCAAAGGCGTGCCCCGTCGGCAGTTCGGCGAGGACTTCCGGGGCGATGCGCGGATCGACGCCGCGCGCGCGTTTGAGCCAGCGCACTTCGCTCGTCCCGCGCTCGACCGGCGCGTGCCATTCGGCGGCGACGCGAAGCTGCTCGAGCGGGCGCTTGACGACGATCGGCCCGCCCGGCGTCTCAACCTTCCACACGTCGCACGACACACCCCCGGTCAGCGGCTCGAACGCGACATCGCCCTCGCCCACCAGCCCCGCGCTGCGGAGGTCTTCGATCATGTCGGCGTCCACCCTCACGTCACAACTTCTCCCGTATCCATGCGCCGACGAGATCGGCGGCATTCTGTCGCTCTTCGATCGAATCCTCGAAGTAATGCGCGCCGGGGATAAGTTCGATCTTTTTATCGGACGAGCCGAGAAAATCGAAGATCTTGCGTGCATCGCTCGGGAAGACGCCGGTGTCGGCGGTTCCCTGCACGACGAGCGCCGGCGTGTCATGCTTGGCGAGATGCGGCTGTCCCTGGCACGGCGACGTTTCGAGGCCCCACATGTTGAGCCAGGTCTTGAGCGTATTGGCGCGGCCGATGCTCGGCGTGCGGTTGGCGACCGCAGGATCACCGCGATAGCACCAGTTCGGCTTGCGGTCGGACGGGTCGATCGCGGGATCGACGCAACGGATATCCCCCCAGCAGCGGAACATCGGGAAGATACGGTCGGGAATGCCCGCGGCGTTGAGCCGCGTGAGTTCCGCCTTGGCCCAGTCGGTGATGCGCTGGTTGCGCGCGCGTTGGCCGGCGCGATATTTTGCGATGAATTCCTCCGAATAGGGCGGACCGTTGTCGGGGTTGAACGGATCGAGTTCGGGATCGGTCGCCACGGGATCGGTCTCGTCGATCACCGACGCATCCATCCAGTCGGTCAGCACCTCGGGGCGCCCCTGATGCGCATTGAAGCTGATATAGAGGTCGCCCTTCACGAGGTTTGCGAGCGCGTCCTGCCCCACCGCCGGGAGCCGTTCGGTCAAGGTGGGCGTGATCGCCTCGGCCTGATAGGCGCCCATAAGCGACCCACCACCCGAATTGCCGAGAATGACGACCGCCTCGACGCCCGCCTCTTGTCTGAGCCATTTCATGCCGACGCCGATATCGAGCACCGCGTGTTCGAGCAGAAACTGATCCTCGAATCCGCGATAGCGCGTATTCCAGCCCAGAAAACCGAACCCCTGCCGCGCAAAATAGGGAGCGATATAATGCTCCGAAAAATCGACATTATAGTGAGTCGCGATGATCGCGACCTTCGGGCGCTTGCCCGACTCGGTCCAATAAATGCCCTGACAGGGATGTCCACCTGCCTGAATGCGCGGCGCTGTAGGCGACACGCGTCCGATAAGATGCGCGTCCAGTCCCTCGATCCCGTTCGGGTCCATTATCGTCTCTCCTGATATCGATTATGTTTCAGCGGGCTACTTCGAAAGGCAATTTATAGCCTTCGAGACCTGCTCGGATCGCCTTCTTGTCGATCTTGCCCGTCGGCCCCAGCGGGATTTCCTCGACGAACAATATATCGTCAGGCATCCACCAGCGCGCGATCTTGCCGTCGAGATATGCCTTCAGGTCGTCGGCGCAGGCCTCGCACCCAGACCTGAGCTGGCAGAGCAGGATCGGACGCTCGTCCCATTTCGGATGCGCGACCCCGACCACCGCCGCGTTGACAACAGCATCATGCCCCATCGCGATATTCTCGATCTCGATCGAACTGATCCACTCGCCGCCCGACTTCACCACATCCTTCGCGCGGTCGGTGATCTGCATATAACCTTCGCCATCGATCGTGCTGACGTCGCCAGTGTCGAAGAAGCCTTCGGCATCGAGTACGTCGCCGCCCTCTCCGCCATAATAGGCGCCCGCGATCGTCGGCCCCTTGATCATCAATCGCCCCGGCGTCTTGCCGTCGTGCGGCAGGCGGTTGCCGGCGTCGTCGACAAGCTTCATCTCGAGCCCACAGAGCAGCCGGCCCTGCTTGAGCTTGTACGCCATCTGCTCGCCCTCGGACTTTGCAGCAACCGAAGCGTTGGGGACCGACACCGTACCGAGCGGCGAGGTTTCGGTCATCCCCCAGCCCTGGACGACGTCGACGCCATAATCGTCGCGAAAGGTGCGGATGATCGATTCGGGGCACGCCGATCCGCCGATGGTCACCCGCTGCAAGGTCGTGAAGCGCTTTCCGTTTTCCTGCATATATTGCAGCAACATCTGCCACACCGTCGGCACCGCGGCCGAATAGGTCACGCCCTCCTGCTCGATCAGATTGTAGATCGATTCGCCGTCCATCCGCTGGCCGGGCAGGACCAGTTTCGCGCCCACCGCCGGCGCCGAATAGACGACGCCCCACGCATTGGCGTGATACATCGGAACGACCAGCAGCACCGTATCGCGCGCCGACAGCGCAAGCGCGTCGCGCTGCAGCGTCATCAGCGCATGAATATAGTTCGACCGATGCGAATAGAGCACGCCCTTCGGATTGCCGGTCGTTCCGCTGGTATAGCAGAGCCCGCAGGCGGCATTCTCGTCGAACCCGCCCCAATCATATTCGTCGGAATGGCCCGCGATCCAGTCGTCGAAAGCGACCGCCGCGAAGCTCGTTTCAGGCATCGACGCGGCGTCGCAGAAAAAGATCACCTTTTCGATCGACGGCACTTGCGGAAGCAGTTCCTCGACTAGGTCGGCAGTTGCCGGGTCGGCGATCAGCAACCGGTCGCCGGCATGGTTTGCGATATAGGCGATCTGTTCGAGAAATAGTCGGGGATTGAGCGTGTGGAGTACCGCCCCCATTCCAGCCGCGCCGTACCATGCCGCAAGGTGCCGCGCTCCGTTCCACGCCATCGTCGCGACGCGGTCGCCCGGCTTGACCCCCTCGGCGGCGAGCGCGTTCGAGACGCGCTTCGCATCGGAACGGACATCCGCCCAGGTTGAACGGGTGACGCGCCCCTCGGCGTCGCGCGACACGATCTCGCGCGTGCCATGCCAGTTCGCCGCATGGTCGATGATCCGGTCGACCGTCAGCGGCACATTCTGCATCAACCCGTCCATTTGGCTCTCTCTCCCTTCTCGTTACAATAGATAGTATACTAAGTATTTTATCTTTGCAACGCCACTCTGGCTTGCGTCGCCCGTGTCGCTCTTCTAGCGTCGCGATGTTGGCACCCCGCCGACAACAGGGGCACAAAATAGCGTCTTATGCGCACAAACCAGCTTATTATCGCCCTTTTCCAGCGCTTCTGCTGGCTCGACGAAGGATTGCAGGCCCGGCTCCACGATCATGGCTGGCCCGACGTCAACCGCCCACAGTCGATGGTGATGACCAACATCGTCAGCGGCATCGTGCGCCCGTCGGACATCGCGCGCAATCTGGGGGTATCGCGGCAGGCGATTCACAGCACGATCGGCCAGATGGTAAAACTCGGCATCGTGCAACTCGACGCCGACCCCGACGACCGTCGTCACATGATCGTGTCGCTCACCGATCTCGGCGCCCGCATGCGCAAGGATGCGCAGCGGTCGATGGATGCGCTCACGGCGCAGATCGCCGCGCGGCTCGGTCAGGACAGGTTCGACGCGCTGCTCGACGCGCTCGAAGCCGACTGGGGCGATAATATCGAGCCCGCCACTCCGCGCGGCAGACGCGCCTAAGCCGAGAGCGCGGCTGCGACCGCGATCAGCCGCGCGGCGGTCATCTCGACCAGCGAGGCGGGCAGCGGCTCCTTCAGACTGCCATCTTCGGCGAAGGCCGCATGCGCGTTCGGTACCACGACCTGTTCGGGGATCACGATCATCTGGATCGTCGACAATATCTGTCGCAAGTGCATCAACCCGCGTAGCCCGCCGAACGGGCTGATCGATGCAGACATGATCGCCGCCACCTTGCCGCGATAGGCGGTGAGCGCGACGAGCCCCTCATCGCCGGTCGGGCGCGACGCCCAGTCAATCGCATTTTTGAGCAGCGGCGACAGCGACCCGTTATATTCCGGCGAGACGAACAGGAGCCCATCCTGCGCCGCGAACAGCGCCTTGAGCTTCAGCGCATCGGGCGGAAAGGCATCGGCTTCGAGCGCCGCTGAATAAAGCGGCAGATCGAATGCGGCGAGATCAACCCGCGTCACGCTCGCCCCATGCCCTTCGACGCTTGTCGCGGCGAGTTCTCCCAACGCGCGGTTGTATGATCCCGAGCGCGTACTGCCGACGATCACGGCGATGTTGATCATTTTCCCTCCCGGACAATTTAATTAGAATGCTAATCTATTGTCCGGTCGGCGTGCAATTTGCAAGGCGTCAGGCCTTGATGTCCGACAGCACCGACAGTTTCTGTGTTTCTTCAGCGAGATTGTCGATCACGCGGCGCATCAGCCCCTGCAGCACCTCGACCTCCTCGTCGCTCATGCCCTTCGTCGCGATCTCGTGAATCTCGGCGTTCATCGGAGCGAGGATCAGCTCGAGTTTCTTGGCGTGCGGGGTCAGATAGATAAAGGTCTTGCGCCGGTCGTCCGACGTCTTCTTGCGCGTGATCAGCCCCGCCTTTTCCAGCCCCTTGAGCGCAACGACCGTCGTCGGTTCGCGCATGCCCACGCGTTCGCTGAGCTCGCGCTGCGTGATCCCGTCCTCGCGCCACAGTTGCCGCAGGAAACGCCACTGCCCCGCCGACACATCGTGCGTCAGCGTGCGCCGCTCGAGAAGCCGCGAAAAGGAACGGAAGACGACACGCGCCAGATATCCGATGCTGTTCTCAGGATCGGTATAATATTCGGCTGGATGCCGATAATCCTGTGTTTTCTTTGCCAAAACCCTGCTCCCCTGTCGCGGTGCCGGCATCAGCCACGTCTCCGCACAAGAGCAAACCTTAGAACGCGAAGATTCGCGCGGCAACTCTCTTCATTGCCATCTTGTATCATATTGCACCCCCAAGCCCGCGATAACGTTGGACAAGATCGCGCATTCCACTTACTTAGCATACTAAGTTAACGGAGGTGATGTGGAGAAATTCGTCAGGATAAGCGCCGTGGCGGCGCCGTTGCCGCTCACCAATGTCGATACCGACATGATCATCCCCGCCCGGTATATGAAGGCGCTGACGCGATCCGATCTCGGCAGACACCTGTTCCGCGAACTCCGCTTCGATGCGGAGGGTCGCGAACGCGCTCATTTCGTCCTCAACCAGCCGGCGTTTCGGAACGCGCAGATACTTGTCGCAGATCGCAACTTCGGCTGCGGTTCGTCGCGCGAACATGCGGTGTGGGCGCTGACCGACTTCGGCATCCGATGCATTATCGCGCCGAGCTTCAGCGACATCTTCGCAGGTAATGCGCGAAAGAACGGGCTGCTTCTGATCCGTTTGCCCGACGGCATTTGTGCCGGCCTGCGAAACGACGCCGCCCTCTCGCAACATGCACCGGTCGAAGTCGATCTCGAATCGCAACAGATCCGGCTCGCGTCGGGCGAGACAACCGCTTTCGACATCAACCCGGTCGACCGCCGCCTCCTGATGGAGGGCTTGGACGATATCGACCGCACGCTGCGGCACGCCGACGCGATCGCGAGGTTCGAGGCAGCGCCCTAGTCGAGCATCGCCGGCGAGGCGATACAGCCCGCCACCGCACTTGCCGCAGCCAGCGCGGGGCTCATCAAATGCGTCCGCCCTCCACGTCCCTGCCGGTTCTCGAAATTGCGGTTCGAGGTCGCGGCGCAGCGTTCGCCGGGATGCAGCCGGTCGTCGTTCATGCCGACGCACATCGAACAGCCGGGCTCGCGCCAGTCGAAACCAGCCTCGCGAAGCATGTCGGCAATCCCCTCTTCCTCGGCCTGCCGTTTCACCAGTCCCGAGCCGGGCACGACCATGGCGTGAAGATGTGGCGCAACGCGGCGCCCACGCACGATCTCCGCAGCGACGCGCAGATCTTCGATCCGGCTGTTGGTACAGCTGCCGATGAACACACGATCGAGCCGCTGCCCGGCGATCGGCGCCCCGGGAACGAGATTCATATAGGCGAGCGCACGTTCGGCCGCCGCCCGCATCTCCGCACTGGCGATCGTCAGGGGATCCGGAACGTGGCTATCGACGGCAACGCTCTGCGACGGGTTGGTGCCCCAGCTGACCATCGGGCGGACGTCACGGGCATCTATGCGCAGTTCGCGATCAAAATGGGCTGTCGCGTCGCTGGTCAATTCCATCCAGCCCGCTATCGCCGCATCCCACGCTTCGCCACTTGGCGCCGCCGGACGGCCCTGCAGATAGGCGAAAGTCGTCGCATCCGGCGCCACCAGGCCGGCACGCGCACCCATCTCGATGCTGAGATTGCAGAGCGTCATCCGCCCTTCCATCGACAGCGCCCTGATCGCCGATCCGGCATATTCGATGACATGACCGCTGGCGCCGTCTACGCCGATTACGCCGAGCAGGTGAAGCGCGAGATCCTTCGCATGGACGTGCGGCGCGAGCATGCCATCAACGGCCACGCGCATGTTGCCGGACCGGCGCTGGCGGATCGTCTGTGTCGCCAGCACATGCTCGACCTCCGAGGTACCGATGCCGAAAGCCAGCGCCCCAAAAGCGCCATGCGTCGAAGTGTGGCTGTCGCCGCAAACGATCGTCATCCCGGGCTGCGAGCGCCCCTGTTCGGGGCCGACGACATGGACGATGCCGCCGCGCGGGTCACCCATCGGGAAATTCTCGATCCCGAAGCGGCGCGTATTCGCGACCAGTGCTTGGAGCTGCGCGCGCGCCTCGGCATCGGCGACGCCTGCCAGGCCAGCCGCCTGTCCCGCTGTCGGCACATTATGATCGGACAAGGCGAGCGCAAGCTCGGGCCGGCGCACCCCGCGTCCCGCCGCCGCAAGCCCGGCGAACGCCTGCGGCGAGGTGACCTCGTGGAGGAGATGCAGATCGATATAGAGAAGCGTCTCCCCCTCATCCTCGGCCACAGCGTGGGCATCCCATATCTTGTCATAAAGCGTGCGGTGCTGGATCATAAGGTCGCGAGCTTTTCTTTTCTGTTTCCCATATAGCCGAAGAGGAATGCGGCGACTTTACGGATTTGTATTTCCTCGGCG
>NZ_JAEMQX010000208.1 GCF_016463645.1 Sphingopyxis sp. | reverse complement strand
TGCTCAACAGCGACCGCGGCCTCGCCGGCGCGTTCAACTCGAACATCGTCAAGGCGGCGCGCGACAAGGCGCTCGAACTGCAGGCCGAGGGCAAGAAGGTCCTCTTCTACCTCGTCGGCCGCAAGGGCCGCCCGGTGATCGCGCGCCTGTTCCAGGGCCAGATCGTCGAGCAGTATGAGACGACCGGCATCCGCGACATCGGCTTCGACCAGGCGCACGACATCTCGGCGAAGGTCATGGAGATGTACGAAGCCGGCGCCTTCGACGTCGCGCACCTCTTCTACTCGAAGTTCCGCTCGGCGCTGCTGCAGATCGCGACCGGCCAGCAGATGATCCCGGTTCCGCCGCCCGCCGACGTTCCGGCATCGAGCGGTGCCGCGGTCGAATATGAGCCCGACGAGGAGGCGATTCTCGCCGACCTGCTGCCGCGCAACGTCACCATCCAGATCTTCAAGGGCCTCCTTGAAAACGCCGCGTCCGAACAGGGCGCGTCGATGACCGCGATGGACAATGCGACGCGCAACGCGGGCGACCTGATCAACAAGCTGACCATCGTTTACAACCGCACGCGTCAGGCGGCGATCACCACCGAACTCATCGAAATCATCGCGGGCGCCGAAGCGCTCTAACCGATCAACCCAAGGAAGAAGACCATGGCAACCGCACCTGCCCCTGAGAAGAAGGCTCCCGCCAAGAAGGCCGCCGCGCCCAAGGCTGCAGCGCCGAAGAAGGCCGCCGCTCCGAAGGCCGCTGCCACCGGCACCGCGACGGGCCGCGTCGCGCAGGTCATCGGCGCCGTCGTCGACGTCCAGTTCACCGGCCCGCTGCCGGCGATCCTGAACGCACTCGAAACCGACAACAACGGCAACCGCCTCGTCCTCGAAGTCGCGCAGCACCTCGGCGAGAACACCGTTCGCACGATCGCGATGGACGCGACCGACGGCCTGACCCGCGGCCAGCCGGTGACCGACACCGGCGCGCAGATCTCGGTCCCCGTCGGCCCGCAGACGCTCGGCCGCATTCTCAACGTCATCGGCGACCCGATCGACGAGCGCGGCCCGGTGAACGCCGGCATGACCGCGCCGATCCACGCCAAGGCTCCCGAATTCGTCGACCAGTCGACCGAAGCCGCGATCCTCGTCACCGGCATCAAGGTCATCGACCTCATCGCCCCCTATGCGAAGGGCGGCAAGATCGGCCTGTTCGGCGGCGCCGGCGTCGGCAAGACGGTTCTCATCCAGGAACTGATCAACAACATCGCCAAGGGCCACGGCGGCGTGTCGGTGTTCGCGGGTGTCGGTGAACGCACCCGCGAGGGCAACGACCTCTATCACGAATTCCTCGACGCCGGCGTCATCGCCAAGGATGCCGACGGCAACCCGACCCCCGACGGGTCGAAGGTGGCGCTGGTGTTCGGCCAGATGAACGAGCCCCCGGGCGCCCGCGCCCGCGTCGCGCTCTCGGGCCTGACCATGGCCGAATATTTCCGCGATCAGGAAGGCCAGGACGTTCTGTTCTTCGTCGACAACATCTTCCGCTTCACGCAGGCGGGTTCGGAAGTGTCGGCACTGCTCGGCCGTATTCCGTCGGCGGTGGGCTATCAGCCGACCCTGTCGACCGACATGGGCGCGCTGCAGGAACGCATCACCTCGACCACCAAGGGCTCGATCACCTCGGTGCAGGCCATCTACGTCCCCGCGGACGACTTGACCGACCCCGCTCCCGCAACCTCGTTCGCCCACTTGGACGCGACGACGACGCTGAGCCGCGCGATTTCGGAACTCGGCATCTACCCCGCGGTCGACCCGCTCGATTCGACCTCGCGCGTTCTGACCGCCGCGACCGTCGGGCAGGAGCATTACGAGACCGCCCGCCGCGTTCAGGAAACGCTGCAGAAGTACAAGTCGCTGCAGGACATCATCGCGATCCTCGGCATGGACGAGCTTTCGGAAGAGGATAAGCTGGTCGTCGCCCGCGCGCGCAAGATCCAGCGCTTCCTGTCGCAGCCGTTCCACGTCGCCGAAGTCTTCACCGGCATCCCCGGCAAGTTCGTCGCGATCGAGGACACGGTGAAGTCGTTCAAGGCCGTCGTCGACGGCGAGTACGACCATCTGCCCGAAGCGGCCTTCTATATGGTCGGCGGCATCGACGAAGCGGTCGCGAAGGCCGCGAAGCTCGCCGAAGACGCGTAACACACCTGCGCCCCTCCCCGCTGCGGGAGGGGTTTGAGGACATATCATGGCTCTGAAGTTCGAACTCGTCACCCCCGCCCGCCTCGAGCGGTCCGCCGACGTCCATATGGTCACCGTGCCGGGGACCGAGGGCGATTTCTCGGTGCTCGAAGGGCACGCGCCCTTCATGGCGACGCTGCGCAACGGCCCGCTGACCATCTATGCGACCGCGGGCGCCGCGCCCGAGGTGATCGAGGTCGAAGGCGGTTTTGCCGAGGTCAACGAGGCGGGCCTCACCGTCCTTGCCGAGCATATCGCCGGCTGAGTTTCCCGCCGTCCACAGGTAGGGTCAAAAGCCCGCATCCATCCGGATGCGGGCTTTTTTCTTGTCCGCGCCGCAATCGTCCGCCGCATTAGGACAATGTCAAAGTTTCCGATTTATTCACCGTATCGGACGGGGGTTTCGCCGGCACATCGGCGGTCCTCCGACATGAAATACAAAGCAGGATAAAACGGATGAGTGCATTCGGACGCCGACCCGGAACCGCTGGCCGCCCCGCCTTTGGCGTGGCGAAGCCGATGCAGACTGGTCCCGGCATTCCCGGGGGCGCGCAATTCCCTGCGATCGACACGCCCGCCGAGGCGCCGCCGCCGGTCCCGTCGAACCTGTCGCCCGAAGAGGAGGCGATGGAACGGCTGAACCAGCGCTCTTCGGCGGAGAATATGGAGCCCGAAAAGGCGCAGGGCTTCGAGGCGTCGGTTCACAAGATCAAGGAACAGGTGCTGCCGCGCCTGCTCGAACGCGTCGACCCCGAGGCGGCCGCGACGCTGAGCAAGGACGAGCTGACCGAGGAATTCCGCCCGATCATCCTCGAGGTGCTCGCCGAGCTCCGCATCACACTCAACCGCCGCGAGCAGTTCGCGCTCGAAAAGGTGCTCGTCGACGAACTGCTCGGCTTCGGCCCGCTCGAGGAGTTGCTCGCCGACCCCGACATTTCGGACATCATGGTCAACGGTCCGTACCAGACCTATGTCGAGCGCAAGGGCCAACTCGTCATCGCGCCGATCCAGTTCCGCGACGAACAGCATCTGTTCCAGATCGCGCAGCGCATCTGCAACCTCGTCGGCCGCCGCGTCGACCAGACCACACCGCTCGCCGACGCGCGTCTCAAGGACGGCAGCCGCGTCAACGTGATCGTGCCGCCGCTTTCGCTGCGCGGTACCGCGATCTCGATCCGTAAATTCTCGGCCAAGCCGATCACGCTCGACATGCTCTGCCAGTGGGGCGCTATGAGCCAGAAGATGTGCACCGCGCTGAAGATCGCGGGCGCGAGCCGTTTCAACATCGTCATCTCGGGCGGTACGGGCTCGGGCAAGACGACGATGCTCAACGCCCTCTCCAAGATGATCGACCCCGGCGAGCGCGTGCTGACGATCGAGGACGCCGCCGAACTTCGCCTGCAGCAGCCGCACTGGCTGCCGCTCGAAACGCGCCCCGCGAACCTCGAGGGCAATGGCGCGATCCACATGGGCGACCTCGTCAAGAACGCGCTGCGCATGCGTCCCGACCGCATCATCATGGGCGAAGTCCGCGGCGCGGAGTGTTTCGACCTGCTCGCCGCGATGAACACGGGTCACGACGGGTCGATGTGTACGCTCCACAGGAACAGCCCGCGCGAATGCCTCGGCCGTATGGAAAACATGGTTTTGATGGGCGACATCAAGATCCCGAAGGAAGCGATCTCGAAACAGATCGCCGATTCGGTCGATCTGATCGTCCAGATCAAGCGCCTGCGCGACGGTTCGCGCCGCGTCACCAATGTCACCGAGGTGATCGGGATGGAAGGCGACGTCATCGTCACGCAGGAACTCTTCAAGTTCGAATATCTCGACGAGGACAAGGACGGCAAGATCGTCGGCGAATATCGCGCGATGGGCCTGCG
>NZ_JAEMQX010000084.1 GCF_016463645.1 Sphingopyxis sp. | reverse complement strand
TCATGAACAGCGGCCAGTTCTCGCAGAAGCGCGCCGATGCGCCGCCGTCGAGCGAGGCGGTCGACGCGATCATGGACAGCGTCGAGACGATCACCGCGCGGCGCGAGGCGGCGAACCGCTGACCGCTGCCAAAGCCCTCTCGACTTTGCGACGCGCCGCCGCCAGAACGGGGTGTCTTCCTCAGCAAAGCGAGCCTCCCCGATGAAAAATCTGCCGCCCCTCGCCCTGATCGCCGCGCTCGCCGTCGCCGCCTGCTCGGCGCCCGCCACGACCGAAGCCGCCCCCGCCGACACCGCGAAGCTCGACGCCTCGGGTGCGCAGCCCGCGACCCCGCTCGCCAACGCCCCGTTCACGGTCACGGAGATCGCGAGCTTCAACGAACCCTGGGCAATGACTTTCGTTCCCGGCACGCGCGCCGCGCTGATCACCGAGAAATCGGGCAAGCTCAAACTCTGGCAGGAAAACGGCCCGACGCAGGATGTCGCCGGCGTGCCGACGGTTGCCTACGGCGGACAGGGCGGTTTCGGCGACGTGATCGTCGCCCCCGACTTCGCGACGAGCGGAACCGTCTATCTGAGCTGGGCCGAAGCCGGCGGTGGCGACACCTTCGGCGCCGTCGTCGCGAAGGCGAAGCTGGTGCAGGGCGCCGCGCCGCGCCTCGAAGGCCTGCAGATCATCTGGAAGCAGGATCCGAAAGTTCCCGGCCGCGGCCATTTCTCGCACCGCCTCGCCTTCTCGCCCGACGGCAAATATCTGTTCATCGGGTCGGGCGAGCGGCAGAAGTTCGATCCGGCGCAGGACATGAAGGCCAATCTCGGAAAGATTCTTCGCCTGAACCCCGACGGCAGCGTCCCCGCCGACAATCCCTTTGCCGATCAGGGCGGCGTCACCGCGCAAATCTGGTCGCTCGGCCACCGCAACATCCTGGGGCTCGCCTTCGATGCGACCGGCAAGCTGTGGAACCAGGAAATGGGACCGAAGGGCGGCGACGAGGTCAATCTGGTCGAAGCGAAGGCGAATTACGGCTATCCGATCGTGTCGAACGGAGACCATTACGACGGCAAGGACATTCCCGACCATCCGACGCGGCCCGAGTTCGCCGCGCCGAAACTATGGTGGAATCCGTCGGTCTCGCCCGCGGGCCTCGCCTTCTACAATGGCGATCTCTATCCGGGCTGGAAGAACAGCCTGCTGATGGGCGCGCTGTCGGGCGAGGGGCTGCTCCGCATGCAGATCGACGGCGACGCGCTCCACAAATCCGACCGCTGGGATTTCGGCCGGCGTATCCGCGAGGTCGAGGTGCGCGACGACGGCTCGGTCTGGCTGCTCACCGACGGCGAGGACGGCAAGCTGGTGAAACTCGTCCCGAAAAGGTAAAGGCGGCCGCATGTTCCGCGGCTTCCTCACCCGGCGCGCCGAATGGCCCGCGCGCATTCCCGATCCCGACGCGCTGCCGCCGCTGACCCTGCTGTGGCGCGAGATCGGGTCGCTGGCGCGCGCGATCGGCGGCCGCATCCGCCCGATGCCGCCCGAACCCAATCCCGACAGCGAGCATCCGCCGGTGATGGTGCTGCCGGGCTTCCTGTCGGGCGACTGGGCGACGAAGGGCCTGCGCGCCGACCTCCGCCGTGCGGGGTTCCGCTGCTATGCGTGGGGCCTCGGCTTCAACCGCGGCGCGACCGCCGACATCATCGATCGCATCGACACCCGCGTCCAGTGGATCATCGACCGCACCGGCTATGCGCCCGCGCTCGTCGGCTGGAGTCTGGGCGGCATCTATGCGCGCGAATATGCGAAGCACCACCCGGGCAAGGTCGCGCGCGTCGTGACGCTGGGTTCGCCCTTCTCGGGCAGTCGCCGCGCCAACCGCGCGTGGCGCCTCTATCACCTGATCGCGCGCCACCCGGTCGACAATCCGCCGATCGACTTCCACCCCGCGCCGCGCCCCGAAATGCCAACCTTCGCGCTCTGGTCGAAGCATGACGGCGTCGTCGCGGTCAGCAGCGCGCGCGGGCTTCCGCACGAAAGCGACCGGCAGGTCGAGGTCGAGTGCGGCCATATGGGCTTCGCCTACGCCCCCACCTCGGTCGCCGCGATCGTCAAGGCATTGACCGAAGAGGTCGGGGGCGAAGAAGCGGGCGCCGGAGAGGATGTTCCCGCTCAGCAGACATCGATGCGATAGGCCGGCGCCGCGCGCCACGCCATCAGCATCCGGCCGGGCCGCTTGCCCGCCCGCCCCGTCGACACGAAGCCGATCCGCCGCAGCAGCGCGCGCGACCGCTCGTTGTCGGGGTGGCATTCGGCGACGATCGCTGCGCCCGGCCGCGACGCGGCGAGCGCCTCGACCACCGCGCGCACCGCCTCGGTCGCGATCCCCTTGCCGCGCACGCGTGCCGCGAACCAGTAACCGATCTCATATTCGCCGCCGGGGCGGCGATGGACGCCGATCACGCCGTTGAGGTCGAGGTCGCTTTCATCGCGCACCGCGTGGAACACGTCGCCGCCGCCCGATCGCGCGATCAGCGCACGCGCGTCGGCCTCGGTGAAAGGCGCGGGCAGGAAATGCACCCGCGAGGTCACCGTCTCGTCGGTGATCGCGGCGAGCGCACGCGCATCGTCGGCGAAAAGCGGCGTGATGCGGCAATGGTCGGTCGACAGGGCAAGCAAGGTATCGGTCATGTCGCGTCTTCTTCAAAAGCGCGCGCCGCGACCGGGGTTTCTGGTGTGATGATGTGATGACAACCATTCGCCTTCCGGACACGGCGGCGATGGTCACAGGTGATGCCATGCCGCTCCTATGTAAAGGAGCGCCAATACGCCTTGAATCGGGTGGATCGGTCGTTGGTCATCGGCGCCGTGGCTAACCGCTCGGCCGCCGGCGGTCAATCCCGCGTCTTGACGATCGCGTTTCATGCACTATTTAAAGTTACATGAAACGCGACAGCCGACTCTCGGGCGTACTCCACGTCCTCCTCCATATGGCCGAGCAGGATACGCCGATGACGTCGGAGCAGCTTGCGAAGGCGATGCAGACGCATCCGGTCGTGATCCGCCGCACCCTCGGGGGCCTCCGCGATGCGGGCTTCGTCCACAGCGAAAAGGGCCATGGCGGGGGCTGGACGATCGCGAAGCCGCTCGCCGGGATCACGATGCGCGACGTCTATGACGCGATCGGACGGCCCAGCCTGATGGCGATGGGCAACCGCACCGACGCGCCCGGCTGCCTCGTCGAACAGGCGGTCAACGCCGCGCTCGACACCGGCTTTCGGGAAGCCGAGGCGCTGCTCCTCGCGCGCTTCGGCCAGGTAACGCTCGCCGAGCTCGCCGCCGATTTCCACGCGCGCATGGCCGCGCGATCCCTCTCCCCCACCCCGCAGGAGCATATCCATGACTGAAGGCGCCCGGCACTTTCTCGACAGTTTCAGGGATCCCGAAGCCGTCGCCCGCTACACCGAAGGGCCGCGTCGTTTCGTCCCCGGCCTCGACGGCCTCCATCGCATGACCGGGCTTCTGCTCGCCGAGCGCGTTCCCGACGACGCCCATATCCTCGTCCTCGGCGCGGGCGGCGGCAGCGAAATGAAAGCGATGGCCGAGGCCCATCCGGGCTGGCGCTTCACCGGCGTCGATCCCGCGGGGCCGATGCTCGATCTCGCGGCGAAGGTCATGGGGGCGAACGCGCATCGCGCCGATCTCGTCGAAGGCTATATCGACGACGCTCCGGCAGGCCCGTTCGACGGCGCGACCTGCCTGCTCACGCTCCATTTCCTCGATCCCGACGAACGCATCCGCACCGCCGCCGAAATCCGCAAACGCCTGAAACCCGGCGCGCCCTTCGTCGCCGCGCACGGCAGCTTTCCGCAAGGCACGGGCGAGCGCGACCGCTGGCTCGACCGCTACGCCGCCTATGCCATTGCCTCGGGCGGCGATCCCGAGCAGGTCGCGAAGGGCCGCGAAGCCGTCGCGACGCATGTCGCGATGCTCAGCCCCGAAGCCGACGAGGAGGTGCTGCGCGCCGCGGGCTTCACGGGCGTCGAGCAATTCTATGCCGCCTTCACCTGGCGCGGCTGGGTGGGCTACGCCTGACGGCCTTCAATCGGCTGGCTGGCGCGGCGGAGGGTTCAGCTCATATTGCGCGATGCTGTCGGGAAGGCTCAGCCAGCGATGCTTGTCGCGCGTCCACACCGATTGTTCGGGCGCCGGGAAAGCGGGGTCGGCAAAGGCGCCGGCCGCGACGCCGACAAGCTCGGGCATGCGCGCGGGTTCCCAGAACAGGTTCGATCCGCAGCGGGGGCAGAAATGGAATTCGACCGGCTGGCCGCTGGCCGATGGTCTTTCGAAACTCGCCGGGTCGCCGCGTTCGACGCGGACAGAGTCGCGCCGGTAAAATACCGCGATGCTGAATGCGCTTCCGGTGCGGCGCTGGCATTCGAGGCAGTGGCACAAGGAGATTTTGCGCGGTTCGCCGCTGCAGACCAGCGCCAGCTCGCCGCAGTGGCATGTCGCCGTTCGTGATATCATGGACGAAACTCCCGCTATCCCGGCCTGCCGCGTGGAAACGCGATGGTCAGAGTCGCTTGCCGAGGCTTACGCGCTCTTCGACGGCATAGCCCAGACGTTCATAAAAGCCGACGACGGCGCCATTCGTCGCCCGGACCTGCAGATTGACCTTCGCGCAGCCCAGCGCAAGCAGCGCGGTTTCGGCGTGCCGCACCAGCGCCGTCCCGACACCGCCGCGCCGGGCCTCCCGGCCGACCGCGACCGAATAGAGCCAGCCGCGATGTCCGTCATATCCGGCCATGACCGATCCGATCACGCCGCCGTCATCGACCGCCACGAACAACAGTCCGGGTTGAAAGCCCAGCTTTTCGGGGATCGCCCGTTCGGCGCGGTTCCACGGGGGATCCTCGGGAAACGCCTCGGCCCAAAGGGCTTTCACTCCCTCGAAATCGGCCGTTTCATAGGTTCGAATATCCACCGCCCGCGCGCCTTTGCCATACACATCGCCGGTATAGTTCCCCGAAATCGGCGGGCGGGCAATAGCGCAACCTAGAAACGCACCTCCACCGACGCCGCGCTCCGCCGATGCTCGCCATGATGGACCGCCTCGATATTGTTGCCGTCGGGGTCGAGCAGAAAGGCGGCATAATAGCCGGGATGATAGGGCCGCTCGCCCGGCGCGCCGTTATCGCGCCCGCCCGCGGCGAGGCCCGCCTTGTGGAAGGCATCGACCGCCGCGCGATCCGCCGCCTGAAACGCCAGATGGTGGCGCCCCGTCAGCGTGCCGAGTGCCGCCTCGCTGTCCTTCGTCGACACGAACAATTCGTCGGCCCAGAAATAATCGGCCTCCTCGCCGCCGATCGGCACGCCCAGCACGTCGAAGATCGCGCCGTAAAATGCCCGGCTCGCCTTCAGGTCGGCGACCACGAGCTGGATATGATCGATCAACCGGCCGCGGTGCAGCAATTGCGTTTCCATCGGTGCCTCCTCTCGCGCCGCCCCCGGTGCATCGGGAAACCCGCGTGCCGCGCCGATGGTTCCGGTTTTCCCCGCGCGATCCCGCAGTTCCCGGCTTGCGTCGATGATTCATACAATATATTGCGCAATATATTGTATGAATCGGGTCGGAGGCAGATAAGCGGATGAATATCAGGCATTGGGCGGCCATATTGACGGCCGCGACCGCTTCGCTGACGACCGTCGCCCTGGCACAGGAGCGCCCGCTCGCCGCCGCCGAAAAACGCGCCGTGGTCGAACAGCTGGGCGCGACGCTCGAAGCGAATTATGTTTTCCCCGACAAGGCGAAGATCATCGCGGCGGCGCTGCGCGGTCACCTCGACGCCGGCGATTATGATGCCGCGCCCGACCGGCGTACGCTCGCGCGCGCGCTCACCGACGATCTGATCGCCGCGAGCAACGATCTGCATTTCGCGGTCGGGGTCGACCCCGAATGGGTCGCCGGCCATGCGGCGCGGCAGGATCCCGCCCGCGCCGCCGCGCTTCGTGACGAAGAGCGCCGCGACGAGGCCCGGCAGAATTTCGGTTTCGCGGGCCTTCGCTATCTCGGGGGCAATATCGCCTATGTCGACCTCGCGCATTTCGCCGACCCCGAACTCGGCTACGACGCCGCGGCGGCGGCGATGCGCTTCATCGAGAATGGCGACGCGGTGATCTATGACCTGCGCTACAATAACGGCGGTCATCTGGAGATGGCGCAGCTGCTCCTGAGCCAGCTCTTCCCGGGCGACCGGGATCAGGAGCTGTTCGACTATGATTATGCGCTCGACGGCCGCCGCGTCGAACGCGGCCAATGGGTGCTCCCCGCGCTCCCCGCGAAGCGCCTGACCGGGAAACCGGTCTATGTCCTCACCGGCTCGACCAGCTTCTCGGCCGCCGAATGGTTCGCCTACACGCTGAAGAAACTGGGACGCGCGACGCTGGTCGGCGAGCGCACCGCGGGCGGCGCGCATCCGGTCGACCGCAAGCCCGTCGGCACCGACTTTTTCGTGCAGGTGCCGATCGGCCAGATCCGCGACCCCGTCGACCGCGGCGATTTCGAGGGACAGGGCGTCACGCCCGATCACCCGGTCGCGTCCGCCGACGCGCTCGGCTTCGCGCACCGCCTCGCGCTCGCCGATCTCGCGAAGGCCGATCCGGCGAAACGCGGCGATGCCGACTGGATCGCGCCGATGCTGGCGCCGCGATCACAGCCATCCGCCGCCGCACTCGCGGCGATCGCCGGCCGCTACGAAGGACGCCGCATAGACCTCGTCGGCGGCAAATTGCTCTACACCTGGCGCGAGCGTTTCCGCCTCGCGCTCGAGCCGCTCGGCGGCGACCTGCTTGCGATCGAGGGGACGCGCGACTTCCGCTTCCGTATCGCGCGCAATGGCGGCAAGATCGTCGCGCTCGAACGCATCAACCGCGACGGAACGATCCAGACCTATGCCCGGCTCGACTGACCTCGACGACATCACCTTCCTCGGCCGCCTCAGCGAAGCGCTGAGCCAGCGGATCGAGGAACAGACGCGTCCGCTGTTCGACGAAGCCGGCATCACCATCCCCGTGCGGTCCTGCTCATTGCTCACCGCACTCGGCGAGGCCGGCGAAGCCTCGGCGGCCGAGCTTGCCCGCGCGCTCGGCCAGTCGCACCAGCTCGTCGTCCAGAAATGCCCCGCACTGCTCCGTCTCGGCCTTATCACCCAGCACGCCGACCCGGCGGACGCGCGGCGCAAGATTTTCCGGCTGACCGACGCTGGCCGCGACCAATTGCACCGCCTCGATGCCTATAGTGCGCGGATTACCGAGGTCTATCGCGCGCTCTTCGAAGAGATTGGCGATGTCCATGGCGCGATATTGAAAGCGCTGAACGCGCTCGCCGACAAGCCGCTGGCCGAACGTTTCAGCGAATAGTCAGAGCGCGCGGAACATCACCAGCGCGTCCACAAAGCCCTCCACCGGATGATCGAACGCGCCCGGCAGACGGCCGACCACGTCGAACCCCAGCGACTGCCACAGCCGGGCCGCGCGGACATTGCTGCTGACGACGAAGTTGAACTGCATCGCGCGAAAGCCCCGCGCCTTGGCATGATCGATCGAGTGCAGACCCATCGCACGCGCCACCCCGCGCCCGGTCGCGTTCGCGCCGGTCACATAGCCCGCGTTGCCGACATGCGCCCCGCCGCCCGTCTGGTTGGCGCGCAGATAATAGGTACCGAGAATGGCGCCCTCCTCTTCGGCGACGAACGTCTCCTTGTCCGCCCCGAACCAGTAGGCGAGCGCCGCGCCCTCGCTCATGTCGCGCTCGAGCGTCAGCGTCTCGCCCGCACGGATCACCGGCTCGATGATCGCCCAGATGGCGGCGGCGTCCGCTTCGGTGGCGGGGCGGATATTCATTCCGAAAAGGGCGCGACGATCTCGTCCGTCACGCGCAGCGGCCGCCCGCTCGCCTTGTCGAGCAGCGCCCAGACGGTCCGCGCCCGCACATGCACCTTCCCGCCCTCGCCGGTGAATTCCATGAAGCGGTCGAACTTCGCGCCCTGCGGCCTGTCCGCGACCCACGTCCGCGCGATCACCGTCTCGCCGGGGCCGAGCGCGCGCAGATAATCGATCTCGTGCCGCACCACGACCCAGATATAGGCGTCCTTGTGGCTTTGCGGCGCCGCGGCGTCCCAATGCCCCGTCGCGACCTGCTGGATCCACTGGACCCACACCGCATTGTTGACATGACCAAGCTCGTCGATGCTCTCGGGCGTCGCCGTGAGTTCGAGCCTGAACTCCCTCATGCGAGCTCGACGGTGGTCACCATATAGCCTGCATCGCGAAGCGCCGCGACGAGGCTGTCGAGATGCTCGCGGTCGCGCGCCTCGCACTCGATATCGGTGATCAGCCCCTTGGCGGGCAACGTCGTGAAGATGCGCTGGTGATAGATTTCGATGATGTTGACCTGCTTCTCGTCGAACAGCTTCATCACCTTGAACAGCGCGCCCGGCCGGTCCTGCAGCCGGATGCGCAACCGCGCGATGCGGCCCGAGCGCGCGAGGTCGCGCAGCAACACGTTCGCCAGCAGCCGCGTGTCGATATTGCCGCCGGTCAGCACCAGCCCGACCTTGCGCCCGGCGAATTCCTCGGGATGCGCGAGCATCGCGGCGAGTCCCGCGGCGCCCGCGCCCTCGACCACCGTCTTCTCGATCTGGAGCAGCAGGCTGACCGCGCGCTCCAGATGGCGCTCGGCCACCAGCACGATATCGTCGTTGAGCTCGGCGACGAGCTTGCGCGTATAGCCGCCGGGCTCCTTCACCGCGATGCCCTCGGCCAGCGTGTCGCCCTCGCACGCCATGTCGACGCCGTTGAGTTCGGCGTACATCGAAGGATAAAGCTCGGCCTGCACCCCGACGAGGCGCATGTCGTTCTTGATCCCGCGCGCCGCGGTGCCCATGCCCGCGAGCAGCCCGCCGCCGCCGATCGGCACGATCAGCGTGTCGAGTTCGGGCACATCCTCGAGCATTTCGAGCGCCACCGTCCCCTGCCCCGCCGCGACATGCGGATGGTCAAACGGATGGACGAAGGTCAGCCCGCGCTCCTTTTCGAGCACGCGCGCATGCGCATAGGCATCGTCAAAGGTCTCGCCGTGCAGCACGATCGTCGCGCCATGGCTCGCGGTCTGCGACACCTTCACCTGCGGCGTGGTGCTCGGCATCACGATCGTCACCGGTACGCCGAGGCGCTTGCCATGATAGGCAAGGCCCTGCGCATGATTGCCCGCCGACGCTGCGATCGCGCCGCGCGCCTTCGCCTCGTCGCTCAGCAGCAGCAGCGCGTTCAATGCGCCGCGTTCCTTGTACGCCGCGGTGAACTGGAGATTCTCGAACTTCAGCCACACTTCGGCGCCGACCAGCTCGGACAGGGTTTGCGAATGGAGCGTCGGTGTGCGCACAACCGCGCCGTTAATTCGCCCCGCCGCCGCGCGCACATCGTCCAATGTGATCGCCGGAAAATCGGCGGCGGGCGTCAGGGTGAGTTGATCTGTCATAGGGGAAGCGCCCTAGCCTATCTGGCGCGCCGCGCAAACCATGGTTATGGACTCGGCCATGAGCGAACAGAAATTGCGCATCACCTTCATCGGCACCGGCGTCATGGGCGGACCGATGGCGGGCCACCTCGTCAAGGCAGGCCATCACCTCACCGTCTACAATCGCACCCGCGCCAAGGCCGACGCGTGGGTGGCGCAGCACGGCGGCACGGCGGCATCGACCCCGGCCGGGGCGGCGGAGGGCGCCGATGTCGTCCTCACCTGCGTCGGCAACGACGACGATCTGGCGCAGGTCACACTCGGCCGCGACGGCGCGTTCAAGGCGATGGAAAAGGGCGCGCTGTTCATCGATCACACGACCGTTTCGGCGCGAATCGCGCGCCAGCTCTCGGTCGAGGCCGAAGGGCTCGGCCTCCTCTGCCTCGACGCCCCCGTCTCGGGCGGCGAAGCGGGCGCCCAGAACGGCACGCTCTCGATCATGTGCGGCGGCAGTCAGGCCGCGTTCGACGCGGCGGCGCCCGTGATGCAGGCCTATGCCGCGCGTATGGTGCATATCGGAGGCCCCGGCGCGGGCCAGACGACCAAGATGGTCAACCAGATCGCGATCGCCGGCGTGGTTCAGGGCCTGTCCGAAGCGTTGCGCTTCGCACAGGCATCGAAGCTCGACACCGACAAGGTGTTTGAAGCCGTCTCGGGCGGCGCCGCCGCGAGCTGGCAGATGCTCAACCGCTGGGGCACGATGGCGAAGGATGAATTCGACTTCGGTTTCGCGGTCGACTGGATGCGCAAGGATCTCGGCCTCGCGCTCGACGAAGCGCGCGTCAACGGCGCGACGCTCCCCGTCGCCAGCCTCGTCGATCAATTCTATGCCGATGTGCAAAAGGCCGGCGGCGGGCGAAAGGACACCAGCTCGCTGGTGACGAGGCTCCCCAGGTGAAGCGCCTGATCCTGACCGCGCTGGCGCTCACCCTCGCCGCCCCCGCGCACGCCGACACACTGGTCGACAATGTCAACGGCATCACGCTCGACAAGGACGGCAAGCTCGTCCGCTTCACCGGGCTCGTGATCGACACGCAGGGCAAGGTGAAGCAGCTTCTCGACCGCAAGGACAAGCGCCCCGAACGCCCCGATTTCAGGGAGGACGGCAAGGGCCGCACGCTGATCCCCGGCCTGATCGACGCGCACGGCCATGTCATGGGATTGGGCTTCCAGCTCATGCTGCTCGACCTGTCGGATACGAACAGCCTGGCCGAAGCTCAGGCGGCGATCCGCAAATATGCCGCCGAAAACCCCGAAATGCCGTGGATCATCGGCTCGGGCTGGAATCAGGAGAAATGGGGCCTCGGACGCTTCCCGACCGCCGCCGACCTCGACGCCGCGGTGCCGAACCGCCCCGTCTGGCTCGAACGCGTCGACGGCCATGCCGGCTGGGCGAATACCGCGGCGATGACCGCAGCGAAGATCAGCGCCACGAGCAAGTCGCCCGAAGGCGGCCGCATCGAGATGGCGGATGGCAAGCCGAGCGGCGTTTTCGTCGACGCGGCGATGAGCCTCGTCGACAGCGCCAAGCCCAAGCCGCTCGCGCGCGACCTCGACCGCGCGCTGTATCTGGCGCAGCAGAAACTGCTTGAACAGGGCATTACGACGATTGCCGACATGGGGACGAGCATCGCCGACTGGCAGGCGTACCGCCGCGCGGGCGACAGGAAACAGCTCGCGGTGCGCATCCTCTCCTACGGCGGCGACATCGACAATATGGCGTTGATCGCCGGGCCGGAGCCGACGCCATGGCTCTACGACGACCGCCTGCGCATGGTCGGGGTGAAGCTTTATCTCGACGGCGCGCTGGGCTCGCGCGGCGCTTGGCTGAAGGCGCCGTACAGCGACGCGCCGGGGCAGAAGGGCCTGCCCTTGCTCACGCCTGCGCAGCTCCGCAACAAGATGGTCCGCGCGTCGATGGACAAGTTCCAGGTCGCGATCCACGCGATCGGCGACGCCGCCAATGCCGAGGCGCTCGATGCGATCACCGATCTCACCGCCGACCTGCCCGGCGAGCGCCGTTGGCGCATCGAACATGCGCAGATCATCGATCCGGTCGACATTCCGCGCTTCGCCACCCTCAAGGTCATCGCCTCGATGCAGCCCGTCCACCAGACGAGCGACCGCGTGATGGCCGAAGCGCGGCTCGGACCCGACCGCCTCAAGGGCGCCTATGCTTGGCGCAGCCTCCAGAATGCGGGCGCGCGCCTCGCCTTCGGCTCGGACGTCCCGGTCGAAAGCGCCAACCCTTTCCCCGGCATCGCCGCCGCCATCTCGCGCACCGATGCCAAGGGCGAGCCCTTCGGCGGCTGGCGGCCCGAGGAAGCGGTCAGCCGCGAAACCGCACTCGACGGCTTCACGCGCACTGCAGCTTATGCAGGCTTCGCCGAGGACCGCATCGGCACGCTGATGCCCGGGATGCGCGCCGATTTCCTGATCGTCGAGGCCGACCCGATGCTCGCGAGCCCCGACGAAATCCGCCGCATGACTCCGCTCGAAACATGGATCGGCGGCTATCGCTATTACAAGAAGAAGGAAGGCGCGACCGTTGGCCGATAGTCCGTCGCGGCGCGCCCTGCTCACCGGTCTTGCTGCCCTTCCTGTCGCGGCTGCGGCAAGCGCCGCGGCCGCCGAGCGCAAGGAACGCCGCTCGAAAAAGCGCAAGCCCGCCAAACCCAAAATCCAGCATGTCGATGTCGCGATCATCGGTGCGGGCGTGTTCGGCGCGTGGACCGCTTGGCATCTGCTCCGCGCCGGCAAGAGCGTGCGGTTGTTCGACGCCTATGGCGCGGGCAATGCGCGCGCCTCGTCGGGCGGGACAAGCCGCGTCATCCGCATGGGGTATGGTGCCGACACCATCTATTCGGAGATGGCGCGCGACTCGCTCGAATATTGGAAAGACCTCTCCGACAGCGCCAGCGCCCCGATCTTTCACAACACCGGCGTGCTGTGGTTCGCGCCGCAGGGCGACGCCTACACCGCGCAGTCGCTCGCCTGGCTGCAGGCGAACCGCGTCGGCCACGAACATGGCGACGTCAGCTGGCTCCAGAACAAGTACCGCCAGATCCAGTTCTATCAGGGTGAGACCGGCATCCTCGAAACCGAGGCGGGCGCGCTGATCGCTGCGCGCGGGGTGCAGGAACTGATCGCCGACGCGCAGATCGAGGTCGAGCGCGTCGTCATGCCCGCACCGCTCTTCTCGAAAAAGACAAAGCTTCACACGCTGCCCGACGGCGGCACTGCCGATCATCTCGTCTATGCCGCGGGCCCGTGGATCGCCGAACTCTTCCCGCAGCAATTGATGAACAGGATCGTCGCGACGCGGCAGGAGGTCTATCATTTCGGCGCACCGCAGGGCGATACGCGTTTCGCCCCTCCCGAATTGCCGGTGTGGGCCGACTTCAACAACGGCCGCATCGTCTATGGCATCCCCGACCTCGAAGGGGCGGGGTTCAAGATCGCGATCGACGTCCATGGTCCGACCGTCGACCCCGACACGATGGAGCGCCAGCTTTCCCCCGCGGGGATCGCCGAGGCACGCGCCTATATGCAGCGCCGCTTTCCCGGCCTCGCCACGGCACCACTGCTTGGCGGGCGCGTCTGCCAGTATGAGAACAGCTCGAACGGCGACTATCTGATCGACCGCTTTCCGGGGCAGGAGCATGTCTGGCTCGTCGGCGGCGGCTCGGGCCACGGGTTCAAGAACGGTCCCGCGGTCGGCAAGCGTGTCGCCGCGCATATCCTCGACGCGAACCTCGCGGTCGAACCGCGCTTCAGCTTCGGGGCCAAGGGAACGGTCGCGGCAAGAACCGTCTTCTGACGACGTAAAAGCGGGGCAAGCATGAAACTCACCGACTGCCACAATATCGACGACTTTCGCGCGCTCGCCAAACGCCGCCTGCCATGGCCGGTGTTCGACTATATCGACGGCGCCGCCGACGACGAAGTCACCCGCCGCCGCAATCGCGCCGCGTTCGACGATTGCGACCTCATTCCGCGCGTCCTCGCCGGGGTCGAAAGCGTGGATATGAAGACGACGCTGTTCGGGCGCGAAATCGCGATGCCGCTTTTCCTGTCGCCGACCGCGCTCCAGCGGCTCTTTCACTGGCAGGGCGAGCGCGCGGTCCTCCGCGCCGCCGCGAACGCCGGCACCGTCGCAGGCATATCGAGCCTCGCGACGATCAGCCTCGCCGAAGCGGGCGCGCTGACGAGTGGTCCCAAGCTGTTCCAGCTCTACGTCCATCATGACGAGGGGCTCAACCAGGCGATGCTCGACGCCGCCCGCGATGCCAAATTCGACGCCGTCGCGCTCACCGTCGATACGATCGTCGGCGGCAACCGCGAACGCTGCCTGCGCTCGGGCTTCACCTCGCCGCCGCGCTTCACCGCGCGCAACATGCTGAGCTACGCCGCCAAACCCGGCTGGGGGCTCAACTATATGCTCCGCGAGAAATTCAGCCTGCCCAACCTCAGGGCGCACGTCTCCGAAGGGTCGAGCGTTCCCAAATCGGTCGCCGAATATTTCACCTCGATGCTCGACCAGAGCCTCGACTGGAAACGCGCCGAGGCGATCCGCAGGAAATGGGACGGCCCCTTCTGCCTGAAGGGCATCGCCGCGGTCGAGGATGCGAAGCGCGCCGCCGATATCGGCGCGACCGCGATCATGGTGTCGAACCACGGCGGGCGCCAGCTCGACGGCAGCATCTCGCCTTTCGACGCGCTCGCCGAGATCGTCGACGCCGTGGGCGACAAGGTCGAGGTGATCTGCGACGGCGGCATCATGCGCGGGACGCATGTGCTCAAGGCGCTGTCGGTCGGCGCCAAGGCCTGTTCGGGCGGCCGCCTCTATCTCTATGCGCTCGCGGCGGCGGGGGAGGATGGCGTCGCCCGCGCGATCGCCCTTCTCCGCGCCGAGATGGAACGCGGCATGAAATTGATGGGAGCCAAAACCCTGTCGGATCTCGGCCCCCACAATCTGCGCTGGCGATAGCAAGACAGAGTGAACCCCGGCGAGAGCCGGGGTTCACTTAACCTGCGACCGGCTCCTCCTTCTTGCCGATCCCGCCCCAATCGATGCCCCGCGTCATGTACATCACTCCGGCAAGGGCGAAGAACATCAGCACCGACCCGATCAGCAGCGCATAGGCCTCGAGGTTGAGCAAGGTGTAGAGCAAGGCATAAAGCCCGATCAGCATCGCCGCGAGGAAACGCGCGCGCTTCCAGCTCTTCAGCACCGCGGCGCTGTAGAAGGTCAGCAGCCCGATGATGGCCGCCGATGCGACCATATAGGCGGGCATGAACCCGATCACCTCCGCGAACGCCAGCAACAGCACGAAGAACAGCACCAGCGCGATGCCCGTCAGCAGATATTCGGCGGCCGCCACACGCGCGCCCGCGATGATGTCGAACATCAGAAAGGCGACAAAGGTGAAGCCGATGAACAGGAAACCATATTTGATGCTGCGGTCGACCTGGCTGTAGAGGTCGACGGGCTCGATCAGGCTGATCGCAACCGCCTTCGCAGTGCCGCCCGACGCTTCGCCCGTGTTCCCGCTGCCCGCAGCCTCGACCGCCACCGGCTCCATATAGGCATCGCGCGGGCCATAGTTCGTCGTCACCGGCGGCGACAGATCGCCCGTCAGCACCTGCGCCTGCCCCAGCGCGAGGTTCGGGATCGCATAGGTCGCGGTGAAACCGCTGCCCTTCACCTCGCGCTTCGCGGGCAGGAAATCGCCACCGAAGCTCGGGTTCGGCCAGCTCGACCTCACCGTCCAGCGCGTATCGACCCCGCGCGGGATCAGCCTGAAATCGCCGAGCCCGCGCACGCCGATCCTGTAATCGACCTTCATCGGCGCCGCCGCGCTCCAGTCGACGAACGCGAAAGTGCCCGAATTGCCGGTCGAGAGCAGGCCCTTGCCGGGCTGGAGCGCAAGCGGGGTGCCGTCGACGATCAGACTGTTGCCATCGACCAGCCCGCGCGCGTCGCTGATGCCGAGACGGACTTCGGCGCGGTCGAGCATCAGCGCCTCGCGGCTGACGCCATAGCGCGCGATATCGGCGGGCAGCACGAACCCGGCGCTCCCCGCGACCTGGCTTTCATAGACGACGGTCTCGTAGATCGCCTTCTTGCGCCTCTCGGGCTTGATGACGACGTCGGCCCTGTTCGTCTGCGGCGACAGATAGAGGTTGCGGATCGTGTTCACCGTCCGCGTCACATCCTTGCCATTCTCCTGCACCGTCGTCGTTTCGGTGGCGCGATACGGGATAACGATCACCGGTCCGGCGATCGTCTGTTGCCCGCCCCAGCCCTGGCCGATCGAGGCCTGCGCGGTCTCGGCCTGCTGCTGGCGATCCCAGAGCAGGCCATAGATCATCAGGAGGGGCACCATCAGCGCGACCGCGATCAGCACCGCGATGACCAGCTTTACGCCGGGACTTCGCTCGCTACGTGCTGGCGGGACGGGAGGAACGGAAACGCTTTGAGTCATGGGGGATACTCTCCGACTGCTTCAACTGGTCGACGGATTTGCACGGTTCATCGATGCGGTCAAGCAGGTGGAGTCAAACGCCTGCGCTCGCAGCGCGCACGAAAAAGGGGGCGGCCTCCCCCGAAGCCGCCCCCTTAGCGCGTGGTCGCTGACCCGCTAGGCTGTCAGAAAGACGCGCCCAGCGTAAAGACCACGGTTGGATCGTAAAGTGTATCGAGCGCCTTGATGCCCGTCTTTTTGACATCGGTATCGATATATTGGACCGAGAAGGTCAGCGGGCCGGCGGGAACCGAAG
>NZ_JAEMQX010000083.1 GCF_016463645.1 Sphingopyxis sp. | reverse complement strand
AAGGGGGTCCCTCTTCGACGCCGATCGGGGGTCCCTTTTGAACGCCGTTTGACACACAAAGGGCCAGCCCACAAGCGTCGCGGCCGCCCATTGCCCTTGTTCCAGCAACGCCGAAGCAAGTCCCAATCCGGCGACCGACACCGTGGCAACCCAGGCCTGGAACCGGAAGGGCGCGACCTCGCCGACCTGCTTCATCAGAACCGCGCCGGCGGCGCTCGAGAAGGCGGCCGCGGCGACGAACCACAAGCCTGCGGATAGTCCGATACCATGGGGCCGCCACGTAACGACGAGCACGCCCGCCAGCGTCAGGAGAATTCCAAGGCCGCGGCGCCAATGGACGCGCTCGTTCAGGATCAGAACCGAAAGAAGCACGGTAAAGGGGGCGCTCAATTGGAGCACGATCGCGGCCGCCGATGGCGAAGCCGTCTGAAGGCCGACGAAGAGAAAACCGAAATTACCGCCGCCGAGCAGGATCGCGATCGCGACGATCCGCCACGCCGGTCGCGGCATCGGCAGCAGCCAGGGAAGCATGACCAGGGCAACAAGGGCAAAACGGATCGCGGCATAGAAGAGCGGCGGGATCGCCCAGTTATCGACGATGATCTTGCTCAGGACGTTATTGAGCGCCCAGATCAGGCAGACCGCGACAAGAAGAAGAAAGTCCCGGAGGTTCATGATCTCAATCCTCGATGGCAAGGGAGCCGGGCGTTCGACGCAAGATTCGAACCCTGCCCCCCTTCACCCGCACCGCCGCACCCGATGCCTCGATGGCCGCCGCCGCGCGGCGCGTGCGTTCGGATTCGAAACTCGCCGCTTCGACCAGCGGAACGGTGAAGATCGTCCGGTGGTGATAAATGATGTCGACAGCGAAGGTCAGCGGAAACTTCAGCCACGATTCCTCGGCGGTGACGGCGTGCATCCGCCGGTGCGTTCGCGCCCCATTGCCGTTGAACACGCCGGTCAGCATCCCGGTCGGGACTTCTCGAGTCGAGTGCTGTTCGAAAGCGGGAACGGGAATCTTGCCCGAACTCTGCGGGAATACGCGGGCGGGCTCGCGAGCGAGGCCGCCGCTATCTCCAGCCCGAGCATCACCGCACCGCGTGAAGCGCGAATATCGATGGTCCCTCTTCCTGCGATCGTCGGCCTCGTTATGCCAGCGCTAGCACAGGCTACGGCAAAGTAAAGGAAGCCGTGAGAGGCCGGCCATTTCGCACGCTTCGTCCGCGGCGGTAAAGCGCGTCCCGTATCGCCAGCGGATTCGCCGAAGGTCGTGGCCAATATCTTGATGGTCCAGAATTCCAGCGTCACCGCGGGCACCTTTGTCAACGCCGATTGCATCCGATCGGGCATGGCTTCCCCCATCTGAACCTGTCCGAGGAAGAAAGGCCAGGTCGCCCGCAGCCCATTTTGTCATCGACGGGATCGACGATCTGCTCGGCCAGGCGAAACAGGGCATTGGCCCTGGCGGCCGGCCTGCTTCCATTCACGGCATGCAGAAAGCGGATGCTCGCCAATTCGCTTGTTGTAAGGGTCGCGAACGACGGTCTCCCATTGAGCCGGAGCTATCCGTCGCATTCGTCGCCGCCAGAAGCGATTGACCTTTCGCGCGGCAATGCGAGCAAGGCTCGCAGGCCCGGACGATTGTCCTGCAGGCTGAACGTCCCGCGATGGAGCGATGCGACCGCCGAGACCAGGCTAAGACCGAGGCCGCTCCCCACCGAACTGCGCGCGCTGTCGAGGCGGCCGAACCGGCGCAACGCTTCGGCCTGCCGGGCGGCAGGTATGCCCTTCGCGCGATCGGCGACAGCGAGAAGGACGTCTTCCTCCGTCCCGCTCGCTTCGAGCGAGATTTCACCTCCCTCGGCGCCATATTTAAGCGCGTTGTCGATCAGGTTCGCGACCGCACGAGCTACGAGTCCCCGGTTACCGAGCACGGAAAGGCCGGAATCCAGCGCGGCGGTCATTTTGACGCCGCTTTCCAGCGCCGCCGGTTGATATATTTCGCACAGATCGTTCATCATCTCGCCGACGTCGAAACATTCAAATTCGCCTCGCCCTATGCCCGCCTCTGCCCGACTGATTTCAAGCGCGCCCTCGATCATCTGGAGAACCCGGCCGAGTTCCTGCCCGATCAGTTCGAACCGCGGCCTGTGGTGGGCTCCCTCCGCCTCGCCGAGTGCCTGCGCGACCTGGATATGAATATGCGCAAGCGGCGAGCGGAGATCGTGGGCGAGCGCATCGGTCAGCGTTCGATGTTCCTCGACCAGCCGCTCGATCCGGTCGAGCATCGCGTTGAGCGATATCTTGAGGCGGTCGACCGGATCTCCGCTCCCGTCGATTTCGGCACGATGTCCAAGGTCACCGTCGGCAACATGCTCGCCCACGTGCGAAATCGCCGCCACTATCCGGTTCATTTCGCGCACGACGAAGAGGCTGCCGACGAGGCCGATCGGGATCGCCAGCGCGAGCGCTGCGAAAAGACCGCGCAGCAATGTCGTCCGCATGGAATTGCGATTATCCAGAAGCCCGCCCAGCAGCAGCCGGTGTCCGCTCGGCAGGCGGGTCGTCAACACGAGAAATTCCTCGGCGCGATGCGCGCCGTCGCGGCGAAGCAGCGCGGGCGTCCAGTCCCGAGGCGCGGCCAGCCCTTCCGGCCACGCCGCCAGATTGCCGGAAAGCTTGCGGCCTTCCGCATCGACAAGGAGGACCGCCGTCTGATCCTGAAACGCCCGGCTGGCGCGACTCGCGACAGAGGCCTGCAGTTCGGCGATGCCGCCCCGATCGTAATGATTGACGAGATTGCCCTGCCGGTATTCGAGCGGCCTCTGGAATTCCGCCAGCATGATGCGGTCTATCTCGAAGTAGACATAGGCGAGCATCGGCCCGACGCAAGCCAGGCAAAGCGCGAGGTTGAGAAGCACGAAACGTCCGCTGGTCGAGCGCCAGGGAGCGAGCCGGAATCGCCCGGTCATCGGAAATCGGCTCCCAGGGCCGCACGCAAGATCATGGGAAAACCGCCAACCGGCAACCTTTGCCGCGAACGCCATGCAGCAGCGGGGCAAGACTTGGCCTGTCGATCTCCTTGCGGAGACTGCTGATATAAACTTCGATCACATTGGTTCCGGGATGGGAACCATAGTTCCGGATCGATCGTCCTCCACGAGGAGGAGGTTGCGGCCTACGCGGTCTGATCCGGAGTCGCCGGTACCGGTAACAGGGGCCGCGCCCGGGGCTTCGACGATCACTCACTTTTCCTCGCGCGCCGCGGGACCTCGCCCGCGCCCTGCCATTGGACGGCGGTTACGGCGGATTGACGACTCTTCCGTGACGGTCACGGCATGAAGCCTGGTGTTCATGCCGCCCTTCGTGCGGCCGATCAGGCTTCCCCGGCCGCCTTCTCGAGTGGCATGATGGTCGAGCCGCGAAAGCGGCTGTCGAAAAGGCGCCGGTGACAGAAAATAAAACCCCCGCGGCCATGCAGCCATGAACCGCCCACTATCACACAATCGATCTCCGGGGCCATCAGCATGCCGAACGCCTCGCTATCTCCGTGCGCCAGGCAGGGCGAACCGGCCGGTTCCCGCAAGGTGGGAACCAGCCGGACGGCGGGTCTGGTCGGGGCGCGCGGGTGCCGGGATCGGCCCCTCCAGTCCCGCTTGTTCATCGTGTGATACGCGCTGTCAGTAGGCGCCCTTCTTCTCGGTGCCGTGCGCCGCCTTGGCGGGATGCGTACGGACCGCGCGCTTCGAGGTCGAGGCCGTCGACGCCTTGGCGGCGATCGCCGGCTTGGCGGGCTTGGCGGTGGCGGTCGACGCAAAGACCGGTGCGGTGATCATCATCGTCGATACAAGGCCGAGGCCGACCAGGGTACGAAAATTGGCCATATTCTTCACTCCATGGATCCGCATGACAGCGGATGCGACGAACCGGATGTCCAGACGGGAACCCGGCGAGAGGTTTCAGGGGGAAGGTCCCCGCCTTGGACATCCTCTTGCTATACCCCGCGATCCAACCGGGGCATGGCCGCGACATGACAATATCGTAATCCGCGAGCCAGCTTCCCGACGCGCACAGGATCCTATTGTCGCCCCCGGAAACAAAGGGACTGCCCGCGATGACGACCGGCCGCGCAACAAACCGCATGAAAAAATGGCTTCTCGCCCTGGCGCTCGTGTCCGTCATCGCCGCGTCGGCATATTATTTGCGTGCGGGCTATTATAACGGCCCGCTGTTCGGCGACACGCCGGCCGCCGGCACCGGTCCAGCAAGGCCCGCGATCGTCATGCTGTCGGGCGACATGGGCAATCGCGTCGGGATGACACCGAAAATAGCGGCGCGACTGCATGCCCGCGGCTATGCGATCGTCACGGTCAATTCGCTGACCTATTTCTCGACGCGCCGGACCGCGCAGGACGCGGCGCGGCTGATCCGTATCGCGATGGCGCGAGCGATGAAGCTTGCGAAGACGAGGCAGGTCGTGCTGATCGGTCAGTCGTTCGGCGCCGACATGCTGCACGCCGGTCTGGCGCAATTTTCGGCAGGGGACCGGCAGCCGATCCGGGCCGTGGTGCTGGTCGTCCCCGGCGAGGATATCATCTTCCGCGCCTCGCCGATCGAACTCGCAGGCCTTGAAATCCCCGACCAGCGCGCCTGGCCGACCGCATCGCAGCTCAATTGGGTACCGGTGACCTGCATCCACGGCGCCGACGAAGCGGGCAGCCTGTGCCCCGAATTGCGGATGCCGAACGTTCGGCACGTCACTCTGCCCGGTGGGCACCGGTTGAAATTCGACGACCATGCGCTCGAAGCCGCAATCCTGCCCGCCATCGGCGGTGCTCGGACAGCAAGGAGCGAATGAATGAGAGCTCTCGCCGTGGCATTGTTCCTGATCGCCGGCAACGGCGCCGGTGCCGCAACGCCAGCGACGCCGATCGGGCTGTGGCAAAACCCCAAGGGCACGATCCTTGTCCAGACGCGCCATTGCGGACAGCTTTTGTGCGGCAACATCATATGGGCGGCCCCCAAGGCGATCGCCGATGCCCGCGACGCGGGGGTGACCACGCTCGTCGGGACCGAATTGCTCAGCGACTATCGGGCGAGCGGCGCCGGCCGCTGGACGGGCCGCGTCTATGTTCCCGACCAGGGACGTCGATTCTATTCGACGATCGAACTCCGCACGCCGGACAGCCTGCGCATATCGGGCTGCATCCTCGGCGGGCTGATCTGCAAGCGACAGGACTGGACCCGCAAATGATGTTGCTCGAAAACGCCATCGAATGGATCCGGCACAACAGGAGCTTCCTGTCGATCGGCGCCGCGCTGATCGTCGCGGCGCTCGGCCTCACCGCATTGTTCGGCCTGCTGCATTCGGTTCGGCCGCACGAAATTCGCCGCGCCTTCGACGCGCTGTCGGCGGGCCAGATCGGCGCGGCGCTGCTGCTGACCGCCGCAAGCTATGCGATGCTGACGCTCTACGACCGCTTCGCGCTCAAGACCATAAACCGGCCGCTGCCCTGGCGGACATGGGCGCTCGCCTCCTTCACCAGCTACACGCTCAGCCATAATCTGGGGCTCGCGCTGCTCACCGGCGGGTCGGCGCGCTACCGTATCTATCGTGCTGCGGGCCTCAGCGGCGGCGACGTCGGCAGTGTGATCGCACTGGCCAGCTTCAGTTTCTGGAACGGCGTCGTCCTTCTGGCGGGTCTCGCCGCCGCGACGAGTGTGCAGATTATGCCCGTCTTCGACTGGGGGCTCTCGCTTCACTGGCTCCATCTCGCCGGGCTGGCGGTGCTGACCCTGTGCCTCATTCCGTTGCTGCTGCGCCGTTTCGGGCTGCAAGCGATCGAAATCGGCGGATGGCGAACCCCGCTGCCCGGCGCGAGGCGCAGCGCCGCGATGACCGCCGTCGCCGCGCTCGACCTCGCCGCCGCGAGCGCGGCGCTGTTCGTCCTGCTGCCGGCACCCGATCCCGCCGCCTTTCCGGCCTTTTTCCTCGGCTATGCGCTGGCCATCATCGCCGCGTTGATCAGCCACGTCCCCGGCGGGCTCGGTGTGTTCGAGGCGGTGGTGATCGCTGCGGTCCCCAGCGACAAGGCACAGCTGCTGGCCGCCCTGCTCGCCTATCGCGTCATCTATTATCTGGTGCCGCTCCTGCTCGCCGCATTGCTCCTCGCCTGGCACGAGAGCAAATCTTGGCGCCGCCCGGCGCGCAGGATGGCGGAGGCCGGACAATCGCTGCTTCGCGACCTTGCACCGCCGTTCCTCGCGGCACTGGTATTCGCCGGCGGACTGATCCTGCTGCTGTCGGGGGCGACACCCGCCGACGCTGCCCGCATGCACGAACTCCGGCATTTCCTGCCGCTGCCCTTTGTCGAGGCATCGCATATCGCCGCCAGCCTGTCGGGAACATTGCTCCTGTTTCTCGCCCCCGGATTGCTCCGCCGCCTCGACGGCGCGTTCATCGCAACGCGAACCCTGCTTGTCGCCGCGATCATTTTCTCGCTAGCCAAGGGCGGAGATTATGAGGAGGCGCTGATCCTGTCGGCGATATGCGCCGCGCTCCAGTGGAGCCGGCCCGCCTTTTATCGCGCGACGTCGCTGCTCGACGCCCCGCTGTCGACCGGATGGGTCGTCGCGGCGCTGACGGCGGTCATGGCATCGACCTTCGCGGGCTTTTTCGCCTACAAACACGTCGCCTATACGAGCAGCCTGTGGTGGCAGTTCACCCTCAATGGCGATGCGCCGCGCTTCCTGCGTGCGTTGTTCGGCATCGCGGTGCTGGTCGCCGGCCTCGCCCTCTGGCGGCTGTTCGCCCCGTCGCCGCGCGCCGCACGCGACAGGGACATTTCATTTGACCGGCTCGGCCCCGCGATGGCGGTGGCCGATCATGCCGACGCCTTCCTCGCCTGGACCGGCGACAAGCAGTTCCTCCTCGCCGGGGAAGGCGATGCGTTTCTGATGTACCGCGTGCAGGGCGCGAACTGGATCGTGATGGGCAACCCGGTCGGGTGCGAGCAACGCTGGCCCGACCTGCTCTGGCGATTGCGCGAACGCGCCGACGCCGCGCAGGGCCGGGTTCTCCTTTATCAGATCAGCGCCAACTGCCTTCCGCTGGCGATCGATCTGGGGCTGTCGATCGTCAAATATGGCGAAGAGGCCCGGGTCGACCTTGCCGCTTTCTCGCTCGCCGGTCCGCATGCCAAGGCGCTGCGCCATGCAGAGCGCCGGGCGGTTCAGGCGGGCGCCACCTTCGACATCGTCGCCGCGGCCGATATTCCGGACCATCTCGCCGAACTCGAGGCGGTATCAAGCGACTGGCTCGACGCGAAAAAGCAACGCGAAAAAGCGTTCAGCCTCGGCAGCTTCGATGCGGATTACATGCGGAATTTCCCCTGCGCCGTCGTTCGCATCGAAGGACGCATCATCGCCTTTGCCAACATCCTGTCGACGCCGAACCGCAAAGAGATTTCGGTCGATCTCATGCGCCACCTGCGCGATGTTCCCTATGGCGTGATGGATTTCCTGTTCCTTCGCCTGATTCAGCATGCGCAGAGCGAAGCCTATCGATGGTTCACTCTCGGGATCGCCCCGCTGTCGGGGATCGACGGGCGCAAGCTCGCACCGATATGGGCACGAGGCGCCGCCTTTCTGTTTCGCCACGGCGAGGGTCTTTACGGGTTCGAGGGGCTGCGAAGCTACAAGGCCAAATTCGCAACGCACTGGGAGCCGCGCTATATTGCGGGGCCGCGCGGCATGGCCTTCGCTTTCGGAATCGCTGCGGTGCACCATATCGTCTCGCGTCCCGCCGCGAAAAACCGGCGGTCGGCCGGCGGCATCAGGGAAGCGAGCCTTGATCTTCGCGAAGCGGAGCAGAGTCGGTATAAGGCCGCACCGGCGATGCGCCGCTAGCGTGGGAACCGCCGTAATGTCGCGAAAGATACTGGTCATCGAGGACGACCGCACGACAGCGGATTTCATCTGCAAAAGCCTGACCGGCGAAGGCTTTGTCGTCGATCATGCCGCAGATGGACGCGACGGCCTTTTTCACGCAACCGGCGGCGGCTATGACGCGATCATCCTCGACCGCATGCTGCCCGGCATGGACGGCATGGCGGTGCTCGCCGCGATGCGCGCGGCGCAAATCGCGACCCCGGTGATCATTCTCTCGTCGCTCGGCGCGGTCGACGCGCGGGTCGAGGGACTGACGTCGGGCGCGAACGATTATCTCACCAAACCGTTCGCCTTTTCGGAGCTTCTCGCACGGTTGCAATTGCTGATGGCGCGGCCGTCGGGCGGCACGGCGGTCGAGACGATGCTGGCGTGCGAGGACCTCGAGATGAACCTGCTCAATCGCCGCGTGACGCGCGCCGGAAAACGCGTCGATCTCCAGCCGCGCGAGTTCCGGCTGCTCGAATATCTGTTGCGCCACAAGGATCAGGTCGTGACGCGGACGATGATGCTCGAAGGCGTCTGGGAATATCATTTCGATCCCGGCACCAATGTCGTTGACGTCCATGTGAGCCGCCTTCGCCGCAAAGTCGACGACGGCTTCGACAAGCCGCTGGTCCACACCATTCGCGGCGCAGGCTATATGCTCGGCAATTCGGATTAGGCCGCGTGGCGCGAGGGAAATTCAACAGCACGATCGTCCGCCTGACCTTGATGCTCGTGCTCGCGCAGATCGCGGCGCTCGCGCTCGGTCTCGCGGTCATTCACCGCTTCACTGCCGCGACGATCGTCGCCGACGCGCGAACCGCGGCCGAAGTCGCGCGCGACGATCTGCTCGGCGAATATCGTCAGCAGGGTTTGCAAGGCCTTGTCGAGGCGATCGACTATCGTCTGAAGGTCCGCGACGACCGCAACTTCATCGTGCTGCTCAAAGGCGCCGACGGGCGGGTGATCGCGGGCAATCTGCGCGAATGGCCGTCGTCCATCGCCGATAAAACGCCATGGCAGCAAATCCCGCTGCATGCCGAAACCACGGACGCCACGAAGCCGATGGGCGTGCTCGCCACGAAACTTCCGGGCGGTGAAGCCCTGCTCACCGGCGAGACGCTCGACGCGCAACGCCAGCTTGCCGACGCCAGCGAGGCAGCCTTTCTCTATGCGCTGGCCGTCGGCATCGTGATCGCCGGGGTGATGGCGGCTTTCGTGACGTGGATATTGGCGCGCCGGATCGACGTCTTCTCCGAAGCCGCCGCGGAATTTGTCGGCGGCCGGCTCGACACGCGCGTCAGGCACGACGAAACCGGGGATGCCTTCGACCGGCTGGCGGTTTCGATCAATGCGATGTTCGGCCGTATCGCGGGGCTTGTACGCGAGCTGCGCATGATCACCGATTCGATGGCGCACGACCTGCGCTCGCCGGTTTCGCGCATGAAGGCACGACTTGAACAGGGGCTCGGACGCACCAGCGATGCCGAGGCCCGGTTGGCGATCGGGGCGGCGATCGAGGAAGCCGATGCGCTGCACCGCCTGCTCGACACCGCGCTCGAGATCAGCCGTGCCGAGGCCGGTATCGGCCGCGACCAGTTCACCGATTTTCTCCTGTCTCCGCTCCTCGACGACATGGCCGAAGTCTATGGACCGCTTGCCGAGGATGGCGGGTTTGCGATTGTCGTCGATGCCCCCGCCGACCTGCGTGTTCGCGCGCACCGAGACCTGCTCGTGCGGGCGCTTTCGAACCTCGTCGACAATGCGCTCAAATATGCCGCCGGCGGCTCGGCGATCCGGATCGGGGCGCGCGACACCGGAGGCGGCACGATCAGCCTCACGGTCGCCGACGACGGCCCGGGCCTCACCGAAAGCCAGATCGTCGAAGCCGTGCAGCGTTTCGTCCGCCTCGATCCCGCGCGCGGCGGAACCGGCGCGGGGCTTGGCCTGTCGCTCGTCGAAACGATCGCGCATCTGCACGGCGGGACGATGCGGCTCGAGGCCAACGATCCGCGCGGCCTCCTCGTCCGCCTGACCTTGCCGGTCGCTGCGAGCAATCGCGCTCCCTAGATATGGACGGCATAGGTGATGACGAAGCAGGCGATCGTCGTCAAAAGCATGCCGGCAATGAAGCTGGCGTCCGCGAGCTGTTCGAGCCGGTGCAGCCGCCGCGATGAATTCAGCCGCAAGGCAAAATAGGAAGACAGCATTGCGGTCAGGAAAAGCAGCGCGTCGATCGACAACAAGTCATCGGCAAGCGTGGTGCGGCGCGCAACGCTGATTGTGACCTGCAGGATGCCGATCCCGGTCAAACACACACCGACCATCGCGGCGGCGATCGGGCAGATCAGCCGGCAGGTGCGCTCGTCGAGTTCGGATCGGGAAATCGGCAGCGGCACATCATTTTTCCTGTCGCACGACAGGCGGGATAGCGCCGGCAGGATTACCGGAGCATGGACCGCGAGTTACGCCCCTGCAATTTGCTCGAGGGTAATCGCGGACGGCCGGCTTGAGACGGTCAGCTTCGGGCATGAATCGTGAAAAGCGGACAATGTCGCGCCGATCAATTGGCTGGCGGGTTGACGAACGCGGCGCGGACCATTGTGTTGACGAAACCGCCGCACGGCCGATGGATATGATCGCGGCGGCTCAACTCGCTGCGACAGCGCATATGTCGGCCGACAGCTTTTTGAACTCCAGTTCGGGAAAGCCTTCGGCAGCCGATTTGTCCAGCGCGTCATAATAGAGATTGGCGCCGCCGAAATAGATGAGAACGCGCGCGCCCTTGTCGTCGCGGTTGGCGCCCATCATCCACGAATTGACCTTGTCGCCTTCGTTCATCAGCGTCTGGCCGTGGATATCCGCCGTTGCCGCGGTCCATTCGCGCTCGGCCTCTTCGCGCGGTTCGAAAATATCCATCCCCTCGCGTTCCATCTTGCCGATGCAGCGCGAGATCCAGATGGCGTTCTGTTCGATCGAGGTCGGCAGGTTGGCGAAGGGCGCCTGCGGCCCGGTGACGGTGAACATGTTGGGGAAGCCCGCGACGCAGACGCCCATGATGCACGCCGATTGCTCCTGCCATTTTTCGCGGAGCGTCTGCCCGCCGTTGCCACGGATCGGAAAGGCTTCGAGCGCGCCGGTATAGGCCTTGAAGCCGGTCGCCAGCACGATGATGTCGAACTCATGGTCGGCGCGTGTCGTGCGCACGCCGGTTTCGGTGATCTCGACCAGCGGTTCCTGCTTCCTGATGTCGACCAGGTGCACATTGTCGCGGTTGAAAGCTTCGAAATAACCGTGGTCGAGCGGCGGGCGCTTGGCGAACAGCGGATAGTCATCGAAGCTTGGCGTCAACAGGTCGGCGAGCACGGGGTCGTTGACGCGCTCCCGCATCTTGGCAGCGATGAAGTCGCCCGCGATCCGGTTGGCCTCGGGGCTGGCGAGCAGATCGTCGAACGTCTCGAACACCCAGCGGAAGCTGCCGGTCCAGTTTTCCTCGAAGATACGCTGCCGCTCCTCGGGCGCCGTATCCATCACGTTGCGGCCCACCGGGCTGTCGAACGCCATGCCGAAAACATGGTTGCGGCATTTGGCGACGATCGCGGGGTAATTGTCCTTGATCTCCTTCTCCCACTCCGGGGTCATGTCTTTCTGCATCGCCGGCAGGACATAATTGGGCGTGCGCTGGAATACCGTCACGCTGCCCGCGGTTTCGGCGACGACGGGCAGCATCTGCACGGTCGTGGCGCCGGCGCCGATGATGCCGACCTTCTTGCCGGCATAATCCAGCCCTTCGTGCGGCCAGCGCGAGGAATGGAAGATGGGTCCCCTGAAACGATCCATGCCGGGGATCTTCGGGATCATCGGCTCCGAAATCATGCCCATGCCGCTGATGAAATATTTGCAGGTAAAGATGTCGCCGTCGCCCGTCGTGACCTGCCAGCATCCGCGCTCCGCCAGATATTGCGCCTCGACGATCTCGGTATCGAGCTGGATGTGCGGCCACATGTCGCACTTGTCGGCGACGAAGCGCATGTAATTCTGGGTTTCCTCGCGGCCGGGATAGCGCTTCGTCCACGACCATTCCTGCAGCAGCTCGGGCGAGAAGGTAAGGCAATAATAATAGCTCTCGCTGTCGGTCGCGGCGCCCGGGTAGCGGTTCCAGGTCCAGGTGCCGCCGATATCCGATGCCCGGTCGAATACGCGGACGGAGAGGCCGAGCTCGCGGATATAATGGATCAGCGCGAGGCCCGCGAAACCGGCCCCGATCACGATCGCGTCATAGTCCACAGCAGTCCCGCTCGCCTTGTCGTTCGTAGTCATCTGTCACACTCTCCACAAATCCGACGGCGCCTTATCCGGCGCTCATCCTGTTCTTCCAAAGTTCTTGTCCCGCCGCCACGCGATCGGGGTCCACCGCTCCGATCTCGGCGAGGATCGCCGCGCGATCGGAATCGCGGCGCCACATTCTGGGCGCGACGATGTCGGTGTCCGCGAAGCGCGGCGCGGGGCGCGGCTGCGTCCAGCCATCGGCCTCGACATAGCTGCCCCGCGCGCGGCTGTGTTCGTGCGCCGGCGCGTCGTCCATCGTCAGCACTTCGCTGTAACAACAATCGCGCTGTTGCAGCCGCGCGGTCCAGGTCGCGCGGGGTCCGCTGGCGAAAATCCCGGCGAGCCGCGCCTTCATCGCGGGCCATTGCGACTGGTCGTGCTGCGCGACGAAGAGCGGATCGCCAGCCAGCCCGAGCGCATCGATGAGCCGCGCATAGAATTGCGCCTCGATCGCGCCGATCGCGATAAAAAGTCCATCGGCGCAGGCATAGCAGGCGTAAAAGGGGGCGCCGCCATCGAGCAGGTTTTGGCCGCGCCCGCGGTCCCACATGCCATTGTGCCGCAGCGACCACATGCCCGCCATCAACGCCGCAGCGCCGTCGGCCATGCTGCAATCGATCACACGCCCCGCGCCGCTCTGCCGCGTCGCGAGCAGCGCCGACACAAATCCGAACGCCAGCATCATCCCGCCGCCGCCATAATCACCGATCAGGTTCAGCGGCGGCATCGGGGGCTGATCTTCGGCGCCCAATGCAGCAAGGCAGCCGCTGATCGATATATAATTGAGATCATGCCCCGCCTTGTCGGCCAGCGGGCCGTCCTGCCCCCAGCCGGTCATCCGGCCGTAGACCAGTGCCGGGTTACGCGCCATCAGGACGTCGGGGCCAATCCCCAGTCGTTCGGCCACTCCGGGCCGAAACCCCTCGATCAGGCCGTCGGCGGTCTCGACCAGCCGGGCGACGATCTCGACCGCCTCGGGCCGCTTCAGGTCGAGCGTGATCGACCGCCGCGAACGGAGCAGGACATCGCGCCCCTGATCCTGCGACAACGGATCGCTGCCGCCCGGCCGGTCGATGCGGATCACCTCGGCGCCATGGTCGGCCAGCATCATGCCGCAGAAGGGTGCCGGACCGATCCCGGCGAGTTCGATGACGCGCACGCCTTCGAGCACCGGCCGCATCAAACTCCCGTCGATGCGAGCCGCGCAGCTCATCCGATGGACTTTTCTGCGATGGCGCGATGGCACACGCCCAGGCCGGTACGCCCTGGCGCCATTTTGTCGGCCGAATGGGCTAACGTGCTCCGCAACGGCAGCGGTTCGACAGCCTTTGCCAAGCCAGCTCTCCCAATATCTCCGATGCCTTCACCAGCATCGCCTGAATTTATTTGTTAGCGTCTAGCAAATGAAAAATCAAGCGCAAACAGGATCATCTAAACCACTGTCTTTATTGATCTAAACAGGAACAGTCGAAAGAATCAGTAGGCGATCCCGAAGGCCTTCGCGGTCGAGCGGCGATAGGCTTCGAACTGCTTCGGCAGATCGACATTGTCGGGGGCGACGAGCCATTGATAGATCGTCCCGAAGATGAAGCTGCAAAAGCCGAAGGCATAGCATTCGGCATCGACCGACGCGTCGATCTCGCCACCGGCGATCCCCTCTTCGACCCAGTGGGCGACGTCGCTGCGATAGATCTCGTGGTAGGCGGCGAGATGATCGCGCACCTCATTGTGCGAACTGATCGATTCAAACCACAGGATATACATCGCCTGCATATAACCCGAGTGGCTCGCCAGAAATCCCTCGACCGCGCGCAAGGCGGCAAGGCAGGCCTGCGCGCCGCCGCGCGTACCGACCTTGTTCGCCAGTTCGCGCGTCCAGCTTGTGTTGAAGTGCAGCACCAATTGCCCGAACAGCGCATCCTTCGATCCGAAGCGGCTCGATGCGAGCCCGCGCGAATAGCCGGCGCGTTCGCCGACCTCCTTCAGCGTCGTCGCGTGCGTCCCCTGCTCGACGATCAGCTGCATCGCCGCGTCGAACATGCGGGCGTCGGACAGCGCGGTGCGCTCCGCCTGCGTGCGGCGAACGGCGCGCGGCTTGGCGCGCACCTTGGCGGGAGCCGGCGGGACCTCTGTTACCTCGCGCAGCGAGGCCTTGCCCTTCATCGACGACGGTGCGTTCATGAAGATTCATCAATCCTTTCAAAAGCCGTTTTGCCCGTCGCGACGGCCTCGCGTAGCGCCTGCTTGTCAATCTTGCCGACGCTGGTCAACGGCAGAGTGTCGGCGTGCGCCCAGTATTCGGGTATCCAGAAACGCGCGACGCGGTCCTGCAATGCGCGGCGCAGGCCCGAGAAATCGGGACGCGCACCGTCGGTGGTCGTAACGATGGCGAGCGGCCGCTCCTCCCAGCGCGGATCGGCGACGCCGATCACCGCGGCCAGGTCGACACCCGCAAGGCTGGCTACATGGTTCTCGAGCTCGGCCGACGGAATCCATTCGCCGCCCGACTTGATCAGATCCTTCATCCGGTCGGTGACCTGGACATAGCCGCGTTCGTCGATCGTCCCCGCATCGCCGGTATCGAGCCAGCCGTCGGCGGTCAGCACATCGGCGCCCGCGCCGCGATGATAGCCGCGTGCGACCCATGCCCCGCGCAACTGCAACCGGCCGACGCTCTTGCCGTCCTCGGCGACCGGCTTGCCCGCGTCGTCGACCAGCCGCACCGACACGCCGGCGACCGGGCGCCCGCTTTTCGCGCGCAGATGCCGCGCCGCCTCGCCCGTGGTATCGGCGGCCGGATGCGACAGCACGCACAATGGGCTCGTTTCGGTCATTCCCCACCCCTGGACAAGAGGCACATTCCAGCGGCTCCCGACCTCCGCGATCAGCCCCTCCGAAACCGCCGATCCACCGGCAACGATGACACGAAAACTCGTCATGTCGACCGGGTCGGCTCCATCGGCGCGGAGCAGGTCGTTGAGGATCGTCGGCACGGTGGCGGTAAAGGTCGGCGCGGTGGCGCGGATCATCCGGCGGATCGCCTCGGGCTGCAGATGCGGCCCCGGCAGCACGAAATCGGCGCCCGCGAGCCAGCCCGAATAGGGGAGCCCCCACGCATTGGCATGGAACATCGGCGGCAGCAGCAGGATCGTGTCGCGGTCGCTGAGCGCAAAGGCGTTGGCCGCCATCGACGCCAGGCTGTGCAGGAAGATCGTGCGATGCGAATAGACGACGCCCTTGGGATTGCCGGTCGTCCCCGAGGTGTAGCAGGTTGCCGCCGCGGCCATTTCGTCGGGCACCGGAAATTCGGCGAGTGGTGCATGGCCGGCAATAAAATCCTCATGGCGCGTCCAGGGCTTTTCCAGTCCGGCGAGCCCGACGGTATCGCCCGTGACGATGACGTGCCTCAGCGCGTCCAGCGAATTGACCTGCGGCAAAAGCCCGGCGAGCAATGGACCATCGGCGATCAGCAGCGCGTCTTCGGCATCGGCCATGATGAAACGGATCTGGTCGGGGTGCAGCCGCAGGTTGAGCGTATGGAGCACCGCCCCCATCGCCGGCACCGCGAGATAGGCCTCGAAATGGGCAAAATCATTCCAGCTGAGCGTCGCGACGCGCGTGTTCGGCCCCACGCCCGCGGCGCGCAGCGCTGCCGCAAGGCGGCGGGCGCGTTCGGCGATCTCCGCAAAGCTGCGCCAGATCACCTGCTCGCCGTCGAACCGGCCGATGCGACTGGTCGCGTGGATGCGTTCGCCGTGCGCGAAGATCGTCGCAGTGCCCAGCGGCTCGTGCATCATCGTCGCGTCCATCACGCCATCCCCTCCCCGCGCGCGATCCGCTGCGCGGCGTCGAGCAACGCCGGCACATCATGTTCGAGGCCGCGTTCATACGGACCGTCGACCTGCCCTTCGCGAAACAGGACATAGGCGCCCTCGACGATCGCGGCGAGGCGCCAGAGCGCGAAAGCCTGGAAATAGCCAAGATGCTCGATCGACAGGCCCGTCACATGCGCCCAGCGCCGCGCGAGGTCGGCGCCACCGACCACCCCCGCGACGTTCGACACGCGCTGGACGAACGCAAAGCCCAGCGGCAGGTTTTCGTCGCGGTTCCACATCGCGGTGACCAGCCCGACATCGACGAGCGGATCGGC